>CAJJTG010000047.1 GCA_905194675.1 uncultured Collinsella sp. | reverse complement strand
CAGATACGGCAGAGCCGTCTCGATTTTCTGTAAGCCTTCCGATGCGCTTTTGGCAAACTTGTTGCGCGTTTTAATGATCTCGATCCCGGTGTCGACCATATTGCCGGCAACCGGCTCGGCACCCGGGATGAGGATGGCGACCAGGCCCGTCCCGATCGTGGCAAACCCCGCCAGCCCCAGACTCAAGATACTCGCATCAACCACCGTGGCAGCCGTGTGATAGGACGACACCACGTTGGCACCCGCCAGCGCGCCGCTATCAGCCGCCACCTGGGTGTCCCCGGCACGCGACATGCTCCATATCGCCGCGGTCGACGAAAACAACAATGTGAGCACCACTAGGATGACCACCGCAGAGGAGAGCGTGGTATAGGCACCGTCTTCGATAAACAGATCGACACCGGCTCGACCCATAAAGCCACCTCGCTTGCAATGGCAACTCGGACGGCGCGTCAAAACGCGTCTAGACCAGAAACGCTTAATCCCATGTAGCAATCCACGAATCATAATCTCCCTCCAGCCATTCGGGACGCGATTGATACGAGACATCGACCTTGAGCTCAACGTAGCCGCCCTCGGCGGCACCACCCATAGCCTGCGCAAACGCACCGATCACGGGCAACGGCTTGACCTCGCCGGAAACGGACACGGACGAGACGCCACCCGCACCGGCCCGGCCAAGCTCGATATCCCACGACAGCGGCCCGCCGGCATGAAAGATCGAAACGTTGGGCACTGCGGCAAGCCGGCGGCGGGTGAACTCCTTAAGATCGTCGTCCTCCGCCGTCGTCGTGGTCATGAGCCGCGCGGTCTCGGCGGCGGCAGACTCCATGACCGCGCGCGTATAGAGCAGGCACACCGGTTGCAGTGCGAGAAGGATGAGCGTCAGAAACGTCGGCAGCAAAAAAGCGGCCTCGACCGTAGACTGCGCCCGGTCCTCGCACGCGATATCAATACAACGCGATGTCCTTAGCGCCCGCAGCGGCGTCGATAACCGACATCGAGGCAACGCCATGGGATGCCGCCCGCTCGACCAGCGCCGCCAAGCGCCCATCGGTGCCAGCACGCCAAAGTCCCGCAATCGCCAGCACGATCGATAACAGCGCCACCGTGACGATGGCGTATTCCACAGTCGCTTGGGCAACCTCTTCACGCAGAACGCCATGCATTTCACGATCCCTCCTTTGAGTTTATTGTTTGCGGGACCAGGCGCACGGCGCGCAGACGACACGAAGCATCGCCAGTATCCGCGGCAACCGTCACCATATCGACCCAGCCGCGTCCGTCGCGCACGATAGCGCCCCACACGTTGCCCTTGATATCGAGATAGCCGCTCAGAGCAAGTTGTGCCGTGGGTACCTCGTGATAGGCACGCAGCATATCCGCTGCCGCTTCGGTCATCGGTCGGTCCTCGGACCATGCAAGCCGGACCGCAATCGCGTTGCCCCCAGGCGAATCCGTCGCAGTGCCAGACCGCTTGTCGAGCGTCCGCAGAAAGGTTTGCGCCGTGACAGCGACATCCGAATCGTCCGCATCTCGCATCTCATCTTTTTGAGACGCCACCGCCGAATCTGAGCCCAAATCGGAGGCGGTCCCAGGACGCTGCTGCCGCGCGGCGTTAAGCCCCCAAAGCACCGCCGCTATCGCCACGGTCAGGCAAGCAAACACCAGCAGCACCCCGACGGGGCGCTCGCCCTCTACAGGCTGTTGATGCCCTCGCTGATAGCGTTCCATAGATCTTGGACCTTGCCCTTAAATGCGACGATGGCGATAATCGCGATCACCACGAGCACGCCGACCAAGATGGCATACTCGGTGGTACCCTGCGCACTCTCCTCCTGCAATAGTTCCTTGGCGCGCTGACGAACATGTGCCGCCCGGCAAAACGCCCAGCCCTGCACCTTGCCAGCGGTGTCAGTCATCGTGTTCATGTATTCCTCCCTACATCATCCCGCCTGCTCCCAGCAGCGGGCCCAATATGGACAGAAGCAACGCCGGCAAGATGAGCGTGCCGGTGGGAATCAGCAGCTTGACGGGCGCACGCTCGATCTCGCGCTCGACCGCGGCGCGATGAGCCGCACGGATCTCGCGACTTTGAGCGGCCAGCGTCTCGGCAAGTGGGGCACCCAGGGCGAGCGCCTGCCCCACCGTGATGGCAAAGGTCTCGAGCGCTCGCACGTCCAGGTCGCGCGCGGCGGCCAACAACTCGTCCTCACGCGTGCCCACGCCCACCTGCCACGCCATGCAGGCGCGCTCAAGGCGAAGAGCCAGCACTGACCGGCGGTTGGCGCAGAAAATCTCAAGCGCCGCATCAAACGAAAGACCGGCCGAAAGACCCAAGCGCACAACATCGATCATCTCGGAAACTTCGCCGAGCGACACTCGCGCCGGGCCGCCCGCTCCAACCGCGCCCTTCACTCGCGCGGTCAGAGCATCGACCACCGAGCGACCCGCGGCAGCGACCAGCACCGCCTCGCGCTTGCAGGCCCCTGCGATCTTGCGTGCATCCGCCCGATCCAAACCCGTCGCGACAAATACACTCAGGGCGCACAGGCAAGCCGCAACTGCAACCGGGGCGCTCATAGCTCCACCCGCATAATGCGCCGGATAACCACCAGGGCAACGGCGTTGAGGGCAAGACCCAACACCACAGCGCCCGCGCCGGCGGGCGTCGCAAGACCGCGACGAAAATCTGCCGAAAGCAGCGCCAACACCGCGCACATGCCCGCCGGCATCGCCGCGACCATATGCGCAGACATGCGAGCCTGCGACGTCTTAACATCCAGGCGGCGCTTGAGCTCGATGCGCTCCCCCACCATGCTCGACGCCTCGGACAGTAAGTCGGCAAGCGGAGCGCCGGTGCGCTGAGACACCTTAAGCGCCAAGGTCACAAGCGAAAGACCGGGGGCGTCGATACGCACGAGCAAGTCATCGAGCGCGTCGGTCGCCGAGATGCCGCAATCGATCGCCGCCGCCACCCGCAAAAACTCGGTATGCACTGGCTCTTGCGCATGAGCGCCCACAAAGCGCATGCCCTGGGCCAGCGAATGTCCCGAGGCAAGCGACATGGAAAGTGCGGTAAACGCCTCGGGCATTGCCTCTTCTGCATCGTGTTGCTCGCGCCGGCTCTCAAAGCCATCCCAAGCAGCACCAACGGCAAACGGAGCAACAAGTCCCGAGGCAAATCCGAGGGGCGATAACGACACCATCGTTAGTAAAACGCAGCAGACACCGCTCGATAGCAGCAGAAACGCCAAACGTCCCGAAGCATCTTCGATCACGAGGCCAAGGCGATGCGCCGGAGCCAGCGATGCCCACGAACGGGCGATCTTTTTCAGCAGATCGTTTTCCACCAGCTCACGCGGCAGCTTCTCTGCCACCGTCTCGAGCGCCTGACGTGCCAGCTCCGCCGGCGGTACCTGCGGCACACGAGGTTCCACTCCGCACGCCGTCGCGACAGAAAGCCCTGCCAAGCCCCCTACGACGAGGGGCACAGTGATCTCCATTCGTCCACCTCCTCTTGTGTGAGCGTCCCCGACCGCAGGCCTTCTGCGATAAACGGCGGCTCGCGGTCAAGCGTCCAGGTGCGCTCGGCGGCATCGAACGTCACATAGCGCTCGAGCTCTACGCCACCCGATGCGGCGCGTCGCACCCCCGAATACGAGGAGACGAAACGCCTGCCATCGGCGTGGCGCTCGGACATCACGATGCCGTCGAGCGCCATGGCAATCTGCTCCTCGATGAGCTCGCTCGGCAGATCGATGCCATAACGTGCAAGCAACGTCAGACGCACCACGGTCTCCTGTTCTGAACCCGCATGAAGTGTGGTGAGCGACCCGTCGTGGCCCGTGTTCATGGCCTGCAACATGTCGCAGCACTCGGCACCGCGCACCTCGCCCACCACGATGCGGTCGGGGCGCATGCGTAGGGCATTAGTTACCAGGTCGCGGATCGTCACCGCGCCCTCGCCCTCAATTGAAGCCTCGCGCGCCTCTAAGCGCACCACGTGCGGATGATGCGCAAACTTGAGCTCGGCAGAGTCCTCGATCGTCACGATGCGCTCGCCGGTGGAAATCTCACATGACAACGCGTTGAGCAGGGTGGTCTTACCAGATCCCGTGCCTCCCGCAACCGCCAGGTCCTGTCGCAGCGACACCGCACACGACAGCAGCTGCGCATACCAAAGCGGCAGCGATCCCAACCCCACGAGCTCGTCCAGCGAGCAGATACGGTCCGAGAACTTTCGGATGGTGAGAATCGGTCCGTCAATCGCCACAGGCGGAATCACCGCGTTGACGCGATAGCCCGTTTTGAGGCGGGCGTTGACGATGGGGCTGCGCTCGTCGATACGGCGGCCAAGTGGCGAGATAATGCGGTCGATAAGCACACGGATCTGCTCATCATCCTCAAACGCATGCTCGATGGGGTACAAGACGCCGCCGCGTTCAAAGAAAGCCGAGCGGCAGCCGTTGATCATGATCTCGGTAACGGTGTCGTCCTCGATGAGCGGCTGCAACGGCCCCAAGCCCACCACGTCATCCAAGATCTCGTCGATGATGGTCTCGCGCTCGGGCGTCGCGAGATCGGTCGACTCCTCAACATTGAGCGCCGCCTCCACCGCAGGACGCAATTCCGAGCGGGCAAGTGCCGGGTCGATATAGGCGCTGATACGCGCCACTTCGTCGTAACCCATGCGGTCCATCACGGCGCGCTTGGTGCGTCGTTTCACCGCGCGGCGACGCCCCGCATCTACAGGCGCTGCCGCCGCTGCAGCGCCGGCAGCCTTAATCCTCGTTTGCAGGCTCATCGCTGATCACCCTCGCGCGACCAGGGAAGGCGGATACGCGGGCGTTCGGTACGCGTTGCACGGTCGGCGACCATATCGCTCCAAGGGCCGACGGCGCACCCCAGTTCCACGAGCATCTCGCGCGTGGCCTCGCGCATGCTAGTCGCAAAAGCGCTGGTCTGCCCCACCGCCTCGTCAGCGCGCCCAAACGCCATGAGCGCGGCGAGATCCTGCCCGCCATCGGCGATACGAATCTTGGAGCTCAACGCACAGGCAATCTCAAAGCGCATGGCGACGTCCTCGTCTGCCCCGCGCGCACCGAACCGGTTGAACACGGCGCTCATGCGCGTGCGCGGCACACCTACTCGACTTGCCAGTTCGATGACGCGCGACGCCGATGTCGCGGACGACACCGCCGCATCGCCAACGACCAGGCAACGGTCGCTCGCCGCCACCGCAGCCGCCACGGCGTCGCCCCAAAAGACCGAGGTATCGATAAAGACCACGTCGGATTCGCGACGCAGAACATCAAGCAGTAGCTCCACCGGACGCGCCATGAGCTCGGCTTGCTCGGGCGCCGCGACGGGACCCCAGAGCGTAACGCCCGGCGCCACGCGCATCGATGTGGCTACGATATCCGGCTCGGTGAGCGTGCCCGCCGCCGACGGCTCGATAAGTGCCGCCATATCGCGCGGAGCATCGACGCCTAACAAGTCGTAAAGGTTTCCAAACATCAGGTCCAGGTCGAGCACGGCGGCACGCAAGCCCAACAGCGACGATGTGTGTGCCATGGCGGCAACGATCGTCGACTTGCCGCAACCGCCCGAACCCGAAATAGCGCAGATGACCGGAGCTCGATGCGGCGGAGCGGCAGCGTCTGCCGGCGGCATCGGAGGCGGCGGGGCGGGCGTCGGTGGCAGCGCACCCGTCTCCCCCGCCGCAACCACACGCTGCGTCCAAGCCGGCATGGCAGCTTGTTCGGTCTGCGAGGCAGGCTCGTTCTGTACAATCTGCTCATGCTGCATCAGCGACAACTCGCCGCACCCGGCAAAGCCCTCAACTTCGTCGAGTTCATCCGCCAGATTCACGCCGTGCACGTATCCCATATCTACAGCCGGGGAGTCGCCAGCATGCTGCGCCGGCCCTCCAGCGTCATCGTCTACAAGGGGGTTCCGGGGGCGCCGACCATGCTCGGCTTCCGCTTTTCCATAATCATCAACACGCGGGCCTCTTGTAGCGCGAGGCGCCCCGGGTTCCCTATCAACAAAAGCATCGGGCTCAATCGTCATGCGCCGATCGGAATCAACCGCTCCCTCGCCCGCACGCCCGTTGCCGCATATACTGTGTGCAGCGATGACCTCGGTCGCCCCCGCGCGAAACAGCCCCTCGATATCCGACGGATCGAGCGCTTCTATCAACACGACCACGCGACTCACGCGGCCTTCGGCCGTCAGGCGCGCAACAGTCTTGCGCACATCTTCAGTATCAAACAGAGACGCCGCGATGATGGCAGCCCCGCGGCGCGACGGAAACGCCCGCGCCATGGAAACCAGCCCGTCCAGGTCACCCACGCGAAGCACCTGTGCACCCACATCACGTCCCTCGACTTCCCGCTGCAACAGCCCGTAATCGCCGCACGCGCAGCACGCAAGCCAGATCGCCTTCATCACTCGTCGCCTCCGCTCTTTTTGCCGCGCGCCGTGGCGGGAATCGTCAAGCTGACCGTTCCCTTGCCCGAGGCTCCCAGCAGTTCCTTGACGTCTTCGGGGTCAGCCGCCAGCGTCACCCATTCGATCTTGCCCTCGCGCGTGGAACCGGAATCCTCACTGGTATCGATCACGTACGCACCGCACAGCCGATCGGTTACGCCGTCTTTTTGCACGTACACGTCCACGTAGCTGCCCACGCCCGCAGCACCGCCGACCGAGTGCTCGGCATCGACCGCCACCGAAACGGCGACCTTGCCCTTAGGCACCTCGAGCATGTGGCTCTCGGCCTTGGTGTAGACATTGCAGATCACGGCGTTTTTGGGAATACGCGAAGTCGTCACGTCGCCGCGCACCTGGCGTAGCTCGGTCGCCGCGTCACGCGGCAGCAGACTCGTCAACCACTCCTGGGTTATGACATTGGTCTCATCGAGGGTCTCGCCCACATCGATATCGCGCGCCGCGACGCATACCTCGACGCGATCGCCACCGTACTTGGCCAAGGTCTCAGCCTGGACCTGTTCGGCTTGCGAGCGGATCGACGAGCCGTAAACCATGCAGAGCAGAGCAGCGAGCACGCCCGCGACCAGACTGATGGCGATGCGCTTGCTCTTGTTCACGGCCGCTCCTCTCATGGCAGTGCCGGGCGAATGCCCGTACCACCATTGTCTGGGCGGCCAGAGTGCAAAGCGGCGCAATCGCAATCTTGGTTTTCGATGTCAAACCAATCGCTGACCAAAAGCTGAACAGCCCGTCAAGCTCGTGACAAGGTTTTGGTCAGCACGTCAGCAAACTGCATGTTTCGAGGCTTTTCCGCAGCAAAAAAGCCGTCTCCCGAACAGTTGGGAGACGGCTGTCATAGATAAATTCAATTACAGATGGACATCGGGATCGAGCATTTGAGCGCTCACGCGCATGGATGACGCCAAGTTTTGGAACGTTTCCAGACGCAGGCCGTCGATCTGCCCGGCGTCCTCGGCCTCGCGAACGGCGCAACCCGGTTCGTGGGTATGCGTGCAGTCGCCAAACCGGCACGCACGCGATGCCTCGACAATCTCGGGGAAGGCGCATGCCAGACCCCGCTCGTGACCCACGAGCGGCAAACTGCGCAGACCCGGGGCATCGGCGATCACGCCGGCGTCGCCCGGCAGCGCCACCATCACGCGCGCGACGGTAGTGTGACGACCTTGGTCGTCGCGTTCGCGCACACCGCCGGTCGCCAACGTATCGTGGCCCAGCAGTGCATTGAGCAGCGTCGACTTGCCGGCACCCGACTCGCCCAGAATCATGGCGCAGCTCCCGGCAGGCACGCAGGCACGGACCTCGTCCAGACCGCGGCCCTCGGCAGAAGACGTCACGATCACGCGCACGTCCGGACCCACCAGACGACGCACGCGGTCCAGATCGCGCTCGAGCTCATCGGCCTCGCAGCGGTCGGCCTTGGTGAGCACCACCACCGGCTCGGCATCGCAATCGAGCGCCAATACCAGTGAGCGCGCCACGCGATCGAGCAGCACCTCGCCGGCGCCGAGCGCCTGCACGATCAGCACGCTGTCAACGTTGGAGCAGAGCACCTGGCGCTCACCGCGGGCACGGCCACGCCAACGCTCAAAGCTCGTACGGCGCGGCAGCACGCACTCAATCACGCCCATATCGTGCCCGGGAGCGCGGCGCACCGCCACACGGTCGCCCACGGCAGGCAGCAGGACCTCGTCCTCGCCGCGCGACTTGGCAAACCCCACGGCATGCTCGGCACGAAACGTGTCATCGGCAGTCGCCACCAGCGGAAACCCGCGGTCCAGGCGCACCACGGCGCCAAGCTGCATCTGCTCGGGCTCCTCGGCATGTGCGCAGAAATCATCAAAGGCAGTCTGCTGAGCTTCATCGACCGGCAGGTCATCAAACGCCGGAACATCCTGCAGCGCGTCAAGCCCCGGTACACTCGCCAGCAATTCCTCAGCAGATGCAGGGGCTTCGGTCGCGAGCTTCCGACGACGATCGCGCTTAGCCCGCGCCCCCGTCGTCTTTTTCTTCGCCTTAGCCTTAGCCTTGCCCACAAGCGCCTCCCAGCACCATAAATCACAACTGAGCAGGTATTTTCCCACAAAAAAGAGTCGGTCGAGCAAATGCTCGACCGACCCACACACTTTCCCTCAGCCTTTATCATCCACACGGGAGAAAAGTCAGCAACGTCACCGCAGGGCCCGCCCGCCGAGAGGGGTTTCCAAAGGGCACATCCTTTATTCAAAACGAGCGGCCGAGCAATTGCTCGGCCGCTCACCTTCTTTCCCTCAGCCCTTTTTCATCCGCGCGGGAGAAAAGCCAGTAAGGATACCGTAGGGCCCACCCCGGGAGTGTTTTCTTCTGAGCGATCCCGCAGCGCGAAGCGCGAGGATCAGCGAAGAAGAAAACACGCAGGGGCGGGCCCGGACAGGTTAACTTACTCCTTCTCGACCGCGCGCATGATCGCCTTGTAGATCTCCATCAGCGGGATGATCAGGAAGGCCAGGCCCAGGGCAGCGACAACGCCCTTGAGCTCAAGCGTCACGGGGCCAAAGAACATCTCGGCAAGCGTCGGCTGCACGGTTACGATCACCGTCAGCACCAGCGCCAGCGCGGCGGAAGCCCACAGCCACTTGTTCTGCTTCTTCATGGTGAACAGCGACGCACGACGGCTGCGCATATTGAAGCAGTGGAAAATCTCGACCATGTTGAGCGTGATGAACGCCATCATCACGCCTTCCTCGTCGGCATTGCCGGCGATCATATCGGCGATGTGGATGTAGCCCATGTCAAAGTACACGCCCACAAAGAAGCTCGCCAGCACCAGCACGGTGATGATAAGGCCCTGGACCACACAGTCCAGGCCCATATGTCCGGCAAAGACACCGTCCTTGGCGTTGCGCGGCTTGCGCTTCATGATGTCGCCCTCGGCGTCCTCCATGCCCAACGCGAGCGCGGGGAAGCAGTCGGTGACCAGGTTCACCCACAGCAGCTGCACCGGCTGGAAGATGGTAAAGCCGATGAGCGTGGCGATAAACACCGAGAAGACCTCGGCAAGGTTAGCCGAAAGCAGGAACTGGATGACCTTGCGGATGTTGTCGTAGATGCGACGACCTTCTTCGCAGGCGCCGATGATGGTAGCGAAGTTGTCATCGGCAAGTACCATGTCGGCGACGTTCTTGGTGACGTCGGTACCGGTGATGCCCATGCCAACGCCAATGTCGGCGCGCTTGATGGACGGGGCGTCGTTGACGCCATCGCCCGTCATGGCCACGATCTGGTCGCGCGACTTCCAAGCCTCGACGATGCGTGTCTTGTGCTCGGGCTGGACGCGGGCGTACACGCCGTAGTCCTCGATGTGTGCGTCGAGCTCCTCGTCGCTCATGCGATCGAGGTCGGCACCGGTGATGGCATGGCTGCGATCGGTGACGATTCCCAGCTGCTTGGCAATGGCCACGGCAGTGTCGATGTGGTCGCCCGTGATCATGACGGTGCGGATACCGGCGTCGTGCGCCTCGCGGATGGCGTCGGCGACCTCGGAGCGGACCGGGTCGATCATGCCGGACAGGCCGCAGAAGACCAGGTCATGCTCGAGCGCGGCGGGGCTGCAGTCGGCCGGGACCTCGGTGTAGGTGCGGCTTGCCAGCGCCAGCACGCGCAGGGCCTCGTCGGCCATGGCCTTGTTGGCGGCCACGAGCTCGGCGCGACGCTCCTCGGTCAGGGGGACAACCTTATCGCCCTCGTAGATATGGGTACACAGGCCGATCACCACGTCGGGCGCGCCCTTGGTGTACTGCTCGTACTCGCCGTCCAGGGTCTCGACGACCACGGACATCATCTTGCGGCCGGAGTCGAACGGGGCCTCGCCCACACGCGGGTGCTCGGCGGTCAGGCCAGTAAGACCAGCCTTGCCGGCATCGTTGACGAGCGCGCACTCGGTCGGCTCGCCCACGGCCTCGCCCAGCTCCTCGTCCCACTGAGCATCGGAGCACAGCGCCATACCTGCCAGGAACTTCTCCTTAGGCGCAGCGAGCTCGTGCTTGACGACGGTCATCTTGTTCTGGGTGAGGGTACCGGTCTTGTCGGAGCAGATGGTCTGTGTGCAGCCAAGGGTCTCGACGGCGGAAAGCTTACGGATAATCGCTTGGCGCTTGGCCATTTTGGTCACGCCGAGCGAAAGCACGATGGTCACGACGGCAACCAGGCCCTCGGGGATGGCGGCGACGGCAAGCGAGACAGCGACCATAAAGGTGTCGAGCAGCGCGGTCGGATCGGTGAGAACGTTGCCCACGCCGTGGCGGATGATGTCGACGCCAAAAATGACGACGCAGATGACGATAACCATGATGGTGAGGATGCGGCTGAGCTCGGCAAGCTTCACCTGCAGCGGCGTGAGCTCTTCCTTGGCCTCGGCCAGGGCGCCGGCGATCTTACCCATCTCGGTGTTCATGCCGGTGCCGACCACGACGGCGCGGCCGCGGCCGTATACCACGGTGGAACCCATGTAGCACATGTTCTTGCGGTCGCCGAGCGGCACGTCGTCGGTACCGGCGGCGAGCTCGATCACGTTGGCATGCTTCTCGACGGGCACGGACTCGCCGGTAAGGGCGGCCTCCTCGATCTTCATCGTGGCGCTCTCGAGCACGCGGCAGTCGGCCGGGACGGAGTCGCCCGCCTCGAGCATGATCACGTCACCGGGCACGAGCTCGGCGCTCGGCAGGTGCACGAGCTTGCCGTCGCGCAGCACCTTGGACTGCGCCGCGCTCATCTCCTGCAGGGCCTCGAGAGCCTCCTCGCTTTTAGCCTCCTGGACCACGCCCAGCACCGAGTTGACGATAACGACGAACATGATGATGGCGACATCGGCAAAGTCCGCCTCGCCCTTGACCATGCCCGTGAGCGCACTGATGACGGCGGCAACGATCAGCATGATGACCATGGGGTCGGCCATCTGCTCAAAGAAGCGCTTCCACAACGGGGTCTTCTCGGCTTCCTCGAGCTTGTTAGGGCCTGTCTTGGCGAGGCGCGACGACGCCTCGTCGTTGCTCAGGCCGAGGTTCTCATCGACGCCCTGGTCGCTGAGCACCTCCGCCGCGGCGGACAGGTATTCCTTTTGCATATAGAGTCCCCTCCTGGGATTCGGGCCACTCAGCAGATTGATGCCCGATCATAATTCCCAGGAGAAGGGCAAGGGCTCATCAAGGCTGCCGTGCTGAGCGGCAGTTGATAGTGGAGCTATGGTACCCCAAAGCAGCGCGTCTAGCCAAAACAATCGGTTTGGAAATATGGTCCGCACGCAACGGTGCAGACCGTGTGATGCTCAACATTGGTAAAACGTTTTTTCTTCGGCACATCGCCAAACTGACATATCGCCCAGATAGCAGCGGTTGGAGTGGTTGGTAAAGATTTTTCATATACCGTTTTTCCCGCAAAAAATGAACTTCCATTTCGGCATACGGTCGATTTTTTGGGGTATTCGGTCGGCATTTCGTTATAATCATCTCGGTTTTATTTCTTATGGTTTATCTATCAGCGCAAGACGATGTCAGATGGAGGTCTGAATGTACAAGCGCACTAAGATTGTATGCACCATGGGTCCCGCCTGCGATAGCGACGAGACCATCCGCGAGATGATCAAGGCGGGCATGAACGTCGCCCGTTTTAACTTCTCGCACGGCTCCTACGACGAGCACCACGGTCGCATCGAGCGCGTCCGCCGTATTTCCAAGGAGCTCGGTCTGCCTGTCGGCATCCTGCTCGACACCAAGGGCCCCGAGGTCCGCACCGGCCTTCTGGTCGACGGCAAGAAGGTTGCCGTCAAGACCGGCGATAAGATCGTCGTCACCGCTCAGCCTACGTCCGAGGATTTCCACGGCACCGCTGAGCACATCTCCCTCGACTACCTGGCTCTGCCCTCCGAGGTCGAGAAGGGCTCCCTCATCCTGATCGATGACGGCCTGGTTGCCCTCGAGGTCGAGTCCGTCGACGGCCAGGACATGACCTGCGTCGTCAAGAATGACGGCCTGATCGGCGAGCGCAAGGGCGTCAACATGCCCAACGTCAACATCTCGCTGCCCGCTATCACCGAGCGCGATCGTCAGGACATCCTCTTTGGCCTGACCGAGAACATCGACTACATCGCCGCTTCCTTCATCCGTGATGGCGAGTCCGTCCGCGGCATCCGCAAGCTTTGCCGCGAGAACGGTGGCGAGCACGTGACGATCTTCCCGAAGATCGAGTGTGCCCTGGGCGTCGAGAACTTCGACGAGATCCTCGAGGCTTCCGACGGCATCATGGTCGCCCGTGGCGACCTGGGCATCGAGATCAAGCCCGAGCTTGTTCCGCACATCCAGAAGGAGATCATCGCCAAGTGCAACGCGGCCTACAAGCCCGTTATCACCGCTACGCAGATGCTCGACTCCATGCAGCAGAACCCGCGCCCGACGCGCGCCGAGGTTGCCGACGTTGCTAACGCCATCTACGACGGCACCGACGCCGTTATGCTCTCTGGCGAGTCCGCTGCCGGTAAGTACCCGGTCGAGGCCGTTAAGATGCAGGCCAGCATTGCTCTCGAGACCGAGAAGTACCTCCCGGCCCACGCTCCGCTCGAGGTTCCGGCCGATGCTCACGGCACCCGCGTTGTCAACAACGTTGTGGGTATGTCCGCTGTGAACATGGCCACCACCGTTGGCGCCAAGTGCATCACCGTGCCGACGACCACCGGTCGTACCGCTCGCCTGATCTCGCACTTCCGCCCCAACATGCCGATCTGCGCGTTCTCCCGCCACGAGTGGGCCGTCCAGCAGATGATCATGTACTGGGGCGTTATCCCGCACCAGGCCGAGATTACCCAGGGCACCGTCAACGGCACGATCGTCAAGGCGATCGAGACCGCTAAGGAGCTCGGCTACGTCGAGGCCGGCGATCTGACCGTCGCTACCGCCGGCGATCCCCGCATGAGCGTTCAGCTCGAGGACAAGGTCTCCTCGACCAACGTCGCTTACGTCGCTCAGGTGCG
>CAJJTG010000046.1 GCA_905194675.1 uncultured Collinsella sp. | reverse complement strand
GAGTTCCGCACGAGCCGGAGAGCACTTAATGTGCTCTCCGTGCGAGCAGGACTGTCCGAGCAGGCGACCAAAGCCCCCGACGCGCCCGGTCAACCTCGCAGTTAGGCATTCAGCTTAACGATCGGCGCAAAGCCCTTCATCAGCTTTTTGGTCTGGCCGGTCTTTTCGAATTGAACCTCGATCATGTCTCCGGCGACCGAGATCACGGTACCGGTGCCAAAGGTCTTGTGGCTCACGGTATCGCCCGCGGCAAAGTCCTGCGACGCGCTGGCGCGATCGACCTTGCGCTCCACCGTCGGCGACACCTTGGACGACGGCTTTTTAGCTCGCGGCGCGCCCGAGCCAAAGGTCGAGGCAACGCGGCCGGCGTCAGGCGAAACCCCACGATGGCGCTCGGTCCCATAGCTGCTGCCGCCAAAGAAGTCGTCAAAGCTCGACCCGCCGCGCGAGCCGGAGCCGCCGGTCGAGCGCGTATGCGAACCAAACACCTTGCCGCCATACATATCCGAGCCCATGCCCGAGCCAAAGGTGCCGTGACGGTCGCCGCGCTTTTCCCAGCCCGTGCCCTCAAAACCGGCAGAACCGATGCCGCTAAACTCGATATCCTCAAACGGAATCTCGTTAAGGAAGCGCGAGCGCGGGTTGGCAGAGGTCGAGCCGTAGGTGCGACGCGTGGCCGCATAGGTCAGGAACAGGCGCTTGCGGGCACGCGTGATGGCGACGTAGGCCAGGCGACGCTCCTCCTCGAGCTTGCCCGGGTCATCGCTGCCGCCAAAGTCGTGCACGTGCGGGAAGATGCCCTCCTCCATGCCGGCCACGAACACCGCCGGGAACTCCAGGCCCTTGGCAGAGTGGATGGTCATCATGGTGATGGCATGCGTCTCGCCGGCCAGGGAATCCAAGTCGGAGCGCAGGGCCAGCCACTCCATGAGAGCAGGAAGCGCCTTACAGGTGAGCGGACCGTAGGTGCGCTCGATCTCGTCGGCATGCACGGCACCCGCCGGCATCTCCGTCGGCGCGGCATACGCGTTGCCCGCGATGGCGGCGGCCAGGGCGTCCTGCGGCGAGAGTACCGGAGCGGCTAGGCTATCGAGCGGATTGGAACCTGTGGCATCACGCGCGCCAACGAGCGCCTCAAACGAGGATACCGGGGCAGACGGTCCCGGCTCGGGCGCAGGTGCGCTCACCACAACGGGCTCGGGCTCAGCGCCGGCCGGCACATCGGCAACACCGGCCGCGCGCAGCTCTTCCAAGCTCTCGAGCGTACCCTCGATATCCTCGTGCGTCTCCTCAAATTCGGCGGCGACGCCCAGGAATTCCTGGATGTTCTCGGCGCGGCTCTCGGCCTCCATGGTGCCCTCGGCGCGAAAGGCCTGCAGCAGGCCCGTCTTGTCGACAATCATCTCGACAACGTCCTTGAGCTCGCCGTCCGTGCGGCGGCCCTCGCGCACCAGCGACACAAAGCTCGACAGGCCATTGCGGACCTTGGCGCTAAACATGCCCGTCTCGGCGCACGCGATCTCGCAGGCTTGGAAGAACGAGCAGCGGTTGTCGCGCGCCAGCTGCTCGATCTTTTGGATCGAGGTGGAGCCGATGCCGCGGCGCGGCGTGTTGATGACGCGCTTGACGCTCATCTCGTCGGCCGGGTTCACGATCATCTTGAGATAGGCCATGACATCGCGGATCTCGGCACGATCGAAGAATCGCGTGCCACCCACGATCTTGTAGGGCACGCCCGCACGCAGGAACATATCTTCGAGAATACGCGACTGGGCGTTGGTGCGGTAGAACACGGCGATGTCGTCGTAACTCGTGCCCTTGGAGTGCAGCTTTTCGATCTCGCCGGCAATCCAGCGGCCCTCGTCGCGCTCGTCGCTCGCCTGGAAAGCCTGGATCTTCTCGCCATCGCCCTCGGCCGTAAACAGGCGCTTGTCCTTGCGCTGCGAGTTGTGACGCACCACGGCGTTGGCGGCGCTCAGGATATGACCCGTGGAGCGGTAGTTCTGCTCCAGCTTGACGGTCTTGCAGTTTTTAAAGTCCTTCTCAAAGTCCAGGATATTGGTGATGTCGGCGCCACGCCAGCTATAAATGGACTGGTCGTCGTCGCCCACGACCATAAGGTTTTGGTACTTGGCGGCCAACAGGTTGGCGATCTCGTATTGGACGTGGTTGGTGTCCTGATACTCGTCGACGCTAATGTAGCGGAAGCGCTCCTGGTACTTATCGAGCACCTCGGGGCGGGTGCGCAGCAGCTCGAGAGCGCGCACGAGCAGGTCGTCAAAGTCCATCGCGTTGGCGGCGCGCAGGCGGCGCTCCAGCTCCAGGTAGACCTGCGCGGCCTTTTTGTCGTTGGGGCTATCGGCGCTCTTGAGCATGTCCTCGGGCCCAATCATGGCGTTTTTGGCCGAGCTGATCTTGCTGCGGATCATGTTGATGGGGAACTGCTTTTGCTCAATGCCGAGCGCCTGCATGATGTCACGCACCATGCGCTTTGAGTCATCGTCGTCATAGATGGTGAACTGACCGGTGTAGCCCAGCAGGTCGGCGTCCTCGCGCAGCATGCGCACGCACATGGCGTGGAAGGTGCACACCCACATGCCGCGGGTGCCACTGGGGATGAGTGCTGCCAGACGCTCGCGCATCTCGGCCGCGGCCTTGTTGGTAAACGTGATGGCCAGGACCTGCCAGGGCTTAACGCCCAGGTCGCCAAGCATATGTGCGATGCGGAAGGTCAGGACGCGGGTCTTGCCCGAGCCGGCGCCGGCAAGGACCAGCAGCGGGCCCTCGGTGGTCAGGACCGCCTCGCGCTGGGCGGGGTTCAGGCTATCGATATCGACGAACGGCTTGGCGGGCTTGGGCGCCGGAGCCGGGGCGTCGTAGATGTCGAGCGGAACGAGCTCGGGTTCCGGCGCGGCGGGGACGGTGTACGCATCGAGCGGCACGGGCTCCGGCGCGGGCGACACGGGCGCGGCAGTGTTCTTTTCCCAGGGCAGGGGCTGGGTCATGGGCGACTCCTCATCTGACGGACGGCGCGCCTGCGGGCAGCGCCATAGTTTGAGCCGTATCAGTATACCGAGCCGCGCGGACACCGACGCAAATCACACCACGACTCCGTGCGCCGCCGTCAGGCCCGCCCCAGCGAATTTGGTGCAAAGGTGTCAGGTTTGTCTGCACCAAGCCGGTACAAAATAACCTGACCCCAATGCACCAATCAGGGAGCCACCGATGTCATGGCAGCAGCAGCGAGCGGCGGCCAGGGCGAACAAATTGGCATGAAAAGAGGACGGCATAGACCTTTTGGTCATGCCGCCCTCTTTGAATGACAAGTTGTCGCCCTGGCCGCCGCGCAGCGTCGACTAAGTTAAAGGCCGAGCATCGGCTCCAGAACAAAGAAGTATGCGAGCACTACGATGCCCAGGATGATGCGGTAGACGCCGAAGCACTTGAAGTCATGACGGCGGACGAAGCCCATGAGCCACTTGATGGCGATGAGCGAAACCACAAAGGCCACAACGCAGCCCACGCCCAAGATGGCGATCTCGTTGGTGCCGAACGTGCCGCCCTTGATGAAGTACTTGACCAGCTTGAGCGCACTTGCGCCAAACATAACGGGAATAGCCAGGAAGAACGTGAACTTAGACGCCACCGAACGCGTGCAGCCCAAAAGCAGGCCACCGATGATGGTAGAACCGGAACGAGACGTACCAGGCACCAGCGAAAGCACCTGGAAGCAGCCGATACCCAGCGCAGTCTTCCAGCTCAGGTCCTCGAGCGTAGTGATGGAGCCAAAGTCCAGGTTATCGTCATCGTCCTCATCCTCGGCGGTAGCCGCGGCGGACGCCGCAAAGTGCGCACCGGCAGGACGTTCACCCGACACCACAGCACGCGAACCAAACGAACCGGCAACGGCCATTTCCTCGCGCTTGCTCGCGCGCCAGTTCTCGATCACGATAAACAGCACGCCGTACACAATGAGCGCCAGCGCCACGACGGGAGCATTGTAGAAATGTTCCTCCATCCAGTCGTTGAGCGGCAGGCCGATCGCCGCCGCAGGAATGCAGCCGAGCACAATCTTGCCCCACAGCACCCAGGTGTCGCGGCGGCCCTCCTTACCCTTGCTGGGCGAGAACGGGTTGAGCTCGTGGAAAAACAGCACGCAGACAGCCAGAATGGCGCCGAGCTGAATCACGACCAGGAACATATTCCAGAACGTCTCGCTCACGTTCATCTTGACGAACTCGTCCACCAAGATCATGTGACCCGTCGACGAAACGGGCAGCCATTCGGTGATGCCCTCGACCAGGCCCATGAAGGCAGATTTTAGAAGCTCGATAATATCCAAAGGGACCCCCTCGTTAGACACCCGCCGGTAGATGTTCTGCGGACGATGCGGGCGATGTCCCATTATCAACCGTTGGCGGTGCAACCACGCCTACCCTTACCAAAAAACTCGCCCGTTCACAGAATTGCGAGCGGTCAAACCGAAATCCTTGGGTATAACTGCAAAAAGATAAAGTGTCCGGCGGCCAACGCACCCGCGCCCGCCCGACGCACGAGCCCCGCGCCCGTGCGATAGACCAAGGAGGAAACCATGAACGAGGGCTACACCAAGGTATTTGTTTCACTCGACGGTACTGAGCAGCAGGATTTTGTGCTCGCACGCGCCATCAAGGTCGCCGCGAACAACGGCGCCAAGCTGATCATCGGCCACGTCATCGACTCCACCGCACTCGAGAGCGCCGGTTCCTATCCGGTCGACTTGGTCAACGGCTTGGAGGAGGCCTTTAACAACTCCATCGCCAAGCAGCTCGAGGAGGCCAAGGCCAATCCCAACATTCCCGAGGTCGAGGTCATGATTCGTACCGGCCGCATTCGCGAGACGCTCAAGGATGAGATGCTCGACGTGGTCAAGCCCGATCTGGTGCTCTGCGGCGCCCGCGGCCTGTCCTCAATTAAGTACGCGCTACTGGGCTCGATTTCGACGTTCCTGCTGCGCAATACGGACTGCGACATCCTGGTCGTGAAGTAGGTTCCTTCCCGTCGGCGCAAGGCCTGCGGGGTTATCACGCCGACGTCCTCGCCGCTTCGCGGCTGCGGGATGTCGGCTTAGATAACCCCTCCCGGCCTTGCGCCTTCGTCACCATACTTCAACGAGTTAGCTGATAAAAGATGGCGTGCCGCCCCGGTTGGGGCGGCACGTTTTGTTTGGGCTGCACGTTTTGTTTGGGTGGACGTCTGCCGTGTGCGCTACTCGAAATATTGGAACTTATTCGTCGAGAAGGCGAATGTTACGACAAAGCCTTCGCCGGGGTCGGAGGCTGCGGTAACGTCGATGCCCATCTTGGAGCACAGGCGCGCCACCAGGTAGAGGCCAATGCCCGTTGCGCGCTTGGTGGTGCGACCGTTGTCGCCGGTAAAGCCCTTCTCGAACACGCGGGGCAAATCTGCTGCGCACACGCCGCAGCCGTTGTCGGCAACGGTGAGCTCAATGCGCTCACTCGCCAGACCCTCGTCCAGCAACGCGCCCGAAAACACGATCTTTGCGCCGTCCTCGCGCGCATATTTAATGCTGTTCTGAATGAGCTGGCCCAGGATAAACTCGAGCCACTTTTCGTCGGTAAAGACCTCGAAATCGAGGTTCTCGCACACCGGAGCCACGTGCGCCGCAATGAGCTCGCGCGCGTTGGCCTTAATCGCACCCGTCACCAAGGTCTTAAGATCCCAGCGGCGAATCAGGTAATCGCGTTCCACGACTTCCGAGCGCGCATAGTACAGCGCCTGGTCGATATAACGTTCCACGCGAGCCAGCTCGCGACCCAGGTCATCCACACGCGACAGGTCGTCTTCGCTGCCGTCCAAGTTTTCCAGAATCAGATGAGCGGCCGCCAAGGGCAGCTTGGCCTCGTGGACCCAGCTCTCGATATAGTCGCGATAGTCGTCGGTCTGGCGCCGGCCTTCGGCAACCTCGTCGCAGGCGGCTTTGCCCACCCGGCGCAGGACCTCGTACTCGAGCTCGCCCTCGGCATAGGTTGGGCATTGCACCATCTCCTGCACCCACGCGGGACTCTCCAGCTCCTCGGCCGCACGCTCCAGCTGGCGCAGAAAGCGGCGACGGCGCGTATATTCGATCACGATACCCAGCATGCCAAAGGCAAAGGACACGCCGATTGCCACGATCACGATAGATGCAGGAGCACCGGCGACCGTCAGCACAAAGCAGCTCAGCAACACGCCGCACGTCCACACGACGACGGGCAGCAACGCGTCTTTAAAGAACTTGCCAAACGACATGACCGGGTCCTAAACCGAATAGCCTTGGCCGCGGTGCGTGGTGAGGTATCCCTTAATGCCGATCTTGTCGAGCGTGGTACGCAGACGGTTGATGTTGACGGTGAGCGTGTTGTCGTCCACGAAGGCATCGGAGTCCCACAGGTCCTGCATGATGGCCGAGCGCGAAACGATCTTGCCCGCGCGGCTCAGAAGCAGCGAGAGGATACGCAGCTCGTTTTTGGTGAGCTCGGTGCTGTCGCCGGTTTGCGTGTTGGTGACCGCGGAGCGGGCGAGGTCGAGTTCCAGCCCCTTGTGGACGACCGTGCTGCGCTCGCCGGCAGTGGCGGTGCGTCGCAGCAGTGCGTTAATGCGCGCTACGAGCACGCGCGCGCTATAGGGCTTGGGAACAAAGTCGTCCGCGCCGAGCGTCATGGCCATGACCTCGTCGATCTCGGTCGTGCGCGAGGTAAGCACGATGATGGGAACCTCGGATTCGCGGCGAACCTCGTGGCAGATATGCTGGCCGTCCTTGACGGGAAGCGTGAGGTCGAGCAGCACAAGGTCGGGAGCGGCAGCGAGAATATCGCGCGAGACGTGCTCGAACGATTCGCAGGCCTCGACCCCAAAACCGGCACGAGCAAGGATGTCAGCAAGCTCGCGACGAATGGGCTCGTCGTCCTCAACGCTATAGATCAGCGCCATGGATTCCGCTCCCCTCTTGGTTGTCTTGTCCCATTATGACCGCGAAGCCGCAGGCACGCGCCCCACGCGGCACCAAGGTGACAGAACTGTTCGCGAACGAAAGCGTTTGGCTCGCCCCTCGCTCGCAACGGGCGCGGGGATCAAATGATTATTAAATCCCCGTCCCAGAAAAATCATTTAGCGGCGGGCGCGGAGCTTTTCGTAGCCGTCGGCGAAGAAGGCGACCGTGGCGGCATCGGACTCAGCGGCGTCCGTCTCGGTTGCGGGAACCACGCCGTGCTCGTCGCTCACCAGGAACAGCGCGCCTTTGAGCTGAGCGGGAATGTCCACGCGCGTGACTGGGATGCTCTTGGTCTGGGCCAGCTGCTCAATGAGCGTCGCCGTGCCGCACAGGCACTCGTCCGCCGGCGCCACAAAGGCCAGCTCGCCGTCGTTGACAGCAGCAAGCAGCTCGGGCGCCACGCCGGTCTCGTCGGCCTCGGAGCGGGCCTCGGCAGAACGGGCACGCAGTGCCTTGGCCGACGTGTCGGCCAGCGGCTCGTACTCCCCCACCGTCATGGCGGCGTTGCCGTTGGTGTCGATCACCAGCATGAGTACGCCGTCGTGCGCGGTGTAATCGCCCTCGGCAAGCGACCACTCAACGTGCTGCTTGGCCCAGCTGAGCATGTTGTGGGTAAGCGGCTCGCCCTGCACCAAGCGCTCGGACAGCGCGCGGATGTGACGGTTGAGCATGGGCACCTTTTTGTTGGACATGCGCCAACGGCAGACAAGCGCGGGCTTGTCGAGCGTAAACTTCTCGACCGCCTCCTGATTGGCGCAAAAGTCCTCGTACGCACGCTGATCCTCGGCATTGCCAAACAGCTCGGCATCATCAATCTGGGGCATGGTCATACCTTTCGTGTTAGTCATTCCGTCCTCTTATACCAAAAAGACGGCCCTCCAAACGGAGCGGCCGTCTTTTGCAGAGATTATTTTGAAGATATGGCCCGGCAATCAATCAGCTTAATGGGATAGAACAACATCCCATTAAGGGTTTTCCAAGTGCCCGAGATTGCCCCGAAAGAGGAGCGCCGCGTACTAAATGTACGCAAGCGACGGTTTGAGGGGCAAGGTCGGGTGCTTGGGAAAGCCCTAGTGCCTAAAATGTCTGGCTCCTGTGAAGACCATTGCGATGCCATGCTCGTTGCAGGCCTGGATGCTCTCGTCGTCGCGCTTGGAGCCGCCGGGCTGAATGATGCAGGTCACGCCGTGCGCGGCAAGCACGTCGACGTTGTCGCGGAACGGGAAGAACGCGTCGCTTGCGCAAGCAAAGCCGCCCTTCTCCACGCCCTCGCGCTCGCAGAAGTCCTCGGCACGCTCGCAGGCCAGCAACGCGGAATCCACGCGGTTGGGCTGGCCGGGGCCCATGCCAATGCCGGCCTTGCCCTTAGAGACCAGGATGGCGTTGGACTTGACGCCCTTGCAGACCTTCCAGGCAAACTCGAGCTCGGCCATCTCGGCGTCGGTGGGCTTGCGGTCGGTGGGGAACGTAAAGGTCGCGGGATCCTCGGTCACGTGGTCGACCTCCTGCACCAGCATGCCGCCGTC
This sequence comes from uncultured Collinsella sp., assembly GCA_905194675.1. GTDB lineage: Bacteria > Actinomycetota > Coriobacteriia > Coriobacteriales > Coriobacteriaceae > Collinsella. The sequence continues at coordinate 5,183 of CAJJTG010000046.1, read as the reverse complement.
GATGGAGCGCAGCTCCACCTGGGCGCCGTGGTCCACGCCGCCGGTCGCCAGCACGCGCAGGTTGGGGCGCTTGGCCATGCGCTCGAGCGCCTCGGCAGTGTAGCTCGGGGCGATGATAACCTCGACGAACTGCTTGTTCTGGTCGGCGAAATGCTCAACCAGCTCATAGGGTACCTCGCGGTTGCAGGCGATGATGCCACCGAAGGCGCTCTTGGGATCGCAGGCGAAGGCGCGGTCGTAGGCAGCCGTGATGTCCTCGGCAACGGCGGAGCCGCAGGGGTTCTGATGCTTGAGGATCACGCAGGCCGGCTCGTCGAACTCTCGGACCAGGTTCCAGGCGGCATCGGCGTCCAGATAGTTGTTGTAGCTGAGCGGCTTGCCCTGGATCTGCTCGGAGCCCACAAGCGGGAACTGAGAGCTCGCGGTGTTCTCGCAGCCCTCGGCAAAGCGATAGACCGTGGCCTTCTGCTGCGGGTTCTCGCCGTAGCGCAGGTCGTCGACCTTCTCCAGCGAGATCTCGAGCTTGGCAGAGGTGTCCGCCACGTCGCTTGCCTGGGCGGCGAGCCAACGGGAGATAGCCGTGTCGTAGGCGGCGGTAGTCTGGTAGACCTTCACCTGCAGGCGACGACGGGTGGAAAGCGTGGTGCAACCGCCGGTCTCGCGCATCTCGGCAAGGACGGCGTCGTAGTCGGCCGGGTCGGAGATGACGGTAACGCTCGCGGCGTTCTTGGCGGCAGAGCGCAGCATGGAGGGGCCACCGATGTCGATGTGCTCGATGGCATCCGCAAAGGTGACCTCGGGGTTGGCAACGGTCTTCTCGAACTCGTACAGGTTGACGACGACCAGGTCGATCAGCTTAATGCCGTGCTGAGCGGCTTCCTGCATGTGCTGCTCGGAATCGCGACGGGCAAGCAGCGCGCCGTGAACCTTGGGATGCAGCGTCTTGACGCGGCCGTCCATCATCTCGGGATAGCCCGTAAACTCCTCGATGGGGGTTACGGGAACGCCCGCGTCCTCGATGGCACGAGCCGTGCCGCCCGTAGAGATGATCTCGACGCCAAAGTCGTCAACCAGCGTCCGTGCGAAATCGACGACGCCCGTCTTATCGGTAACCGAGATCAACGCGCGTGCGATCTTCACATCAGATCCCATGCAGTCCTCCTGTCTGGTACGCCGCCGTGCTCTGTGAGTCGGTGATACGTCGATCTGCAGCGCTCGCGCAGCGGCATTGAAAATACTGATTTAATGTAGCGCATCGAGCGCATCGATGCACCCCGCAACGCACGGCTGTGCAGAAAAAGTTTGCGAGCGGAGGGGATGGACACGGCATCGGGCACGGTGAGTTCATGGAACACAGGGGCACCATAATTAGATGCCAATAGCGTGGTAGAACTGTGCTCGATATGCATCCGCAAAAGAAAGAGGCACCATGGTCTCGCGGGTTCTCTACCGACCGTTTGATACCGAAGACTTCGACGCCATCGCGCTGATTCTGCAGCAGCTTTGGCACAACAATTCGGATAACGATGAGTACAACCGCCTCGAGGCCGCGTGCGACCTTGCCTACTGCCTTTCGTCCTCGACGTTTTCGCAGGTTGCCGTAATCGACGGTCAGGCGCGTGGCATTGCGCTCGCGCGTGCGGGACAGAGCTCCGGCGCCACCGTCAAGGAACATTGGATGGATACCGAACGCGCGCTGCTATCGCAGATGCGCGAGCTGGAGCCCGATGTCTGCGCCGAGTACCTCTCATTTGTGCGCGCAACCATCCGAACCAACAACCGCCTGCTCGAGAGCAGCCCGTTGCCGCACGACAACGAGGTCACGCTGCTTGCCGTTGATCGAGATGTCCACGGCCTGGGCGTTGGCTCGGTGTTGCTCGATGCCGCGGTCTCGTACCTTTCCTCGCGTGGGGCGACAAGGGCGCACCTGTACACCGACTCCAACTGCTCGTGGAAGTTTTACGAGCTGCACGGCTTTAAGCGCGCGGCCACGCACCGCGCCAACCGCGAGGAACGCCGCCACGCCATGCCGCGCGAAAGCTTCCTCTACGAACTCGACCTAACTGTCTAGGCCCAGCAGCCACGCCTAGTCATTTAAGAACGTCCCCAATGACTGATCCACAACGACTGGTCATTTAAGTCTGTCCCCAATGAGTAGCCTAGAGGGCCTGCAAATGGCTGTGGTCAAAAAACATCAAATATGAGTACTGTTACCTTTTTAGTAGCAGCGATTTGGGGCATTTTTGAGGCTTGTAGGCATGACGACCAGCTGCACGTGCTGACGTAGCTCCCCAAATGTTCAATAAAATGGGCTCCTAACGAGAAATACTCTCATTAGAAGCCCATTATTATGTGCAAACATATGCGACCATCGCAGCAACAGTACTCATATTTGGTATTTTTTGTCCACTGCCCCTAGCGCGAAGGTCCTCAGCGGAAAGATTGGCCCGTTTCGATGCACAAAAATGGGGTGAATCTTCCCTGGCAACCGCCCAGAAAGATCCACCCCAAAGCAAGCGCTCGCTAGAACGTTCCGCCGCCGCCTCCGCCGGCGCCGCCGCCTCCGCCGCCCGAGAAGCCGCCGCCTCCGCCGCCGCCCGAGCTGTCGGAACTCGACGCCACCGCACTGATGCTCTCGTGATACACATCGTTAAACGAATCGAGCGGCGACTCGGTACCGTAATGATGGTAGTACCACCAGTAGCAGGGATAATTGTCGTAGAATCCATCGGCCTCGCGCACCTCGGGCGGGACGGCCTCGGCAAGCTGACGCAGGACTTCCTTCGAAACGCCCAGTGCCACGCCCATTACCAGCAGCTTGTTCCACAGCACCAGATCGCCCGGAACGGCCTCCTTGAGGCGCGTGAAGTCCTCCAGCCAGTGTTTGAGCGCCTTGCAACGGGCCGCCACCTCGGCACCCTCCGGCGTAAAGCGACGGAAGGTAAGGCTCAAGCCAATGCCTACAAGCACGATGGGCACCGAGATAAACGCGGCGATAATGTTTGCCTCCGCGCCATCGGTAAAGAAGATGGATCCCACGGGAATAAAGGCAATCAGAATGCCTAGGACCAGGCCAAACACCATAGCGACAATGCCGTCCGAGGCAACATACTCGTTATCGGCCAACTTGCCCTTGACGGTGTTCTGATAGTCCTCGAGCTTGTCGCCAACGGGTGTGGCGTGCTGCTTGACGTAGTGCTGCAGCTCGTCGAACGTGCGCGAACGGTCGCCGTTTTCATCGGGCTTAACGCCGGCAAAGAATACTTTGAGCACCGCGCGGTCGACGCTGCCCTTCTTGACCGACCTCCAACCCGCATCGCTTACCGTCACGCGATGCGTCTGTTCCTCTTTCTCGCGCCCCAGCAGGCCCTTCTTGGCCTTGGTCACGGTCGCCTGCTCCAGCTTGATCACACGGTCGTCAGTGAGCTTCATGAGCGTGGCGATATATGCCTGATCGGGCACCTCGTTCCAGCTCATGAGGGCCGAAAGCACGGCGGGATGGTCGGCGGAAGGCACATCGCGGAAATATTCATCCTGGAAAAGCGGCTTGGGCTTGCGGTGGCGCAGCTTGAGCACAACGATTATGCCGGTAAAGGCCACCGCTGCGACAACACTTAGCACGCCAAGCGCATTGGCAATCATGCGAGCATGAGCGCGGCGGGCGTTAGCTTCGTCAGCCCATTCTTTCTCTTCGCTCAGGATCGTTGACATGCGCTCTTCGCCCGAGGCGGCAAGCTGCGGCACCCAGTCGCTGGGGAAGGCGATGCGCGCCTCGGCGAATTCGCCCTGATGCACGCAGGGAATGGTATAGGTGACCATGGGCTCGTCCTCATCGAGTGACACGTCGCCCGTCAGCGGGCCGTGGCCCCATGCGCGGAAGTTATCGCCCTTGACGGCCGCCGTCCCGGCAGCGGCATTTGCGAAGCGCACTTCCATCTCGACATCGTCGGAATCCGCAGACCAGCCGTCACCCACGAACTTCCAATAGAGCTCGGCGGTATCGGCCCAGTTCATGACCGCACCGGTCATGGTATAGCTCACGTAATAGGTCGCGCTGTCGCCGCTCTCGTGAGGGCTGAATACCTTAATCTTTACGCCGTCACCGCTCTGCTCAACCGTATAGACGCCGCTGTCGCCTTTGTTTGCGCTGTCGACCTTGTTAAACGCGGTGTCGTCTTCCTCGACGCTCAGCACATTGACGCCCGCCGCGCCGCCCTGCTGGTTAGAGCCTGTATTGATCTCCCAAAACACGCCGTTGATGTCGTCATCGAAATCAAACTGGCGTCCCTCGACAACGGTCAGCGAGCCGTCGGCCTCGACCGTGGCGCCGACGTAGGTTTGGCTCATGGAGTAGCCGTCGGCGTGTGCGGCGGCAGGCAGCAGCAACAACGCAAGCGCGACGAGTGCGCAGACGGAAGCGAATCGCGCGAATAGGCGGCGCTGCCGACAGGTCTTGGCAACGGGGGCGTTCATAGGCACATCCTTTGTCTGTGATACCAACAGCGTCATTGTCCCACGTTTACGGGCGCACATGACGAACATCTAGGCCAGCGGAGTATCAAACGGGACGAAAGTCACGCCCGCACCCCGGCAGCTAGTCATTGGGTGTTCCTATAGTTTTGTCAACCGTCGGGGCTACTCCCGGTAGGGCACCCGGTCGCGCATCACGGCGTATATCGCCCTGAGCCGCTTCCTCGCGACGGCCTTGAGCGCCCGCCCGTGCCCCATGCCCCGCGCCCTGCAGGCCCGGTAGTACTCGCCGTAGCGCCCCGAGGACCTCACCAGGCTGTTGCACGAGAAGATCAGCAGGGACTTGAGCCTCGCGTCGCCGCGCCTGGACGCCCTGACCGACCTCACCGACGTTCCGGAGCTCCTCACCCTCGGGGCTATGCCGCAGTACGAGGCCAGGTGGTCGTGGTCCGGGAACCTCCCGATGTCGACCGACACCGCGAGCTGCGCCGCGGTCCTCGGGCCGATGCCGGGCACGGCGAGCAGGCACGCGTAGGTCTCGTCGCCCTCGAGCAGCGCCGCCGTCTCGGCCTCGAGGGCCCCGGCCTCGTCGAGGGCCTCCGATATCCGGGCGGCCAGGAACCTGACCTGCCTGTTCTCGGCCTCGACGAGCGCCGGCGGGGGCGCGGTGGAGGCGGCCGCGGCCTCCCCGGCGGCCTCGGCCCGCGGGCCCC
>CAJJTG010000045.1 GCA_905194675.1 uncultured Collinsella sp. | reverse complement strand
ATAAGGCCAAGGACGGCTTTGCCACCCTCAACGGCGCGGTTGACGCGGCGGAGAAAGTCGCCCCCGTCCTTCCCCAGATGCTCGGCGCCAACGGCCAGACGCGTCATTATCTTGTGCTCGCGATGAGCAATGTCGAGATCCGCGCCTGTGGCGGTTTTCCCGGTTCTCGCGGCGTGATGTCGGTGACTGATGGTAAGCTCGAACTGGGCGATTTTGTCAAAGTCGACATGATGAAAGAGCCTTTGAGCCCGCTTCCCATCACCGATGAAGAAGCAAACTTGTTCACGACCGGATGGGGCCTGACCGGATTCAACACGCTCGGATACACGATGGGTGACGTTACGATGACGCCCGATTATCCGCGTGCGGCTCAGCTTGCCAGCGATATGCAGAAGGCCATTGTCGGAGATGACATCGACGGCGTATTTGCAGTCGATCCGGTATTTTTGCAGTATATGCTCGGCATTGTAGGCGGCACACAGCTTCCTGACGGTACCGTCGTTGATGGAAGCAACGCTGCAAAGGTGCTGCTGCACGATATTTATTGGAATTACCCGGTAGAGGAACAGGACGCCATTTTTGCGGCGGTTGCCGGATCGGCTTTTAACAAGATCGTGGACGAACTGGGCTCCAGCGATATTGCTAAGATTGCTGGAGCCATCGAAAAGGGTGCTTCCGAGGGTCGCATCCTCATGTATTCGAGAAACGATGACGAGGAAAAGGCCGCGAAGGCCCTTGGAATATCGGGCGCCCTCCAAGCCGATACGTCGGAGGCTCCGATCTTGGGCGTCTATGTGAACAACTACAGTTATTCAAAGATGGATTGGTTCCTCGATAAGCGAGTCACCATCGATTCTTCGGTTGAAAATGCCGATGGCTCGACGACGTATCGAGTGACCACCTCGCTCAAGAACACGATGACCCCCCAGGAGAAGGCCGAGATGCCTGGTTATTTCCAGGGCCATAACGGCATTAGCCAGGATATTGATGATGAGGTACTGAGGCTTTATCTCTATGCTCCTGCGGGAGGCAGCATTTCGGACATTAAGACTTCGGGCTCCGGTTCTATCGAGATGAACGAAGCGACGCACGATGGCTTGAAGGTTGCATGGGGCGGTGTCCACATGCTTCTTGGACAAGACATAAAGGTTGAGTACACGGTCACGACTTCGAAGGACTCTGGGCACAAGGAGCTTAAGGTTCGTACCACGCCGACCGCTCAAACGTTCGAACAGGATAAGTAAGATATGAAGTACTTTGGCACCGACGGCTTTCGCGGTGAGGCCAACGTTGGGCTGACGGTAGAGCACGCTTATAAGATTGGCCGTTTTGTGGGCTGGTATTACGGCGCCAACCGCGAGCGCAAGGCGCGCGTCATCGTGGGCAAGGACACCCGTCGCTCGAGCTATATGTTCGAGGCGGCGCTGGTGAGCGGCCTGGTCGCGAGCGGTGCGGACGCCTATATGCTGCACGTGATCCCCACGCCGGGCGTGGCGCATCAGACCGTGGAGGGCTGCTTCGATTGCGGCATCATGATCAGCGCGAGCCACAACCCGTTTTGCGATAACGGCATTAAGCTCGTCAATAGCGACGGTTTTAAGATGGACGAGGACGTACTGGAGCTCATCGAAGACTACATCGATGGCAAGAGCGAGGTACCGCTGGCCACGGGCAACCACATCGGCGCCACGGTGGACTATATGCAGGGCCGCAACCGCTACATCGCTTCGCTCATCGCCAGCGCGAACTTTTCGTTGCAGGGCGTCAAGATCGGTATCGACTGCGCCAACGGCTCGGCTTCCTCGGTGGCCAAGCCGGTGTTTGACGCGCTCGGTGCCGACGTGCGCGTGATCAACGCCGCGCCCGATGGCTTTAACATCAACGTCGACTGCGGCTCCACGCATATGGAGCGCCTGCAGCGCCACGTGGTGGAGCAGGGCCTGGACGTGGGCTTTGCCTATGACGGCGATGCCGATCGCTGCTTGGCCGTTGACGAGCGCGGTCGCGTGGTAGACGGCGACCAGATCCTGTACGTGTGTGGCGTGTATCTGAACAAGCACGGTCGCCTTTCGGGCGGTACCGTGGTGCCGACGATCGCCAGCAACTTTGGTCTGGTCAAGTCGCTGGAGCTTGCCGGACTGAGCGCCGTGACCAGCGGCGTGGGCGACCGTCACGTGTATGCCAAGATGCGCGAGGGCGGCTACAGCCTGGGCGGCGAGCAGACGGGCCATACGATCTTTGGCGATATCGAGCGCACGGGCGACGGCATTATGACCTCGCTGCGCGTGATGGAAGTGATTCGTGCCGAGCGCGAGACGCTCTCGCAGCTCACGGCTCCGTGCAAGCTGCTGCCGCAGGCGCAGGTTGCCGTGCGCGTAGCGGATAAGGACGCCGCGCTCGAGAACATGGGCGTGCAGAACGCCATCGCCGAGGCCGAGACTGCGCTGGCAGGCGAGGGCCGCGTGCTCGTGCGCAAGAGCGGAACCGAGTCGGTGATCCGCGTTTTGGCCGAAGCCCCCGACCAAGCCGCCGCCGACGCCGCCATGAAGCGCATCGCCAACGCGCTCGAGGCTCTGTAGTTACGCGGTTTTACCAAACCGCGTAACTGCTCGACGCTGCAAACGACCCCAAGCGGCAATCTGACGTTCAATTTCAAGGGCGCGACCAGAAGGTCAGGGCCCTTTCATTTCACGTCACCTTGCTCGCTTAGGGTCGTTTTCGCTGACGTTGCCAAGACATTAGCGTCAACGAACTAGTCATTGGGTACCTAGTTATTGGGTGAAAAAAGGGGACGCTGCGGATTGGTTCTGCGGCGTCCCCTTTGCGTTGGCGCGTCGGTTATGCCTTACAGCTCGTACAGCGTGGTGAACTTGTCCTGCAGGTAGCTGCAGTAGTAGCGGGCATCGAACGCCATGCCGCAGGCGCCCTTGATGAGCTCCGGCGCGTCCTTGGCGCGGCCCCACTGCCAAATGTGCTCGCCCAGCCAGGCGCGGACAGGTGTCAGGTCGCCGCTCGCGCAGGCGCCGTTGAGGTCGACACCGTCGCGGCACATGGCCGGCACAAACATGGCGTCGTAGGCGCTGCCCAGCGCATAGGTGGGGAAGTATCCAAACGAACCGCCGCTCCAGTGCGTATCCTGCAGGCAGCCGCGCGTGTCGTCGGGAACGGGAATGCCCAGGTACTCATCCATGAAGCGATTCCAAAGCGCGGGGATATCCTTGGCTGTGGCCTCGCCGGCAAACAGCATGCGCTCGATCTCGTAGCGCACCATAACGTGCAGCGGATAGGTGAGCTCGTCGGCCTCGGTGCGGATCAGCGAAGGCTGCGCGATGTTCACGGCGTGGTAGAGCGTGTCCTCGTCGACGTCGCCGTAGACCTCGGGCGCGTGACGGCGCAGCACCTCAAGCAGCGGTCCCATAAAGGCACGGCTGCGGCCCACGGTGTTCTCAACGAAGCGGCTCTGGCTCTCGTGGATGCCCATGGAAGTGCCGCCCTCCAGGCAGGTGCGCGCATAGGCAGGATTGACGCCCAGCTCGTACATGGCGTGTCCCGCCTCGTGGATGATGCTGTAGACGTTGGAGATACAGTCGTCCTCGTAGATGTGCGTCGCGATGCGCGCGTCGCCCACGGCAAAGCCCTCGCTAAACGGGTGCTCGGTAAAGGCAAGTGTGGTGTCGTCCAGGTTCAGGCCGACGAGCTTCATGAGGTCGAAGCTCATGGCGCGCTGGGCGGCCTCGGGTACGCGGGCGTGCAAAAAGTCGGCATCGGGCTGCTGACCGCGCTCGCCGATGGCGTGCACGAGCGGCACGACCGTCGCCTTGACCTCATCGCAAAACGCATCGAAGCTCTTGGCGGAAAGGCCGCGCTCGTACTGGTCGAGCCAAACGTCGTATGGGTCGCGCGTGGGGTCCATGAGCTCGGCCTGATGCTTAAGTTGGGCGACGATTCTATCCACATAGGGCTCAAAGCTCGCCCAGTCATTGGCCGTCTTGGCCTTGTGCCACACGGCGTCTGCCTCGCAGGTGAGCCTGGTCCAGGCCTCGGCCTCCTCGGTGGGGATGGCGCTGGCCTCGCACTGGTCGCGGCTGAGCACGCGGATCTCGTCGAGCAACTGCGGGTCGTCTACATGTCCGCCTGCGACCGTCTCGCGCGCTAACGAGCGTACGAGCTCAACGGACTTCTCGCTGGTCAGCAGCTTGTGATGCTCGCCGGCAAGCGTGCCCATGGCGTCGACACGGGCGGCAGCGCCGTTGGCAGGAGCAATCGTCGCTCCATCGAACTCGGCAATCTTGAGCAGGTACTCGCGAGTCCACAGCTTGCCCTCGAGTTTGCGGAACTTTTTGACGGCCTTGTCGACTTTAGCAGCCTTGACGCCCTTGGCAGCCTTTGCCACGGCGGCCTTGGCCTTCTTATCGAGTTTCTTTCCCATACCGTATCCTTAATCTCGCAGGCCGAGCGCCGCAGGCGGGTGCGCGGCCAGTTTGCACAGTTATCTGCCTTGTACCCAGCGCGAACAAAACGGAACGCGGCGATGCACACGCAGGATGTGCTATCCTATAGCCCAATGCGTTGACGGAGAGGGTTTTGCCCGTCGCGTCGCCGGCAAGAGAGGGAAGGTCATGGGCTGCAAGCCTTCCTGCGGTGGCAAGGGCCAAGCGTTCACTCCCGAGCAGCGACCTCAACGGGCGCGCGGCCACGCGGCGGCGATGTCTCCAGTAGGGAAGCCGTGAGCCTCGCGAAAAGGGGCAAAGAGTGGGCGCGGCGGGCCAGACATCCGCCGGGTCAAACAAGGTGGTACCGCGGAATTCAACCGTCCTTGGGCAATGCACATGCCCGAGGACGGTTTTTTGTTACCGAACCGGGCCGCACATCCGTAAGCGTCGGGCGGTGCCAGCCGTCCCGGCAAGCGGATACGCGAGAGACGAAAGGGAAGACATGAGTCTGATTGATGATCTGGTCAAACTCGAGGAAGAGGCCAAGGAGCTCGTCGCAGGCGCCGACGACGCCGAGAAGCTCGAGGCTGCGCGCGTTGCGCTGCTCGGCCGCAAGGGCCGCATCACCGGCCTGATGCGCATGATGGGCAAGCTCGCCCCCGAGGATCGCCCCGTCATGGGCAAGCGCGCCAACGAGATGCGCCAGCTGATCGAGGGCATGCTCGACGAGCGCACCACCGAGATGAAGGCCGCCGCTCTCAAACACGCGCTCGAGCATGATGCCGTCGACATCACGCTGCCGGGCATCCGTCCGCAGATCGGTCACCAGCATCTGATCAAGCAGATTATCGAGGAGGCCGAGGACATCTTCTGCGGCATCGGCTACACCGTCGAGTCCGGCCCCATGGTCGACACCTCTTACTACAACTTCACCGCGCTCAACGCTCCCATGGATCACCCGAGCCGCTCGGCCCGCGATACCTTCTACGTGGTCGACAACAACCCCGGCAGCGTCGCGCACCCCGAGGCTCACGCCCACGGCGAGTCCGACGTGCTGCTGCGCACCCAGACTTCGGGCGTGCAGATCCACACTATGGAGTCGCAGAAGCCGCCCATCTACATGATCTGCCCGGGCACCGTCTACCGTCCCGACACGGCCGATGCCTGCCACCTGCCGCAGTTCAACCAGATCGAGGGCCTGGTCGTCGACGAGGGCATCACCTTTGGCGACCTGAAGGGCACGCTCGACTACTTTGTTAAGTGCATGTTTGGCGAGGATCGCAAGACGCGTTACCGCCCGCACTTCTTCCCCTTCACCGAGCCCAGCTGCGAGGTGGACGTGAGCTGCCACGTGTGCGGCGGCAAGGGCTGCAACTTCTGCAAGCACAGCGGCTGGATCGAGATCTTGGGCTGCGGCATGGTCGACCCCAACGTCCTGATCAACTGCGGCATCGATCCCGAGAAGTACACCGGCTTCGCCTTTGGCATTGGCGCCGAGCGCGTCGCGGCCCTGCGCTACGACCTGCCGGACCTCAGAACGCTCATGACAGGCGATATGCGTTTCTTGAATCAGTTCTAGGCTGCGGCTTGCCCAAGCACGGCACCTCGGCGCTCATTCGTCGCTTGCGTACCAAAGTACGCGGCACTCCTCTTTCGGGCCGATCTGCCGCACTTGGACAACCCTCGCTTTGTAAGGAATGTTCACAAAGTTGAAGTTTCCACCTGCATCTCTTCGCAGGCTTTCAGTATGAAAGGAGAGCTAGATGCGTGTTTCTTACGACTGGCTCAAGACCATGATCGATATTCCGGAGGATCCCAAGACCCTTTCGGACGAATATATCCGTACCGGCACCGAGGTCGAGGCGATCGACACCGTGGGCGAGTCCTTCGACCACGTGGTGACTGCCAAGGTGCTCACCAAGACCCCGCACCCCGATAGCGACCATATGTATGTGTGCTCGGTCGACGTGGGTGACAAGAATCTCGACGCCGACGGCAACCCCGCTCCGCTGCAGATCGTCTGCGGCGCGCAGAACTTCGAGGCCGGCGACCACATCGTCACGGCCATGATCGGCGCCGTGCTTCCCGGCGACGTCAAAATCAAGAAGAGCAAGCTCCGCGGCGTCGTGTCCATGGGCATGAACTGCTCCGCACGCGAGCTCGGCCTGGGCGGTGACCACTCCGGCATTATGATCCTGCCCGAGGATACGCCCTGCGGCATGCCGTTTGCCGAGTACGTGGGTTCGAGCGACACTGTGCTCGACTGCGAGATCACGCCCAACCGCCCCGACTGCCTGTCCATGATCGGCATGGCCCGCGAGACCGGCGCCATCTTCGACCGCGATTTCCACGTTGAGCTGCCCGCCATCAAGGCCGAGACCGGCCGCGCGACCGACGACGAGCTTTCCGTCGAGATTGCCGACGAGGGCCTGTGCGACCGCTACGTCGCCCGCATCGTACGTAACGTGAAGGTCGGCCCCTCGCCCGACTGGATGGTCAAGCGCCTTAACGCCCTGGGCGTGCGCCCGCACAACAATATCGTCGACATCACCAACTATGTGATGATGCTCACCGGTCAGCCGCTGCACGCCTTTGACCTGTCTACCTTTGCCGAGCGCGATGGCCACCGTCGCGTGGTGGTTCGTGCCGCCCAGCAGGACGAGAAGTTCACGACCCTCGATGGCGAGGAGCGCGTGCTCGACGCCGGCATGGGCCTTATCACCGACGGCGAGCGTCCCGTGGCGCTGGCCGGCGTTATGGGTGGCATGGATTCCGAGATTGAGGACGATACCGTCGACGTGATGGTCGAGAGCGCCTGCTTCAACGCCGGCCGCACCTCGCACACCAGCCGTGACCTGTCGCTGATCTCCGACGCCTCCATTCGCTTTGAGCGCCAGGTTGACGAGACCGGCTGCGTGGATGTCGCCAACGTTACCTGCGCGCTCATCGAAGAGATCGCCGGCGGCGAGGTTGCTCCCGGCTATGTCGACGTTTTCCCCGCGCCCAAGACCATCGACAGCATTAAGCTGCGCCTGGCCCGTGTGCACGCCATCTGCGGTGCCGACATCGAGCCCGACTTTATCGAGCGCTCGCTCACCCGCCTGGGCTGCACCGTCGAGCGCGACGGCGAGGACTTTATGGTCACGCCGCCGAGCTTCCGTCCCGACCTGCCGCGTGAGATCGACCTGATCGAGGAGGTCCTGCGCCTGTGGGGCATGGGTCGCGTCACGGCGACCATTCCGGCTGCCAAGAACCACATCGGCGGCCTGACGCGCGAGCAGAAGCTTACCCGCAAGGTCGGCGAGATCCTGCGCGCCTGCGGCCTCAACGAGACCACGACCTTTGGCTTTGCCGCCCCGGGCGACCTGGAGAAGATCGGCATGCCCGCCGAGGGTCGCGGCTGCCCCGTGGTGCTCATGAACCCGCTGGTGGCCGAGCAGACCGAGATGCGCCGCTCGCTGCTGCCGGGCCTGCTGCAATCCGTGGCCTACAACGAGGCGCACGGTACGCCCAACGTGCACCTGTACGAGGTCGGCAGCCTGTTCCATGGCCGCGAAAACGCCAGCCTGCCCAAGGAGACCAAGTCCGTCGCGGGCGTGCTTTCGGGCCAGTGGAGCGAGCAGTCTTGGAACATGAAGTACCGCAAGCTGCGCTTTTTCTTTGGCAAGGGCATTGTCGAGGAGCTGCTCGCCCAACTGCGCATCGAGAAGGTTCGCTTCCGTCCCGTCGAGGGCGAGGGCTACGCTTTCTTGCAGCCGGGTCGTGCCGCCGAGGTTCTGTCCGGCGGTACCGTGCTGGGCTGGGTCGGCGAGATTCACCCCGAGGCGCGCGAGGCGATGGGCATCGATGAGGTCGTCGTTGCCTTTGAGCTCGATCTGGACAAGCTGATCAAGGGCGCCCGCAACCAGGAGAACTATCGCGAGTTCTCGCAGTACCCGGCTGTTGAGCACGACCTTGCCATTGTGGTCGACAACGCCGTGACTTGTGAGGATCTTGAGCGCCGCATTACGAGCGCCGGCGGTAGGTTGCTCGAGGGCGTGCGCCTGTTCGACGTCTACCGCGATCCCATCCGCATCGGAGCGGGCAAAAAGTCCATGGCCTTTGCGCTTACGTATCGCTCCGACGACCACACGCTTACCAGCGAAGAGGTCGAGAAAGCGCACCAGAAGATTGTCACCAAGGTGTGCAAGGGCGTAAACGGCGAAGTCCGCTCGTAATCTTTGCTGTTCGGAACCCGCCCCCTGCGGGGTTTTCACGGCAACGTCCTCGCCACTTCGCGGCTGCGGGATGTTGCCTTAGAAAACCCCTCTCGGGGGCGGGTTCCTGCGTTCACCTTGTTGCGAGCGGACCGCACCTTCTTCCGGGTGACCGGAAAGTTGGGAGTGCATGGGCCCTTTATTGGGCGGTGCGTGGACCTGGGCTAATAACGTACGTATTGCAAGGGCGTGCTGCGTTGTGGGCGGTGCGCCTTTTTGTTAGTATGCAGAGTCGGTGTTACGGATTGTTGGAAACGTAACACGCAACGTTCTGATTGAGAGGGCTCATGCATATTCCAGATAATTATCTATCCCCGCAGACCGATGCCGTCATGGCGGTGGCGATGGTGCCCGTTTGGGTCCACTGCATCAAGAAGGTGCGCGCCACGCTCGATCGTGAGCACATGGCGTTCCTGGGCATCTGCGCCGCATTCTCCTTCTTGCTCATGATGTTCAACGTGCCGCTGCCCGGCGGCACCACGGGTCACGCCGTCGGCGGCGCGCTCATCGCGCTGCTGCTGGGTCCGGAGGCCGCGACCATCGCGGTTTCGGTCGCATTGGCGCTGCAGGCGCTGCTGTTTGGCGACGGCGGCGTTCTGTCCTTTGGCGCCAACTGCTTTAACATGGCCTTCGTGCTGCCGTTTGTCGCTGCTATCGTGTTCCGTGCGCTCAACAGCCGTCTGCACGACAAGAGCTGGGGCACCTCGGTTTCTGCCATCGTGAGCGGTTGGGTCGGTCTGTGTCTGGCGGCCCTGTGCGCGGCGATCGAGTTTGGCATTCAGCCGATGCTCTTTACCAACGCTTCGGGCGCGCCGCTGTACTGCCCCTTCCCGCTGTCCGTGGCTATTCCGGCTATGTTGATCCCGCATATGCTGGTTGCCGGCGTGATCGAGGGCGTGGCGACGGCCGCCATCTACGGTTTCATTAAGAAGACGGCGCCGAGCGTTATCGTCGGTCCCGAGGCTTCCGACGGCATGCTGAACGCCGAGGGCGCAACCGCCAAGAAGACTTCCCTGGTTCCCACGATCATTCTGGTCGCCGTGCTTGTCGTGGCTACGCCGCTCGGCTTGCTCGCCACCGGTGACGCCTGGGGTGAGTGGGACGCCGAGGGCGCCGCGACCGCCGTTCAGGAGGCTGGCGACGACAGCCTGCAGGCTTCGGTCGGCCTCGACACCCCGACCTTTGCCGACGCCCTGCCCACGGGCGATTATCTGCAGGCCTATTCCGAGGAACAGGGTCTTGGCTTTGCCGGCCAGGCTGCCATGTATATCCTGTCCGGCGTGATTGGCGTGGCGGTGCTCACCATCGTATTCCGCCTGATCTCGCTGACGGTCAAGGAAAGCGGAGCCCATGGCGACGGTCGAGCTGCCTAGCTGGCTTGCGGCCGAGGAGCGATACGAGCCCACGGGCGCTCGTCATCACGTGATGCAAAAGAACGTCCTGCACCTGGCGAGCCTGCTTGAGCGGGTTCGCCTGGGTGGAGGCGCGCACGAGGGCGGGTCGATGGTCGACCGCGCCCTTTCTTGCGTTTCGGCTCCGGTGCGCCTGGTGGGGATGTTCGTTTGCGTCCTGTGCGTGTGTCTGACGCAAAGCCCGCTGTACATGATGTTGATGGCGGCGATCGCGCTGGTGCTGGTCTCGGTGCGCCCCGTACGCGGGCTGCGCGCGACCTTTGTACCGGCGCTCGGCGCCACGGGGCTTGCAGTGGTTCTGGCACTGCCTGCCCTGTTGCTGGGCGCGTCTGCCGCGGGCGCCATGCTCAAGATCGCGCTCAAGACGTTTATTAATGTGTCGCTGGTGCTGGGCGTTTCGTGGACGCTTACCTGGAGCCGCATGTCGGCGGCGCTCAAAATGCTGCACCTGCCCGACGAAGTTATCTTTACGTTTGATATGGCGCTCAAGCATATCGAGGTGCTGGGACGCACGGCGCACGATTTGTGCGAATCGGTCATGCTGCGCAGTGTTGGCCGTGCGCCTGAGGGATTTTCGCGTACCGATTCGATCGCGGGTATCATGGGCATGACCTTTATCAAGGCGATGGAATGCAGTCGCGCGATGGACGAGGCCATGCTGTGCCGCGGCTTTGCCGGCGTGTATCCGGTGCCTGCACGGATCGGCTTTGGCTGGCGCGATGTCGTTTACGCGGCCGTTGTGGTTCTGCTTGCCGTGTTGTGCGCGGTGCTGTAACGCGGGCGGTCGAACCGTCGATATGAATAGGGAAGGGCGACGTTTTGGCAAATGATACAAATGGCGCGATAGGCGCGAGCGGTGCTGCAAGCGCCGAGGCCACGCCGCTCATCGAGTTTCGCGACGTAGTGTTTTCCTATGCGGGGCATACGGTTGTCGATGGCGTGTCGCTGCAGGTCGATCGTGGTGAACTCGTTGCCCTGCTCGGTCCCAACGGCTGCGGTAAGACGACGATTATGCGCCTTATCAACGGCCTTGAACTTGCGGACGCAGGGGCATACCTGTTTGACGGGCACGTGATCGATGCGGCGTTTCTAAAGGATTCTGCAGCCGCTCAGCGTTTTCATCAGCGCGTAGGTTTTGTGTTTCAAAATGCCGATGCTCAGCTGTTCTGCGCTACGGTGGGCGAGGAAGTCGCTTTTGGTCCCGCGCAGATGGGGCTGCCGGCAGATGAGCTCGAGCACCGCGTGCGCGATGCCATGGAGCTGTTTCAGGTTGCTGACCTGGTCGACGCCTCGCCCTATCAGCTTTCGGGCGGGCAAAAGAAGCGTGTGGCGCTGGCGGCAGTCGTGTCGATGAACCCCGATATCCTGGTGCTCGATGAGCCCACCAACGGGCTCGATGAGGACTCGTGCGACATTGTGGTCAACTTTTTGTTGGCCTACGTTGCTGCCGGTAAGACGGTTTTGATGAGTACGCATCACCAGGACTTGGTGCGCCGCCTGGGGGCCCGTGCAATCTATATCGATCGATATCACCATGTGGTCGAGGCGCCCGTGCCGTCGTATGGAACCGAAAGCGGTGCTGCGGAATAGTTGCTGCGTAGGGTATGTATGGCCGCCTGTGCGACTCTGCCGTGATGGTATAGTTAACCAGGTTTTATGGGGGTGGCTATGCCAAGTTGGAACATTCATATCGCTCAAACGGAGCGCTTGCTGGCGCGTGCTGGCGTGCTTGCCGATAGCGTTCGTGACCGCAATGTCTTCTTGTTTGGCTGCGTGGTTCCGGACATTTTTGTGGGCTATATGGTTCCCGGTATCGCTGATCCCATTCCGTATCGCATTACGCACTTTGCAAAGCCCGAGCCTATCCCTAAGCCGCGCGAACACGAGTTCTGGGATACCTATGTGGCGCCGCTGCTTAAAGGCGCACCCGCGGGCGAACCCGCCGAGGCTACCTCGATTGTCGAGGAGCGCGAGCGACTGAACCGCGTGCACTATCCCCAGCGCTACAGGGATGCCGAGCCGGTTGTCGGTCCAGGCGCCTGTGAGTTTTCGCTTGCGTCCGAGGACGTGGCGCAGTCGTTGCTCGATTTGACACTGGGTGTCTGGTCGCATCTGGTGGCCGATACCGTATGGAATACGCGCGTGAATCAGTACCTGGAGGCGCACGGCGGCAAGCCGTGCGAGGAATTCCGCATTAAAAAGCAAGGTGACTTTGACTGGTTTGGCAAGACACTCGGCATTGTTTCGATTCCGCGTGCGACCGATCGCCTCTATACCGCTGCGACGCGTTTTGGGCAGTATCCCATCCATAAAGAATATGTGCTCAAGACTATCGGCGTCATGCACGAGATTGTACGCGAAAACCCCGGCGAGCCCGATCATCCGCCGTATCGCCTGCTAACCGAGGAGTTTTTCGATGCAACGTTTACCGAGGTCATCGAGCTAACCGAGGCGGGATTTGCGGTTCGCGTTGCTGCTTCTGACGTTCCCGCAGTCCCCCTGATCGCTAGCTGCTAGCCGGCCGGCTTAACGGTGAACAGTTCATCCCAATTGACCAACAGCTCCCGTCGCAGGGCATCTTCGGTGGTGCGTTCCTGATCGGTCTTTGGGATGTAGGGGAGCCCCGCCTTTTTATGGATGAGTTCGGCGATGTTGTTAAAGCTCTTCGTGTCTTTGATTTGCTCATAGGTTATCTGGATAACGTCATAGCCCATGCTTGTGAGGGCGGTGGTGCGCTCGGCATCGGAGAGACTTGCGGCTTCGCTGTCGTGGGCTGAGCGGCCTTGACATTCCAGAATGACGCCCATGCTGTCGGTGTTGCTCTCGATGAGGATATCGGCGTAGCAGCAGGTTTTGTCATACAGTGAGCGCGCGGCTTCGCTGAGCGGGATGCGCGCGTTATTGGTGATGTCGATGCCCAAGCCGCCCTCGTCGCGGGGGAGCGAGATGAGTATGGACGTCTGGACTTCGAAGGGCGAGGCGGTCTGTCCCGTCATATGTTCGGCGGCCCAGCGGAGCTGCTTAACGCCGCGCAGACCTGCGGCCTGCTTGGCGAACGCGGCGATCTCCCCCGCGCTGAGGAGCGGCGCGCGCTTCCACAAGTTGGTGTCATTGCCCTTGGTGTCGACAACACGCTTCCAACCACAGTCGGGCGGAATGAGCTTAAGTGACATTGCCTCATCAAGTTGCTGTTGCGTACGCTTACAGGGCGTAAACACTGCAAAGGAACCGCACATCTCGTAGCAAGCCATGAGTAACTGGTTACGTGAGACCTGCGTAGCAAGGTTGAGCAGTGTGAATTCCGGTGACGTGACATCAAACCCATGCTCAGTCTGCCTAAACGACCCAGGAGGCGGCTCTTGGGTTAGCAGACGGCTGTGAAATAGCTTTCCGTTCGCGCGTTGTTTTCTTTCGCCCACGAATCTCCAAACTGGTGTGCCGAGCAAGTCTTTAAATACTGGCTGTTTTGAGTAATGCACCAAGCGATGGTCATGGTCGGGCGGCAGGATTGCCGGATAGAGTCCGAGTATCTGGGGCGGGATGCGATAGTACTGAAAAGCCGTGGGTCCGCAGGCAAGAAATGACATGGCGATCCGATCGTTTGAGCGTTGATTGGGCTAGAAAAGCTATTCGTTTCGGAAGTGCGGGGAAAAAGACAAATAGGTCAGACACAAGCGGTATTTAAGCCAACTTTATCAGGGGTTTTGTTGAAATAAAAGGGCTTGTGCTCGGGGGTAAGCAATTTTCCCCGCACTTCCGAAAACGCGGTCGATCCGGCTCTTGCTAAAACGATTCAGCAGCATCGGATAAGGTGTGGGTTTGCCACCGGGTGAACACTTTTAGCGCCTGAGGCTTTATTTTTTGGCCTCGAAGGGTGGATTTTGCGCTTTTGGTAAAGAAATGAGTGCGTGTTTTGCTGTGTGCTGGCATTGGTACAAAAAAGGGCCCGGAAGGCAAAGCCTTCCGGGCCCTTTTGCAATGCAAGCGTGCTTGCAAGTGCGTTTTAGCGCACCTGAGCGACGTAAGCGACGTTGGTCGAGGAGACCTTGTCCTCGAGCTGAA
>CAJJTG010000044.1 GCA_905194675.1 uncultured Collinsella sp. | reverse complement strand
CAAGGAGGTTCTCGACGACATGATCGAGGCCAACAAGGGTTACTGGCCCGAGCTTAGCTAAAGACAGAAGGTCGCTGGCACAAAAGAGCCGCTGACCGCAAAACTTGACCAATGCCCCGTCCACGTGATTGCGTGGACGGGGCATTGTCATTTGGTAACGCGTTTTATCAAATATGGCATTTATCTGCGGTAATGTTCTATTTCACCGCTGAGGGTGACATTTCATGCCGCCTGCCGAACTGCGTTGAGACCTAACAACTTTTTAGGTCAGTGTTGTGCGTGTAGCAATTTCGCCCGGCCTCGCCTCCGGGCTGCCATGTGAGAGGGGATCTTATGGCTCGACTGCATGTAATGGAACGCAGCCACGCTCAGGCCGTCATGGACGACCTGCACGATGCACTCGGACGCCGCTTGGCGGTGAGCTCGCTCGCCCCGTGTCCCGTCGAGTTTACGGCGGCGCTCGTCAACCTGTGTTCGACGCAGAGCTGCGGCAAGTGCACCCCCTGCCGCGTGGGCCTGAGCGCGCTGAGCGATCTGCTCGCCGATGTGCTCGAGGGCCGCGCCGACGAGTCCACGCTCAACTTGATTGAGCGCACGGCCCGCACCATCTATCTTTCGAGCGACTGCGCCATCGGCTACGAAGCTGGCGCCATGGCACTCACGGCCATTCGCGGCTTCCGCGACGATTTTGAGCATCACATTCGCGAGCACTCCTGCGGCTTTGATCGTGAGGCCCGTGTTCCGTGTGTCTCGGGCTGCCCGGCGCACGTCGACATCCCCGGGTACATCTCGCTGGTCGAGGCCGGCCGCTATGCCGATGCCGTCAAGGTCATCCGCAAGAATAACCCGCTGCCGCTCGTCTGCGGCCTGGTATGCGAGCATCCCTGCGAGATGCACTGCCGCCGCGGCATGGTCGACGACCCCATGAACATCCTCGCCCTCAAGCGTTTTGCCGTTGAGCACAGTGACCTCAACGACCACAAGCCGCATGTAGTGGACAACACCGGTAAGCGCGTCGCCGTGATTGGCGGCGGCCCAGCCGGCCTTTCCTGCGCCTACTACCTGGCCGTGATGGGCCATAAGGTGACCATCTTTGAGCAGCGCCACCACCTGGGCGGCATGCTGCGCTATGGCATTCCCAGCTACCGTCTGCCGCGCGAGCGCCTGCAGGCCGAGATCGACTGGATCTTGAGCGCCGGCATCGACGTTGAGCTCGATCACTCCGTCAACGGCGAGGAGCTCGCCCGTCTGCGCGACGAGTTTGATGCCGTCTACCTGGCCATCGGTGCCCATAGCGACAAGAAGCTCGGCCTTCCGGGCGAAGAGGCGCCCGGCGTGGAGTCGGCCGTCAAGATGCTGCGCGCCATCGGTGACGACGAGCTGCCCGACCTGAGCGGCCAGCGCGTGTGCGTCATCGGCGGCGGCAACGTTGCCATGGACGTGGCTCGCTCTGCCGTGCGCTGCGGTGCCGAAAAGGTGAGCATTGTCTACCGCCGCCGCATCTGCGATATGACGGCTCAGGACGCCGAGATTGCCGGTGCCCAGGCCGAGGGCTGCGAGGTTCTGGAGCTGACGGCGCCGCTCGCCATCGAGACGGGCGAGGACGGTCGCGTGAGCGGCCTGCGCGTGCAGCCGCAGATTATCGGCGAGCCCCGTCGCGGTCGTCCGGCCCCGCGTGCCGCCGCCACGTCCGAGCAGGTCATTCCCTGCGAGCGCGTGTTCGTGGCCATTGGCCAGGACATCGATTCCAAGCCGTTTGAGGAGATGGGCATTGCCTGCAAGTGGGGCTGCGTGGTCACCGATTCGGACGGCGCCGTGCCCAACTTCGATGGCCTCTTTAGCGGCGGCGACTGCCAGACCGGCCCCGCTACCGTCATCCGCGCCATCAATGCCGGCCGCGTGGCTTCGGCAAACATCGACCGCTATCTGGGCTTCGACCACAAGATTAAGCTTGAGGTCGAGCTGCCGACCGTCCAGTTTAAGGGTAAGCACGAGTGCGGCCGCTGCGAGCTGGGCGAGCGCGAGGCCGGCGAGCGTATTCACGATTGGAATCTGGTCGAGCAAGGTCTTACCGAGCAGGAGGCACACCAGGAGGCGAGCCGCTGCCTGCGTTGCGATCACTTTGGCTTTGGCGCGTTCCGCGGAGGGAGGAACCTGGAATGGTAGAGCCCAACAAAACCACCGTCAGTGACAACACCGAAAACGGAGCGCACAATATGGCCAAGCTCACTATCGATAATTGCGAGGTCGTGGTGTCCGAGCGCACCACGATCCTGGATGCAGCCAAGTCCGTCGGCATCCAGATTCCCACCCTATGCTATCTGCGCGATCTGAACGAGATCGGCGGCTGCCGCGTGTGCGTGGTCGAGGTTGAGGGCTGTGATCAGCTGGTTGCCGCCTGCAACAACTACGTGCTCGACGGCATGGTGGTCCACACCAACAGTCCCAAGGCCCGCGAGGCCCGTCGCACCAACGTGCAGCTGCTGCTGTCCCAGCACGATTCGCAGTGCACGAGCTGCGTGCGCAGCGGCAACTGCAACCTGCAGACCATCGCCAACGACCTGGGCATTTTCTATCTGCCGTATCAAAGGCATTTGGCGGGCGAGGGCTGGGATTTCGATTTTCCCATCATCCGCGAAAACGACAAGTGCATTAAATGCATGCGCTGCATCAAGGTGTGCGAGAGCGTGCAGGGCCTGGGGATTTGGGACCTGACCAACCGCGCCACGCATACCGCCGTGGGTACCCGCGGGCGCGCACCGATCGGCAAGACCGATTGCGTCGCGTGCGGCCAGTGCATTACGCATTGCCCGACGGGCGCACTGCGCGAGCGCGACGATACCGAGACCGTGTTTGACGCGCTCGCCGATCCCGACAAGATCGTGGTGGTGCAGATCGCGCCGGCCGTGCGTAGCGCTTGGGGCGAGGAACTCGGCATTCCGCGCGAGGAGGCTACCGTCGAGCGCCTGGCTTGCGTGCTGCGTCGCGCGGGCTTTGAATACGTGTTCGATACCGATTTCTCGGCCGACCTCACCATTATGGAGGAGGGCTCCGAGCTGCTCGGGCGCCTGGGCGCCGCCGCCAAGGGCGAAGGTGACAGCCGCGGCTGGCCCATGTTTACGAGCTGCTGCCCGGGTTGGGTTCGCTTTGTGAAGGCGCGTTATCCGGAGTTTGTCGACAGCCTGTCCACGTCCAAGTCGCCGCAGCAGATGTTCGGCGCCATCGCCAAGACCTACTACGCCAAGGTGCTGGGCGTGGAGCCCGAGCGTCTGTTCGTGGTGTCCGTTATGCCGTGCACGGCCAAGAAGGCCGAGTGCGCGCTGCCGAGCATGATGGGCGAGGGCGGCGCGCCCGATGTGGACGTTGCGCTGACGGTGCGCGAGATGGTGCGCATGATCCGCGCGAGCCACGTGAGCGTGGACACGCTGGTTGAGGAGCCGCTCGATACGCCGCTGGGCTTTGGCACGGGCGCGGGTGTGATCTTTGGCGCCACGGGCGGCGTGATGGAGGCCGCCGTGCGCTCGGCCTATTACCTGGTGACGGGCAAGAACCCCGACGCCGACTTCTTTACCGACGTGCGCGGGCTCGATGGCTGGAAGGAGGCCGTTGCCGATATCGATGGCACCAAAGTGCGTGTCGCCGTGGCACACGGATTGGGCAACGCGGCACGTCTGCTTGACGCGATTCGCGACGGCCGTGTGAGCTACGACTTCGTCGAGGTCATGGCGTGTCCGGGCGGTTGCGTCGGTGGCGGTGGTCAGCCCATCCATGACGGCTGCGAGCTGGCGGAAGAGCGCGGCCAGGTGCTCTGGGGCCTCGATGCGGCGGCCGACATTCGCTTCTCGCACGAGAACCCCGATGTTCGGGCGTGCTACCGCGAGTTTTTGGGTGCGCCGCTCTCGCCGCTGGCCGAGGAGCTGTTGCATACCGACCATCACACCTGGTCGATGCCTAACGAAGGGATGTGCTAACGATGCGCGCGTTTGAATTTGAGCTTTCGCGCCGAGGGTTTGCCTCGGCGCTTGCCGCGGGCGTGCTGTCGCTTGCGTTGGCTGGCTGCAGCGGCGGGGCTGCGGGGGCGGGCTCCTCTGCGGGCTCTGCCGGGTCTGCGCCGAGCGGCGCTGCCGCCGAGTCGGTCGAGGTGCACGTCGCCTCGCTCAAGGGGCCGACGTCGATCGGTCTGGTGCAGTTTATGGACCAGGCGGCGCGTGGCGAGACGGATAACGAGTTCGACTTTGCGATCAGCGCCGCTGCCGACGAGATCGTGCCCAAGGTCATTCAGGGCGATGTCGATATTGCCCTGGTGCCCGCCAACGTGGCGAGCGTGCTCTACAACAAGACCGAGGGCGCGGTGCAGGTCATCGACATCAATACGCTCGGCGTGCTGAGCGTGGTGACGGGCGACGCGGGCGTGACCTCGTTTGCCGACCTGGCGGGTCGCACCGTCTATATGACGGGCAAGGGCACCACGCCGGAGTACGTCATGAACTATCTGCTGGAGCGCGCAGGTCTGACTGGCCAGGTGGCGCTTGAGTTTAAGAGCGAACCCACCGAGGTGCTGTCGGCCCTGCTTGCCGACCCGTCCGCCGTGGGCGTGCTACCGGAGCCATTCAAGACCGCTGCCATCGCCAAGAGCGAGGGCAAGCTGTCGGCACCGGTGAGCCTGACCGATGTGTGGGACGAGCTCGCGGGTGACACGGGCTCCCGTTTGCTGACGGGCGTGACCGTGGTGCGCCGTGCCTTTGCCGAGGAGCATCCCGAGGCTGTGGCGGAGTTCTTAAGCTGCCATGCGGCGAGCGTTGAGGCCGTAAACGCGGCACCGGCGGACTGGGCTCAGGCGGTGGTCGATGCGGGTATCGTCGATAACGCCTCGATTGCCGAAAAGGCGATTCCCGGGTGCATGCTCGTGTGCCAGACGGGGAAAGATATGAAGGCGGCGCTCGGTGGGTACCTGCAGGTGCTGGCCGATGCGGACGCGAGTGCCGTGGGCGGTAAGCTCCCGGCTGACGATTTTTACTACATGGAGTAGCCCGTGCGTGCGTTTGCTCGACACATGATTGAGCGTGCGAAGGCGGTGGCGGCAGTGGGTGCCGTCGCCGCCTTTTGGCTTGCCGTGTGGATCTTTGCGGCGTCGCTGGTGGCGCAGCCGCTGATCTTGCCGGGGCCGGGTGCTGTTGCCTTGGCGCTTCTGCGCCTGGTGTGCGATGGCGGTACCTGGGCGATTTTGGCGGGCTCGGGCGCGCGGATACTGGGCGGGCTGGCGCTTGCCGCGGTGTGTGTTGGTGTGCTTGCCGGGATTTCGTCACGTTCGCGGGCGTTTGCGCACCTGGTGGCTCCGGCGCTGTCGTTTGTAAAGGCGACACCGGTCGCCTGCGTGGTGGTCCTGTTGCTAATCTGGCTGGGGTCGGCGCGCGTGAGCATCGCGGCAGTCTTTTTGATGGCGCTGCCGGGCGTGTATTTTTCGCTGGCCGAGGGCTTGGCACAGGTGAATAAACCGCTGGAGCAGATGTTCCGTCTGCATGGCGTGCGCGGCTGGCGACTGTTTTGCGCCCATACCTGGCGCGAAGTCCTGCCGTTTGTGCTTTCGTGTGCGCGTGCCGTGATTGGCATGAGCTGGAAGGCCGGCGTGGCAGCCGAGCTCATCGGCATGGCGGTGGGCACCGTGGGTGAGCGCATCTATCAGGCGAAGCTTTTGATCGAGACGGCTGATCTGCTGGCGTGGACCGTGCTGGTCGTTGCCGCCTCGTGGGCGTGTGAGCGCGTGCTGGTGTGGCTGCTGCGGGTTTCGGGACCCGTGGCGTGGCGCGTGGCCGTGCGTGCGCATGGGCGCGGCGCTCGCGGGCGTGCGAGGGCTGCCGGGGGCGGCGCTGCGGCGGAGCTTGCGCTCGCCGTGGGCGAGCGGGCGCCCTGGGCTCCGGCGCTCGATGGACTGACACTCCGTGTGCCCGCCGGTGGGCGCGCCTGCGTGATGGGCGCCTCGGGTGTGGGCAAGTCGACGTTGCTTGCGCTGGCTGCGGGGGAGTGCGCGCCGTGCTCCATGGTGTTTCAGGACGTGCGCTTGGTTGAGGACGTTTCGGCTTTGGAAAACGTGCTGGTGTGCGCCGACGCGCGCGTGGACGCCTCGGGTGCCGCGGCCCTGCTGCGCCTGTTGGTGCCGGGGGTCGATTTGCATGCTCGCGTGGCCGAGCTCTCGGGTGGGCAACGTCGTCGCGTCGAGATCGCCCGAGCCCTGCTGTGCCCGGGCGGCGCGGTGATTCTGGACGAGCCCTTTACCGGCCTGGATGTCGCGGCGCGCGATGTGTGCGCCGAGGTCGTGCTCGATCTGCTCGACGGTCGCACGCTCCTACTCGCCACACACGACGCCTCCGACGCTCAGGCCCTCGATATCTCGGACATCATCACGCTCTAAATACTAACTCAGCAACAAAATGATCCGTTTTCCTCCGTCCCCATGGGGTCGGGTGTGGTATTCTATCTGCGGGGTAATACTTAAGAATACTAAGTAATACCAACGCCGCAGAAACAAACTCCGGATGCGGGCCAATCGGGTTGCCTTCACAGCCCGTCGCCCAGCCGCGTGGCCCGCATCTATCCGCACCACCGTCGTTTCAAAAAGGAAGCGCCATGGCAGAACACATGACCCCGGTTGTCGCGAAGGTCTTGCCCGAGGAAAAGGCGGCCTTCGCGGCGGCAACCCAGCTCGTGGGCACCACGCCGTCCAACGCCATTCGCATGTTCATCGCCGCGTTCAATCGCTGCGGCACCTTCCCGTTCGACATCTCGCCCAACGGGGCCTTTGGCAAAGACTGTCCCCAACAACTAGTCGTTGAAGAACGTCCCCAATGACTAGTCGTTGGGGACGTTCTTACATGACTAGCTGTCGGGAGGAGGTTGGCATGCTCAATGCGATGATTTGGGCGCTTGCCTGTTTTGGCGTCGTCGCTGCCGATATCGCCCTGAGTGTGGTTTTGTTCTCCGCTCTGGGCGTCGCATCGGTGTTCATGGGCTTTTCGATTGACGACCTCGATATTCAATTGCTTCAGGCTGCCGCGCAGATGGCGTCGTTTTTGATGGCGCTGCTGTGGTGGCGTTATCTGTGGCCGCGCTCGTTTATGGCGCGCTGGCAGGGCGAGCGCCCGCTTGGCGGGGGAGCAGGCAAAGCATGGAGGCGCATCGTCTGCGTTATCGTGATTGGCCTTGCCCTGCAGGTGGTCGTAGGCTACGTGACCGACGCCGTGCTGTCGCTGTTGCCCGAGGCCGCGGCCGACTACAGCGAACTTGTCGAGGAGACGGGCATGGGTGACACGAGCTATCTGGCCGTCCTGACCACGGTGCTCGGCGCTCCGTTTTGCGAGGAGCTGCTGGTGCGCGGCATTATTTTTGAGTTTTCGCTCCGAGCGTTTAATCCGCAGTGCCGCCCACTTTGGAAGCGCCGACGTCGTGCGAGCGCGCAGGACGGCGCCATGGTGCCCTGGGCGGCCCCGAGCACGTGGGGTATCGCTGCGGCGGTCGTGCTGCAGGCGGCGATCTTCGGTTTTATGCACATGAACTGGGTGCAGGGTTGCTATGCGGGCGCTGCCGGCCTCATTTTTGGCTGGGTGCTCGTGACGACCGGAAAGCTCCGCTACACGATCCTACTGCACTTTGCCTTTAATGCCGGGTCGTATCTCATGACGTTGCTCTGGTTTGTGAACACGCCGCTCGATGTGGCAATTACGGTCGCGATCGCCGGCGTGATCCTGGTGGAGGCAATGCGCTCGCTGCGCCAAGCGTGTGGGATGGACGCAGCGAGCGCATTGCTGCCCTAGTTGCGGCGTCCGCCTCCGTTGGCGCCCTGACGCCCCTGAGCTGCACGGTTACGCCCGGCAGTGTTCTGCGCGCGCGACATGCCGCCGTGCCCCTTGCTGCCCTTAGGCCCCTTGCCAGTACCGCCAGCACCACCGTGGGCCCTGCCGCCCTTCTTGCCGGTGCCATGCCCACCGCCGGCAGATGTTTCGCCCGGGCGTGGCGGCACGGGACGAATCAGACAGTGTTTGGTGTAGCCGATCAGGTCGCGACGCCCGGCCTTCTCTAGCGCCTCGCGCACGAGCTTGTAGTTCTCGGGTTTGCGATACTGAATCAGTGCACGCTGCATGGCCTTTTCGTGCGGGTCGCGCGCCACATAGATCGGCTGCATGGTGCGCGGATCCACGCCGGTGTAGTACATGCACGTCGACATGGTGGACGGGGTGGGGTAGAAGTCCTGCACCTGCTCGGGCATATAGCCCATGTCTCGCACGGCTTCGGCAAGGTCCACGGCTTCCTTCATCGTCGAGCCGGGATGGCTCGAGATCAGATACGGCACCACGTACTGCTTGAGTCCGTATTCACGGTTTAAGCGCTCAAATTTGCGGCAGAACGCATCGTAGACGGCGCGGCTCGGCTTGCCCATCACGGACAGCACCGCGTCGCTCACGTGCTCGGGCGCTACGCGCAGCTGGCCCGAAACGTGATGCTCCAGCAGCTCGCGCAAAAACTCGTCCGAGGCATCGGCCATGGTGTAGTCAAAGCGGATGCCGCTGCGCACGAAGACCTTCTTGACGCCCGGCAGCTGGCGCAGGTCGCGCAGCAGCTGCGTGTAGCCGCTCTCATCGACCACCATGTTCTTGCATACGCTCGGCCACAGACAGCGCTTGTTCTTGCACACGCCGTGCTTGAGCTGTTTGTCGCAGGCGGGACGGCTAAAGTTGGCCGTCGGTCCGCCCACGTCGTTGATGTAGCCCTTAAACTCGGGGTCGCGCGTGAGCAGCTCGGCCTCGCGCATGATCGAGTCGTGGCTGCGCATCTGCAGCACGCGGCCCTGGTGGAAGGTGAGCGCGCAAAACGAGCACTCGCCAAAGCAGCCGCGGTTAGAGCTGATGGAAAACTTGATCTCGGCAAAGGCCGGCACGCCGCCCGCGGCGTCGTAGTCGGGGTGCCAATCGCGTGCGTAGGGGAGTTCGGCGACCTCGTCCATCTCCTCGGTGGTGAGGGTGGCGCTCGGCGGGTTCTGCACCACATAGACGCTGTTGGGGTAGGGTTCTACCAGGCGATGCCCGGTGATGGGATCCATGTTCTGCTGCTGCACGTTAAAGCTGCGGGCGTAGTTGAGCTTGTCGGCAGCAAGGTCGTCCCAGCTGGGCAGCAGGTCGTAGTCGTAGACCTCGTCGAGCGAGTTGGTACGGTAGACGGTGCCGTTGATATAGGTGATTTGGTCGACGGGCAGGCCCGCGTCGAGCGCGTCGGCGATCTCGACGATCGCGTGCTCGCCCATGCCGTAGATGAGGATGTCGGCGCCCGAGTCGAGCAGCACCGAGCGCTTGAGCTTGTCCTGCCAGTAGTCGTAGTGGGCCAGACGACGCAGGCTCGCCTCGATGCCGCCGATGATGATGGGGGCGTCCTTGAACGTTTGGCGGATGAGGTTGCCGTAGACCGTGACGGCGCGGTTGGGACGGTATCCCTCCTCGCCACCAGGGGTGTAGGCATCGGTGTGGCGACGATGCTTGGTCACCGAGTAGTGGTTGACCATGGAGTCCATGTTGCCGGCACTGACCAAAAAGCCCAGGCGCGGCTCGCCGAGCACCGTGATGCTGGCGGGGTCGGTCCAGTCGGGCTGGCAGATGATGCCCACTTTGTAGCCGTGCGCGTCGAGTACGCGGCTGACGATGGCCATACCAAAGCTAGGGTGGTCCACGTAGGCGTCGCCGCAAATGTAGACAAAGTCGCACTGGCCCCAGCCGCGCGCATCCATGTCGGCGCGGCTGACGGGGAGGAACTTATCGCGGCCCGGGCGCCAGGGACGGGCGGGCGCTGCCGGGGTATGAGTGGTGTGCCCACCCTGCGCCTTACCGCCGCGCTTTTGCTGCTGGCCCTGTTTGCCCTGCTGACTGCGCTGGTTATTCTGAGCGTGCTGAGGCTTTTTTGCCACGATCCCTCCCGGTGTTTGTATGCTGCACGTAATTGTAACCAGTCTTTTTGGGACGGGGCTAAAAAGACTGGTGGAGTACATGGGCTGGCGAATCGGCGTGTCGATGCGGGTGCCGTTTGTTTCCAGACTGTGTATCCCCGTGTCGAAGGGGCCGTCTCGCGCGCACGCCATGTTGTCAATGGGTTACAGTATGAACGGCGGCTATGTTTCCGCCAACGCACGAGAGGGTCGTCAACAAGGAGGATGCACGACGATGCAGCGTGCCAAACAGATATCGGAGTCCATCGAACTGGGCATTATCCTGGCGCTCGCCGGCGGCTTTATGGATGTGTATTCGTACATTGGGCGCGACCATGTTTTCGCAAACGCGCAGACGGGCAACATCCTGCTTGTGGGCGTGAGCATCTCGGAGGGCAATTGGGCACTTGCGGGGCGCTACTTCTTCCCCGTGGTGTCGTTTGCCGTGGGCATTATGCTTGCCGACCTGGTACACGAACGGTTTGGCAGCGTGATTCACTGGCGCCAAGTGACGGTGTTCTTTGAAGCCGTCATCTTGCTGGGCGTGAGCTTTATCCCCGGTGGCGGTTACAACCTGCTCGCCAACTGCCTCACTTCGTTTGCCTGCGGCATGCAGGTCGAGAGCTTCCGCAAGATCCACGGTCACGGCATCGCTACGACCATGTGCATCGGCAACTTGCGCAACGCGCTGCAAAACGTGGACGATTACATCATCACCCACAGGCGCGGCTTTTTGGAAAACGGCCTGCTGTACTTTGGCGTGATCTTTACCTTTGTGTTTGGCGCCGTGTTGGGCAACTGGTGTATTGAGCGCATGGGCCTGCACGCCATCGTCGTGGCGAGCTTGCTGCTGTTTGTCGCGTTTGCCATCATGTTCATCGACCGCGAGCGCGACTTGCACAGGAAATGGGCCCGCATCGTAGCTGACTGGCAGACCACGAGTCTTAAGCGCTAAGGTGCATGTTCGTAACAACATTCAGGGCCAGAAAAACTATCTAGCTCCTGAATGTTGTTACGAACTGCTTTTTGCGATTTATTCGAGATGCTCTTCAATCCGAGCCCTAAGAAGGGCAATGGCTGTAGGTATTCCAATTGCGGCGGCTAATTCGGCTTTATCCAAAACCTGTATGCTAAAGCACGATTGTTTATCACATTGAAGGACGATAACTGAAGATAGCTTCACTTCCTGTTGGCTGAATATATCGTAATCTCCAAATAGGAAGTTACCTTTTATTGCGTAATTCGGTATGTTCGTTACGCACTTCATCTCAAGTCTGTTTAGACCATAATCGAACACCGCAACTTCCTTGTGTTCGATGATGAGCGCAACCCTGGGCATGTTGCTAAAGCCACCGTCGACGACAGTGAAGAGTTTTTCATTCGCATCGTCATAAACGGTATATTTAAGACTCGATAGCTGTCCTAGTGGACCCGTGAACCCATGTCTTTTGATGTTGAGGTTGTCTCCCGCTGGGTTGATGAGAGCCAGAGTATGCGGATAAGGATTACCTTCAATTGAGATTCGATATTCGTTTGTAGCCGTCTTGCTCGATTTAGGACCAGTAGCCATCACGCGTCATCGCCTCGATCGAATTGGAACCGTCTTCTACTTCGTGCGGAGAATTGCGCTGTACGTTGCGGTACATGCAGCTGCAATAACCGCATGGGCAATTTCTAACAAAATGAATGACGCTATTTGCTGCATGCATTTTATTTACTATAAAGTATCCTTTTATAAACGTATTGTCAAACATATATTGCTAAAACAGAAACAATTTATAGACTGAGTTGGTCGTATTCTTTGGGCGATTGCTCCTATAATCTAGCCTTCGCTGCTGTCGGGAGGGAAGGACTGGGGCTCCGTTATTATGTTGAAACGCTTTAACACTTTTGACGTTCTCACGCGTTTTTTGTTTCAAAAGCGTTAGGATGGGACTCATAGCGCGGGGCGTAATGGGTGCCCCGCACACGATGGGAGGCTATCAATGGCTAATCGTTTCGTTCTTAACACCATTTCTTATCATGGTTCCGGCGCCATCAAGGAGATCCCCGGCGAGCTCCAGCGTCGCGGCTACAAGAAGATCTTCGTCTGCTCCGACCCCGATCTGGTCAAGTTTGGCGTTACCGCTAAGGTGACCGACGAGCTCGACGCTGCCGGCATCGCTTGGAGCCTCTACTCCGAGATCAAGCCCAACCCCACTATCCAGAACGTCAAGGACGGCGTCGAGGCCTTCAAGGCCGCCGAGGCTGACGCTATCGTGACCATCGGTGGCGGCTCCTCCATGGACACCGCCAAGGCCATTGGCATCATCATCAACAACCCCGAGTTCGCCGATGTCCGTAGCCTCGAGGGCGTTGCTCCCACCAAGAACCACGCCGTGTTCACCATCGCCGTGCCGACGACCGCCGGTACCGCTGCCGAGGTGACCATCAACTACGTCATCACCGACCCCGAGAAGGTCCGCAAGTTCGTGTGCGTCGACACCAACGACGCCCCCGAGGTCGCCGTCGTCGACCCCGACATGATGGCTTCCATGCCTGCCGGCCTGACCGCTTCCACCGGCATGGACGCTCTGACCCACGCCATCGAGGGCTACACCACCAAGGGCGCTTGGGAGCTTTCCGATATGTTCCACTTTGAGGCCATTAAGCTGATCAGCGAGAACCTGCGCGACTCCGTTGCCGAGGCCAAGTCCGGCCAGCCCGGCTCCGGCCGTGAGGGCATGGCTCTTGGTCAGTATGTCGCCGGCATGGGCTTCTCCAACGTTGGCCTGGGTATCGACCACGCCATGGCTCACACCCTGTCCGCTCACTACGACACCCCGCACGGCGTCGCTTGCGCCATGCTGCTGCCGATCGCCATGGAGTTCAACAAGCCGGTTTGCGCCGAGCGCCTGGCCAAGGTTGCCGTCGCCATGGGCGTTGACACCACGGGCATGAGCACCGACGAGGCTGCCGATGCCGCCATCGCCGCCGTCAAGCAGCTTTCCGCCGACGTCAACATCCCGCACGTCTGCGAGGCCATGAAGGCTGACGAGATCGAGGTCCTGGCCAAGGACGCCATGGCCGACGCCTGCTTCCCGGGCAACCCGCGCGAGGCGACGCTCGATGACGTCATCGAGCTCTTCAAGAAGATCTGCCCAGCTGAGTAAATTACTCCCGTCGGCGGTCCCGGGCTTCCCTCCGGGCGCGTCCTCGGACATGTAAAAGGCCCCGCTGCGCGCGTTGCGCGGCGGGGCCTTTTACGTCCTGCGGAATGCGCCCGGAGGGAAGCCCGGGATCGCCTGCGTTCTTTTCTCAGATGCCGGGGTGCCGGAAAGGCGGGATGTGAGGGGCGCATTGTTGGATGGCGCCTTGTATCTGCTTATCGTGGTGGGCGCAGTTCTGGGGAGCTCGATGGGTCATCTCGCTAGGTAAAAAGATGCTTCGCGGTGGTATTGTTGCTGTGGGTTTAATTCGATATGAAAGGGTGACTTTGGTGTCCAAGATGGATTCTACGCTCTCCTATATTACTGACCAGTTGAAGGCGCTTACCTCGATTGCTTCGCCTACGGGCTATACCCGTGCGGCGACTGATTATCTGATGGAGGCCCTGCGCGATATGGGGTTTGGGCCCGAGCGTTCTAATAAGGGCAACGTGCTCGTTGAGCTTGGTGGCGAGGGTGAGCCGCTCGTACTGGCGAGCCATGTCGATACCCTGGGCGCCATGGTACGCTCCATTAAGGACAATGGTCGCTTGCGTCCCACGACGCTCGGCGGGCATCAGTGGTCTACGGCCGATGGCGAGAACTGTACCGTCTACACACGCGATGGCAATGTCTACACGGGCGTGGTCCTCAATACCGAGCCTTCGGCGCATGTGGCCGATGAGCCGGTCAAGACCATCGAGAAGAACATGGAAATCCTGCTCGACGAGAACGTTGACAGCAAGGACGATGTACTCGAGCTGGGTATTCAGACCGGCGACATCATCGCTATGGATCCGCGTACCACGGTGACGGAGAGCGGCTACATCAAGAGCCGCTTCCTGGATGACAAGCTGTCGGCGTCGATTCTGCTGGGCCTGGCCCGCGCCGTTGCTGGCGGCGAGGTGACGCTTTCGCGCAAGGTATCGCTGCTCTTTACGGTGTACGAGGAGGTCGGCCACGGCGGTGCCTTTGTGCCAGCCGACACGCGCGAGATGATCAGCGTGGACATGGGCTGCGTGGGTGACGACTTAGGCTGCACCGAGCGCATGGTTTCGATTTGCGCCAAGGATTCGGGCGGTCCGTACAACTACGACCTGGTAACCACGCTGTCCAACATCGCGCGCGAGCTGGAGCTCGATTACGCCATCGATGTGTACCCGCACTACGGTTCGGACGTCGAGGCCACGCTCTCGGCCGGCTACGACATTCGCCATGGTCTGATCGGCCCCGGCGTGTACGCGAGCCACAACTACGAGCGCAGCCACATCGACGGTGTGCGTAACACCTTTGAGCTGGTCCGCGCCTACGTGCAGCGCTAAGGAAGCAGTTTGCGACTCGGCTGACCAATCGCTAAGGCCCGATTTCTCGGGCCTTTTTTCGCTTTAGGTCGTTTAGTATTATGATGTAAGTAATCTATTAACTAAACACGTAAATTACTTAACGAGGTGATGCGGTGTATGGATACGTCTGAGTACTTATCTAT
>CAJJTG010000043.1 GCA_905194675.1 uncultured Collinsella sp. | reverse complement strand
GGACTTGCAGCGACGGACCTCGGGACGCTCTTACACCACGTCTGCGCGCGCCACCGGCTGTCTCAAACAACTAGTCATTTAAGAACGTCCCCAATGACTGCCTGTGCCGGGCCCACGCAAAAAAGCTGTACACCAGTATCCAAAGATGTCGAAAAATGTCGACTTTGGATGCTGGTGTACATGTTTGGGTCGTATGGGCTTGGACGTCGGGGCGAGCCGACTGCAATTGCGTACTAGAGCAGGTTCTTCTGTACCCATGCGATGATGTCGCCCGATTCGTAGAGTGGTTTGCCGTCGATGAACAGGCAGGGAACCTGGCGTTTTCCGCCGATGGCGATGAGTGCCTGCTCGGCTTCGGTATCGGTCGAGATGTTGCGCTCGGGGATGGTCACGCCGTTATCGGCCAGGAAACGTTTGACCTTTATGCAATACGGGCAGCCGGTCATAACGTAGAGCGCGAGCTCGTGATAAGTAGCCATAGGTCTCCAATCGGTTGAGGTTTCGATTGAAATACCCAAAGCCGCCGCGGTCTATGCGCGAATCAACGACGACTCGATGGCCTGAACCAAAAACGCCGTGGCCCCGGTGCCGCAGGGCTTGTCGTAGTAGTCAACAAAGCGCTGGTCGGCAAGGTAGCCGTGTGCGAGCCCCAGGTATGCTTCGTCTTGAGGCTTACGCCCCCAGTTGAGGCTAATCCAACGACGATGCATCGCAACAATTTTTTGGGCCTCGATGCTCTTTGGGTCGCCGTCGTCCATGGCAATCGAGAGCTGGCCCAAAATCGCGCGCTCGAGTTCTTTCATGTCGTTCCAGGTTTCGGGGTCCATGTCCAGCAACGCCTCGTTTGCCGCATCGATTGCCCTGTCGCCGTAGCGCGCCCGGGCCTCGGCGCCGTAGCGCTCCTCGTTTTCCTGCACGGTGCGCCAACGCTCCAGTTGCGGCAACACGGCACCCATGAGCGAGACGGCTTCGTCGAGCGACATGCCGGTGCTTTGTGCCAGCCGCGGGGCACAATCCTCGATCATTGCTTCCATGGTGGTGTCGTAGGTGTACTTGCCGCGGTCGTAGCACCACTTGCAGTAATGGTCGGTCGTGGCACCCGTCGCATCGGTGCCGCAGTCGTCGGGTGTGAGCACCATGCCGCAGCTCTGGCAATAGTGCTCGGGCATTTCGAGCAGGTGGGACAGCGGTTCTCCGGTTACGGCGGCAATGAGCTTCATCATGTCGATGCCCGGGGTGACTTCGCCGCGCTCCCAGCGGCTGACGGCTTGGCGCGTGACATAGAGCTTGGCGGCAAGCTGCTCTTGGGTAAGGTTGTTGGCGCGACGGACGGCGATGAGTTTTTCTGCAAAGGCCATAACGGCTCCTTTCTGCTGCTTGTTGGCTTAAGCATACGCGGCGGCCGACGCCCTTCCAAGCAACCGTTGGTTGCAAAAGGGGCGGTCGCGGTGAGGGATTACGCGCATCGCGCATGCCCTCATGCCGTACAATGACCGACATGGAACCTATTGCACACATACATACCGACCTGCCGCAGAAGTTCGGCATTCCGCGCAACAGTTTTTTGGCGCCCCATCTGCAGGGACGCATCGTTTTTGAGCCGGAATTTGCCTCCAATGTAGCGGTTGAGGGCCTGGACTCCTTCTCGCACCTGTGGCTGCTCTGGCGCTTTGAAAACGGAACGCCCGGCGGCACGGCGGAAGACATCGCCGCCGATGCCAAGACGCAGGACAGGTCCGGCACCAACGCCAAGTGGTCGAAGACCGTGCGACCGCCGCGCTTGGGTGGAGCCGAGCGCGTGGGCGTATTTGCCACACGCAGCCCGTTTCGCCCCATTCCCATCGGTCTTACCTGCGTCAAGCTCGATCGTGTCGAGCTTACCGACGACGGCCCCATCATCCATGTGCTGGGAGCAGATCTGCGCGACGGCACGC
Source organism: uncultured Collinsella sp. (assembly GCA_905194675.1). Lineage (GTDB taxonomy): Bacteria > Actinomycetota > Coriobacteriia > Coriobacteriales > Coriobacteriaceae > Collinsella. The sequence continues at coordinate 12,730 of CAJJTG010000043.1, read as the reverse complement.
CCATCTACGATATCAAGCCCTACATTCCGTTTGCGGACTGTCACCCGGATGCGACCGGCGGCTGGATTGAAGATGCGCCATGGCAAGAGCTCAATGTCGAGTTTCCGCATGCGCTGCAGGATATGGTCCCGCCCGCAAAGCTCTCCGGCTTGATAGAGGTCCTTCGCCAAGATCCGCGCCGCGCGGGCAGCAAGCACGAGCCAAACCGCGTGTACCACTTGGCTTACGCCGGGCTCGACATATCGTTTACGGTTGACGGAACCAGGCTGACGGTAACCGCCGTCGACGACGCGCAGGACTAGCCGGCCATTCGCCGGCGCCCGCCAAATTCAATGCCAAACCCCATGCCAAAATCACCCGAGCTGGTGGACAATAACGCCTACCAAAACAATCCGCTTTGCACGGGAGCTCAGCATGAAATACGACTTTACCTCGCTTATCGACCGCCACGGCATGGACGCCATCGCCGTTGACTCCTGGGGCGAGATCCCTGGCATGGCTCCGAACGCGCCCGACGAGGGCTTCGACCGCATCCCCATGTGGGTGGCGGACATGAACTTTGCCACGGTGCCCACGGTCCAGGAGCACATCATTCAGCGCGCCCAGCATCCCATGTTTGGCTATTTCGATCCGCGCGACGAGTACTTCGACCGCATCATCGAATGGCAGAGCCGCCGTAATGGCGTCGAGGGCCTGCTCCCGCAGCATATCGGCTACGAGAACGGCGTGCTGGGCGGCGTCGTGTCGACCCTGCGCGCGTATGTCCAGCCGGGCGATTCGGTGCTGGTCCACAGTCCTACCTACATCGGCTTTACCAAGTCCATCGAAGCGGCGGGCTATCGCATTGTCCACAGCCCACTTAAGCTCGACGACCAGGGCGTGTGGCGCATGGACTTTGAGGACATGGAGCACAAGCTCGTCCAAAACCACGTCCATGCCGCGGTGTTCTGCTCGCCGCATAACCCCTGCGGCCGCGTATGGGAGCGCGATGAGATCGAGCGCGCCATGGACATCTATCGCCAGCACGATTGCGTGGTGGTCTCGGACGAGATCTGGTCCGACATCATCTTGCCCGGCCACAAGCATATCCCGACGCAGTCGGTGAGCGAGGATGCCCGCATGCGCACGGTCGCCCTCTATGCGCCCAGCAAGACGTTTAACCTGGCGGGCCTGGTCGGCAGCTACCACATCATCTATAACGAGACGCTGCGCGACCGCGTGTGCGCCGTGTCCAATAAGACCCACTACAACGAGATGAATGTCCTTTCGATGCACGCGCTTATCGGCGCCTACCAGCCGCAGGGCTACGAGTGGCTCGATGAGCTTAACGAGGTCATCGAGGGCAACATTGACTACTTCTGCGATTACGTGGACGAGCATTTTGAGGGTGTGTCCTATTCGCGCCCGCAGGGCACCTATATGGTGTTCCTGGACTGCACGGAGTGGTGCCGCGAGCATGGCCGCGATATTCAGTGGCTGCTCGACGAGGGCGCGCGTGTGGGCGTGGGCTATCAGGATGGCCGTCCGTTCCACGGGCCTTGCCACATTCGCGTGAATCTAGCACTGCCGCTTTCGCGTGTAAGGGAAGCGTGCGAGCGCTTGGACCGCTACGTTTTTAATGCACAGTAAGTGAGCGCTGCATGCGGGGCTGTCTGCCAGATTGGCTGGAAGGCCCCGTATGGTAAAGCGTCTGTAACCATTGAGCACAAGCGCGGTTTTGTCTGCTAATATCTTTGCTCTTGAGTCTGTAAACAGGATCGTCTGGAGCTCGATGAAAAGACCTCGTCGCTCGGCCGCCATATCGTTGTTTGTTGCGCTTACAGTGGTGAGCGCCTTTGTCGTGGCGATAGCTGGCTGTTCCGGGTCGAATGACGGGGCCGCGGCGTCTGCATCAGAAGGCGCGGCCGCCTCGCAGCTCAAAGACGACAACCTTAAGACGCTCAACGTTGGCAGCGACCTCTATCCGCCGTTTGTGTATAGCGACGAGTACGGCAATATCGTTGGCCTGGATGTCGAGATTTTGACCGAGGCTTTGGCCCGCATTGGGTACAAGCCAAAATACCAGCTGATCGACTGGGAAAAGAAGAAAGAACTGCTGGCGAGCGGTGAGCTCGATTGCGTCATGGGCAGCTTTAGTATGACGGGCCTCGAAAACGAGCATCGTTGGGCCGGACCGTACCTTGCAAGCCGACAGGTGGTTGCCGTCGATCCCGAAAGCGATATATACACGCTTGCCGATCTTGAGGGTAAGGTCGTGGCGGTCCAGTCCACCACCAAGCCCGAATCGATTCTGCTCAATCACACCAATGAAAACGTTCCACAAATCAAGAAGCTCTACAGCTTCTCGGACCGCTCGTACCTGAACCCGGCGCTTGTCGAGGGCCTGGTCGACGCCATCGCCGCGCATGAGTCCTCGCTGCTCACCTACGAAAAAGACTATGGCGTGACGTATCGCATTCTGGATGAGCCGCTGCTAGAGGTTGGTTTGGGCACCGCCTTCGATATCAATGACACGCGCGGCATCGAAGTTAAGCTCACCCATGCCTACCAAGAAATGCTTGCCGATGGCACCATGGAGCGCCTGGTGTCAAAGTATTTTGATGACCCTTCGCCCTTTTTGAATATGGAGGGCCTGTCGTGATCGATGCACCCGACCACACCACAGAGAAACGGGGCGACCGTTCGGTCCTGGCATGGCTCCTTGCCGCCCTGTTGGGGATAGCACTCTCGGCTGCTGCCGGCATGACGAGCTACAGCTACACGACGGCCCAAGCCGAGCAGCGCTTTTCCGACGTTGTCGATTACGTGGCGACACAGAGCCTTTCCTACGATGCGTTCAACAGCGCCTATGCGACTAAAAATCTGATTCGCGTTATGGAGATTGCCGGAGAGACGGCGCGCGATATGGAGCGCGACGGCTCGGCGGATAACGCTACGTTGGAGCAATATGCTGATCAGTTTAATGTGACAGCGCTGATCGTGACGGACGCATCGGGCAACCTGGTGTCCGAGTCCTCGACGGATAACGTGAGCTACGAGTCGCTCGCCGCGAATCTCAAAGAGACGCCTGTGCTGGAGGTGGCAGCCCATCCGCTTAAGTCCTATACCGCTCGCATTACGCTTGCGGATGATTCGGTCGCAGACATTGGCTGCGTGGCCCGGCGGGACGGCGAGGGCATCGTTGTCGCGGTGAGGCACCAGAGCGCCAAGGCGGTCGCGAGCAATACGCTCAAGTTGCAGAGCTTGCTCGATGGTTACGAGACCATCGATAGCGGCAATATCGTGATCGAAAACGATGGCAAGGTCGTTGCGACCAACGCTGTCGAGCCCACCATGTCGGGCGTGTTCGATTTGCCTGCGACGGATGCCGTCATTGTCGACGGTATCAAGGAGCGTTGCCTGGCTGGTAGGGTCAGATTGGTCAACGCCAACGGCGAGTGGTATCTGGGCACATTTGGTAAAGCGCGCAACTTCTACGTGTACACCTATGCCCCCGCGCGGCGTTACTTCGAGACCGTCGCTGCTGTTGTTGCCAGCGTGTTGGCGCTCTACGGCGGCGCCATGGCCGCTGTTGTGATGATGCGCCGCCGTGCCGAGCACCAACACTTGACCGACCTGTTGCAGCAGGAGCGCAACTATGGCGACAAGCTGGCAAAGGCAGCGCGCGAAGCCTCGTCTGCCAACTCTGCAAAGACGGAGTTTCTGCGCCGCATGAGTCACGATCTACGCACGCCCATTAACGGCATTCGCGGTATGGTCGAGGTGGGCGATGCCAACGCGGACAACTTGCAAAAACAGACCGAGTGCCGCTCAAAGATTTGGACGGCGTCGGGGCTGCTGCTCGACCTTGCGAACGAGGCGCTCGATATGAGTCGCCTGGAGAGCGGGCAGGTCGATCTGGAGCTCGTGCCCACAAATTTGGTGGCTCTCACCCGTGAGGTGCGCGATATTCTGGAGCGCCAGGCCGAGGAGCGTCTGGTGACAATTATCTGCGACCAACAGGCTCTTGATCATCCCTTTGCACGGGCGAGCGTGACGCACCTCAAGCGCTTGTTGGTCAATATTGCCGGCAATGCCGTCAAGTACAACCGCCGGGGCGGCTATGTTCGCCTGACGTGCCGCGAGGTGGAGCCGGTGGACGGCGTCCCCGTCTATGAATACACGATCGCCGACAACGGTATTGGTATGAGCGAGGAGTTTCAGCAGCACCTCTACGAGCCGTTTACTCGCGAGGAACAACAGGTGGAAGGCGCTTCATCGGGAACTGGTCTGGGCGCGTCTATTGCCAAGCAGCTGGTCGAGCTTATGGGCGGAACCATGAGCTTTACGAGCGCCTTGGGGCAGGGGACGACGTTTACCATCCGCCTGCCGCTTGAGAAGTGCGAGCGCTCCGAGATTCCCCAGGCAGCTCGCGTGGGTGCGGGCGACAGCGACGCGCTCCAGGGCCTGCGTGTTTTGCTCGTAGAGGATAACGACCTGAATGCCGAGATTGCACAGTTTACGCTCGACCGTGCCGGTGCCATCGCGACGCATGTTAAGGATGGCGAGTCTGCCGTCGAGACGTTTGCCGCGAGTGCGCCGCACGAGTACGACGTGGTGCTGATGGACATCATGATGCCTGGCATCGATGGCCTTGAGGCCACGCGTCGGATTCGAGCACTCGATCGCGAGGATGCCGCGACCACGCCGATTATCGCCGTGAGCGCCAACGCCTTTGCCGACGACCGTAGGCTTTCGCGCGAGGCGGGCATGAATGCGCACCTGAGTAAGCCCGTGAGCTCGCAGGAACTCATTGAGGCGCTTGCGCACATAGCCGCTGACGCTTCATAAGCATATGGCCCGGTTCCAATGTTGGTTGGAACCGGGCCATATTGCTATCTGCAAGACCTGTTTCTGAGCTTACTTTTCTTGAATCTGTTTACCGCAAAGATACTCAATCGAAATCTCGTAGAGTTGGACGCCCTTTATGTCTTTGGCGATCTCCTCCTCGACTTCTTCGGCAGAAGGGTAGTACTTAAGCGCGAGCTGGCGGACTTTGTCCTCGATAAACGCAGGTGTCTCATCTACCAGACGGCAACGACCAAAGACCACGGTGCTCATAACATAGGGAGCCCAGTCATCGTCCTTGTACCACTCGTTGCCGTAAACGGTAAAGCAGACTTTATCATCACGCCTGAGTGAATCGACCTTGTGGCCAGCCTTGGCACCATGGAAATAAATCTTGTCGTGCTCGGCGTCAAAGAAGTAGTTGACGGGAATGGCATACGGGTAGCCACCATCGCCGTTGACGGCAAAGACACCGCGCTTGCAGATAGCGAGCAACTCGCGCGCTTCCTCGTCAGTGATGGCGCGTTTCTTTCGACGTAAGGGCCTAAACATCGTTGGCTTCCTTTCTAACTGTGCATGGTGGGTGGGCACAAACTATAGCGAAACAGTTCCGTTTTTCTTGATGCGGGCGAGGATGTTTTTGAGCTTGTTAAAGTCGAGCGGTTTGGGCAGATGGGCGTTCATGCCGGCATCGTGTGCCGCCTTGGCGTCCTCGGCAAAGGCATTGGCGGTGAGCGCGATGATGGGGATGTCGGCTGCATCGGCCTTCTCGCTCAGACGAATCGCGCGAGTTGCCTCGTAGCCATCCATACCCGGCATCATGATGTCCATCAGGATCGCATCGAAGCTGCCGGCGGGACGACTAGTGTATAGTTCGACCGCTTCTTTGCCGTCGGCGGCGCGAGTTACGACGATGCCTTCGCTTTCGAGCAGGGCCTGGGCAATTTCGGCATTGAGCTCGTTGTCTTCGGCCAAAAGAACGTTCATGCCGGCAAGCGAGCAGCTGATCGCCTGCTCGTCCGCACCTTCTCTTGCCTGAGGGTTCTTGTCGATATCGAGCGGAATCTGGACGTTGAACGTACTTCCCATGCCGACCTCGCTCGAAATCTCAATCGTGCCGCCCATCATGTCTATGAGCGATTTGACGATCGGCATGCCCATGCCAGTTCCCTGAAATTTACTGCGGGCATCGTTGCCCTCTTGGGCAAACGGTTCGTAGATGTGCTTTAGAAACTCGGGCGACATGCCGATGCCGGTGTCCGAGACGCTAAAGCAAAACACGGCGTGCTCGTCGTCGACCGGCTTGATGGTCGATGAGAACGTGACGGTGCCTCCGTGCTTGTTGTACTTGATGCTGTTGTCGAGCAGGTTGACAAGGATCTGCCGAATATGGGTGGGGCTGCCGATCATATATTGGTCGACAGCGTAGGGCTCGCTGGTGTCGAGCATGGTTATGCCGCGGTCCGATGCGCGGAGCTTGCACAGTACGAGCGCATTGTCGCACAGCTCTTTAAGGTTGAATGATTCGTGCTCGAGCGTCACTTTGCGCTCCTCGATCCTGCCCATCTCGAGGATGTCGTTAATCAGTGACAGCAGGTGATTGGCGGCAACGCGCGCCTTGGCGCGGCTTTCGCGGGCGACCTGCATGTCGCCTTCTCTCAATTCCTCAATTTCGATAAGGCCCAGGATGCCGTTGAGCGGCGTGCGGATGTCGTGGCTCATGCGCGTGAGGAAAGCGGTTTTGGCGGCGTTGGCGGCATCGGCTTTCTGCCGTTCCTCCTGTGCGCGGTAAAGCGACCAGACAAGGATGACGATGCCGGTGAGCAAAATGCAGATGACGACTGCCGCAATGACGATGCGGTTGCGGTAGAGAAGTCGGAACGCATCCGATTCTTGCGCCGAGTACGATGTGGGGAAATAGCTGTTTGCAGAGAGCGATTCACCTGCATTGACGATGCCCTTATTGATGATTCCCAGCAGCTCGGGCTTGCCGCGCGAAATTAAACACGATAGTTGTGCCGTGTTGGTGAGTTCCTGTGTTTCGAAATCCTCGATGTCGTAGATGTCGCGGAGAGTTTCCAGGCGCGTGCTGGGGACAATGATGCAACGTGCCTTCCCCTCATCGAGGGCTTTGAGCACCTCGCCGTCATTCGAATACTCGGTTACCGTTGCGTTCGGAAAGAGACTTTCGAGCTCAAAACGGTTAACGATTGTGCTCTTTGTACAAGCGATGTTCTTAAGGTCGCTGTTCAGGTTTTTGCCATTGTGAATGGCGGTCAGCGAAACCGTTCCCATCGAGTTTGACTGGATGACCCCTGTCTGCTCGGCGAGCCAGTAGTCGCGAAACAACGGCAGGGCGACATCGATGGTTCCGTTGGAAAGGGCTTTGATCATTTGCTTGTTGTTCGAGAGTGCGATTGTTTTGACCGTAATGTCAAACTTGTCGTGCAACGTCGTTGCAAGCGAGGCGAGCGACCCTTCCATCTCGCCGTCGTCATTTTGCGTACAGTAGGGAAGTTGGTTTTTAAGATAGCCGAGCGTGATGGTATTGCCGTTTTCTTTGAGCCAGGCGGTCTCGGTGCCGGTGAGCGATGACGAGCCACTGTTTTGGGTCGAGTAACTCGTTTTGACTTCCTCGTTATAGCGCGGGTTATCGCGGGCGATGGTCGTCATGGCGGCGTTGATGTCGTTCATCAGGTCAGGGCGGCTTTTGGGAACGGCAAAATAGTAGTCGCTCGAGCCTACGTAGAACATGGGTGACGCATCGGGCGACGAAATGGTGTCGTTCATGATGACGGCGTCGACCTCGCCGTCTGCAAGCGCCTCAAAGAGGGCGCTGCCGGTGTCGATTTCTTTATAGGTGCAGGTAACGTCTTCGTTGGCGAGCCACTGCTGGCCGACGATAGTTTGCATAACGCCAGAGTTGCAGCCGATGGTGAGGCCTTGGAGCGCCTGAGGGTCACCCTTGGCTAGATCGTCGCGGTCGGGCCTGGCGTAGATATAGTAGCGCTCGGTGCCCTCGGGATTTGAGGAAAAGAGCAGCTTCTGCTCGCGTTCTGCCGAATACGAGATGTTGGGCATGAGGTCGATTTCGCCTGCCTCGAGCATGTCCATAAGCTCGGAGAAGGTGCCGCTAACGTATTCGTATTGCCAGCCCTTTGTGTAATACGAGAGGGTCTGGAGGTACTCGTAGCCCCATCCCGAGAGGCGCTCGCCCGGCGTGCCTTCCTGGAAGCCTTTGTTGTTGACGAGCCAGCCAACGCGGACCGTCTTGACCTGGTGGTCGGAGTCGGCGGCAAAGGCGGGGGCAGGCATGACGGCGCTCAGTACGGTGAGTACGGCAACCGCGACGGCTAGGGTGCGATATAGAGCCAAACGAAGGATGGCGGAAGGTTTCACATGTAATCCTATCGAGTCGAGACAGTATCACATAAGGATACCAGCTCAACCTGCCCACTCAGCCACCGCACCGCTAAACGGTCAGGTAGTCATTGGGGACGTTCTTGTTTGACTAGTCATTTAAGAACGTCCCCAATGACTAGTTCCGTTTGCGGGGGAGGCGTGGGACAATACCGAGCGAATGTGATTGGGCGTCTGGGAAAAGAGGTCGCGATGAACAAGTTGAGGACGCTTGCTGACGTGTTGCGCCAGGCTGGCTTTGCGCGCATCACGGGCCTGTTTCTCGTCTTCTATCTGCTGTGCTCGACGGCCGTCTGGCTGTCCGAGCCCACGACCCTCACGTTTGGCGACGGCCTCTGGTTTAGCTTTGAGACCGTATCGACGATCGGCTTCGGTGATATCCCGGCCGAGACGCCGGTTGCCCGCGCTATCACCGTCGTTTTGAGCGTCATCAGCATCTTCTACATCGCCATGCTCACGGGCGTGGCGGTGAACTACTGCAACACGCTCATCAAGATGCGTCAAAAGGACACCATGGCGCGCTTTATGGACGATCTCGAGCATTTGGAAGAGCTCGATCGTGACGAGCTCGCCGACCTGTCGCGCCGTGTGCGCGAATATCGCCGACGCCAACGCTAGAACGGGCGACGCGCGTCACGACGAGGGGGACTGAATATGAATATCACGGTATACCTGGGCGCGAGCGTCGGCAACGACCCGGCGTTTCTGCCTGCAGTGCGAGAGCTCGGCACGTGGATTGGCTCCAACGGCCACGCGCTGGTATACGGCGGCTCCAAGTCGGGCCTGATGGGCGCGCTTGCCGATAGCGTGCTCAATGCTGGCGGGCATGTGACGGGCGTTGAGCCGAGCTTTTTTATCGAGGCAGAGTTTCAACACGACGGTATTGACGATCTCATCGTGACGAGTGACATGGCCGAGCGTAAGGCCAAGATGATCGAGCTCGGCGACGCGTTCATCGCTTTCCCGGGCGGTACGGGCACGCTCGAGGAGATTGCCGAGGTCATGTCCGCCGTGTCGTTGGGGCACTTGAGTGCGCCGTGCATCCTGTACAACCTCGGGGGCTACTACAACGATCTTAAGGCGCTGCTCGGGCGCATGATCGACAAGGGCCTATCGAGCCCGCAGCGCCAGACCGGCATCTACTTTGCCGACGACCTGCGTCAAATCGCATCGATTATCGGCGCCTAAGCCTTAGGCTCATCGCTCGTGCGGCACCCAACGGCACCGTTCGCGGCGTAGATGGTTAGCCCGCCCGAGGCCTGCTCGTCCTACAATAAAACGTATCTTTGTCGATTTGACCACGGGAGGTCCCGATGGATACCCTTGCAAAACCCAAAAACCGTGCGCTGTTCTTAGCGAGCGTGGCTGCGACCGGTGCGTTTGCGGGCGCCGCGGTCTGGCTGTTCTTCTTTGCGATGGAGCGCGGTATCGACTATCTATGGACCGAGATCCCGCATATGCTGGGCGTCGCTTCACCCGAGCTCGCGAGCGGCCCGTTCGGGTTTTTGCCGTATCCGTTTTTCGTCTGCCTGCTGGGCGGCCTGCTGATCGGTCTGTACGAAAAGATGACGGGCGTCAAGACCGATGACCTCAACCAGGTGATGGCCAAGGTTAAGCGCGACGGTCGCTACCCGTACGACAACTTGGGCAAGCTGTCGCTTGCGGCATTGCTGCCGCTGCTGTTTGGCGGAAGCATTGGACCGGAGGCCGGCCTGACCGGCGTTATCGCAGGTCTGTGCAGCTGGGTCGGCGACCGCATGCGTCACTTTGGCGCCGAGTTTAGGCAGCTCACGCTTCTGGGCACCCAGGCTGCCCTGACGGCGCTCTTCACCGCGCCCGTCTTTGGCTTTGTGGCGCCGCTCGCCGGTAGCGCTGACGGCCAGGGCGCCGACGACGATGGAGACTCCGAATCCGACGAGATCACCATCAAGCTGCCCAAGGCGCAAAAGACCGTGGTCTACGGCATCGCGATTGCCGGCGGCCTGGGCACCTATCTGCTGCTCGGCCAGCTTATGGGCGGCGGTATGGGTATGCCGAGGTTCGAGGCTGCCCAAGTGGGCAACCTTGAGCTTGTCTGGCTTATTCCCCTGGCACTCATCGGTACGGTCTGCGGCTGGCTGTACTTTGTCTCGGAGCACGCGAGCGAGGCGTTGGCCCACACCATAGGGGAGCGCCCTGTCGTCAAGGCCATGCTAGCCGGTCTGGCGCTCGCCATCTGTGGCACGGTCCTGCCCTACACCATGTTTGCCGGCGAGACCCAGGCCGATGTACTTATGGAGACCTACCTCACCATCCCCGCCGGTGTGCTCATCGCGACCGGCCTTGTTAAGGCCATGCTGACGCCCGCCCTCATCAACATGGGCTGGCGCGGCGGCCACTTCTTCCCCGTCATCTTCTCGGGCGTGAGCCTGGGCTATGGCCTTGCCATCCTCACTGGCGCCGATCCGGTCTTTTGTGTCGCCGTCTGCACCGCCTCGACGATGGGTGCCGTTATGCGCCAGCCGGTCATGGTCGTGGGCCTGCTGCTCATGTGTTTCCCGCTCAAGGGCATTGTCTGCATGATTATCGCTGCAGCCATCGCCGCCGGCATTCCGCTGCCCAAGCCGCTGCGCAAGTAGTACGGTGGCGCACGCCGGGGACATGCCGTTTGCCATGGATTTGCGGATGGGCGATTGCGACCGATTGTGGCCTACGTGGGTCAAGTTTCGTGTGGCTACAAATCGCGTACTCGATAAACCTTGGTGCTGACGGTGCAGCTGATTGCACATAGCACGAGGGCAAGTGCGGCGATGCCTGCACACAGACAGCCAAGAACGGCGGGATCGGGATTCGCCCCGGCAATCGACATGAGCCAGTTGCTGATGGGGTTGGAGGAGCTCAACGTGGCAATGGCAAGGCATCCGAGTAGGGCAAACAGGCCAACGGATAGGCGCAGTGCCTCCATGTGTCCAAATCGGAAGAACAGCGGCTGTGCCAAGAACACCATCATGAGGGAGATGAGCATCGATGCTGCCGAGGCTATTGCGATCTCAAAGACGGTTTGTCCTGTCGAAGGAATGCCCGTGCCGTTGAAGAGCGGGATGGCGACGATACTCAAAAGCGTAGCTGCACATGCCATGACGGCGGAGAAGGCAATAACGCTCAGGTAGCGTGCGCAGATGATGTCTTTGCGCGAGAAGGGCAGCGTTGCCCGGTAGCGCTCCCAACCGTTTTGATTGTCGAAACCAGCCAGTGAGTTCATGACCATGATAGGCGACATGGCACTGACCGCGCAGGCGCCAGCACTCATGCCAGAGTCACCGTCCGATGCGTTGGCGAGGGTCAACACGACGAAGATGAACAAGCCGACGCCCGCAATGCTCGGGATAAGCGAGCGAGCGATGGCGAGCTCGGACATAAAGGCGCGTTTCATTTCGAAGCTCCTTTCAGCATGAGGCGAAGATAGTCATCAATGGTTGCCCGATCGCAGGGAATCTCGGGGAAGGCCTCGAGCGTATCGCGACGGTTGGGCACGAGCACGTCCACGCTGTAGGCATGGCGGGCGGCACGGGCGCCTTCGACGCAAGCCATAAGCTCGGCGGCCTGTGCTTGGGTACAGTGGGCGATGCCAGCGCGGTCGGTAATATCCTCGCGCGGCAGGTCAAAAATAATCGAGCCATTATCGATGCAGATGACGCGATCAGCGGCGCGATCGAGGTCGGATGTAATGTGGCTCGAGAGCAGCACACTGTGCTGGCCGTCGGCGACAAAGGCAAGCAGCTCATCAAGCAGCTCCTCGCGTGCCATGGGATCGAGGCCCGCGGTGGCTTCGTCCAAAACGAGCAGTTTGGCCTTGTGGCTGAGCGCGCAGGCAAGCTGCAGCTTCATGCCCATGCCGCGGGAGAGGTCCTTGACCTTTGCCTTGGGATCGAGGCCAAATCGGTCGATGAGGCTGGAGAAAGTGTCGTGGCTCCAGGTGGGGTATGCCGGGCTTACGAGTGCCTCAACTTCGGTCACCTTGAGTGTGGAAGGGAAGGGGCATGTGTCCAGCACGAGGCCGACACGAGTGCGCAGGCAACGCTGCGTTTCATCGGGCGCGTCGGCGCCACAGTGCTGTCCAAACAGGTGCACCTCGCCGGCATCGAGCTTTATAAGCCCGAGCGCGGTTCGAATCGTCGTGGTTTTGCCGGCGCCGTTTGCGCCCACAAAGCCAACAATCTGGCCGGGTTCCACGGCAAGTGTGACGTCGCGCAGCGAAAAGCGGTCGCTCACACGGCGTGAGATACCTTTGAGTTCTAAAAGGTTTTGCATGGCATAGCCTTTCTTGCAGATGGCTACTGCATAGTTTCGGGGGCTACCAGGTCGAGCATCTCGTGCAGCTTGTCGCGCGTGACGCCCAAGACTTCGGCTTGGCTCGCCGCTTTCGCAAGTAGCTCTTCGATATGGCAGAGCTGGTTTTCGCGCAAGAGTTCCTGGTTGCCCTCGGCGACAAAGCAGCCCTTGC
>CAJJTG010000042.1 GCA_905194675.1 uncultured Collinsella sp. | reverse complement strand
ATCTCGATCTTGAGTGCCTTAACCACTAGACGCCATCCCTTCAATATCCAAGTGGTCAGAATCGTCCGATTCGTGTCTGGGCAACAAACACCCCCTACTCCGCAGGGGTAATGGGAATAATAGCAGAGCGCCCGAACGTTACCGCAAGACAGCTTTCGTTCGGGCGCTCGAACGGCGCGAATTGCACGCCGGAATCTATTATCGGCAACGGCCGTTACTCACCGTCGACATCGGTTGCGACAGCCTCCTCGATGGCCTCGACACCGGCGGGCGACAGGTCTTCCTTGCCCTGACAGAACTTCTTGTCAACCCAGCCGGTCAGAATCGGAGCCATGATTGCCGTGATGATAACGGCGGTGGCGATCTGGGCGTACGCAGTGGGTGCAAGCTCGGCGTAGCGCGGCGCGACCTCAGCGAGGGCGACCGGCGTGGTCATAGCCGTACCGGCGATGGTGGAACAAGCCACGGCAGCCTTGCCGTTACCACCGCACAGGCGCTCGAACGCAAAGGTGATGGGACCGACGACAAACAGCGTGACAAGGCCCAGCAAGATGCCGGAAATACCGCCGGTGATAAAGCTCGACAGGCTCATAGACGCACCGAGCTGAAATCCGATGACGGCAATCGCGGGATTGGCACCAGGAACCAGCAAGTTCTTGATAAACGGGAACAAGTTGCCCAGAACCATGCCGATAACAAGCGGCAGGATGGATCCGATGATGGTGCCGACGGGAATGTTGGCGAGACCCGAGACACCGAGGATGATCATGGTGACGGCGGGGCCGGCCGTAAAGAACAGGATACCGACGGCGCCCTGCTCGGACTCATCGCCGAACTCGCCCATGATGCCCGTATAGAGCGCCATGTTGCAAAACGTGATGCCGCCGATGATAGATACGGAGCCCAGGCCCAGGAAGTTGTCGTTAAAGAAATATGCCACACCCAAGCCAAGGGCGGCTGCCACCACAAGCTTAGGGATCAGAACGACGATACCGGTCTTGATGGCGCCCGGCGTGGACTTAAAGCTAATGCCGGCACCCACGAAGAGCAGGATCGCAGCGACGATGGTATTGGAGCCGCCGCGGCAGGCAGCCGTAAAGAAGCCGCCGATCTCAAAGACCTGCGGACAGAAAGTGTTGAGCAAAAGGCCAACGATCATGGGATAGATCATGATGTCACCCGGGATACGCGGGACTTTGAATTTGTTTTGCTCGTTGGCGGTTGCTTCCTGTGCCATGAAACCCCCATTTCCGTTGACGAGGCACAAAATCCCACGTCACACTTTGCTACAGTAAAGTTTGACCATGGTATCAGAAGAAGCAGACCGGCTCAGTGAGAAATTCGATTCGTTGGGCCGGAACGCCAAACGTGCCCCGCTCTTATATGAGGCTCAAGACGATATAGAGCACGATGCCCGAGACGCAGCACCACAGCATCGACTTTGTCTTCACAGCCACCACCACTACGCCGGCAGCCGCAATCCAAGGAATCAAGCCCTGCCACAAGCCGGCGTCGAAAGCACCAGGGCTTATCAAATCGTTGGCGACCAGCGCCGCAAAGGCGGCGGGCGGAATATAGCCCAAGGCCTCGGTAACACGAGGCGACAGCGTTCTCCCGCGCAAGGCGAACGCCGGCGCGATGCGAAAGAACGCGATTGCAGCCCACGACGACAGCCACAGACCCAAAAACTCATTAACGGGCATCGCGAGCGCCCCATCCTTCGGCGAGGGCATCGCACGCAAGCGCCGCGACAACGCCGACGAGCACACTTACCGGCACGGCGATATTCGTCCACCCCAAGAACTTGCATATGGCGACGGACACCGCAGCCAAACCGGCAGCTACGACATTGCCGCGCGACAGTCGCTGCGAAAAGAGCAGGCAGATAAAGAGCGATGTGCAGACAAAACCCGCAATAGCGGTGGGAACATCGACAACGGCGCCGACGATGGCGCCCGTCGTACACGAAACGCCCCATGTCGCGATGAGAATCGCGTTGAGCACAAAGGACTCGCGCGGGCCCCAATCCTCCCCTTCAACCAGCCTGGCAAGCGAGATGCCATATGCCTCCTCGGTAAGTGTCGCGGAAACAGCCAACGCCTGACGCTTCGAGGCGCCCGTCAGATGCGGTGCGATCGATGCCGAATAAAGTGCAAAGCGCGAGGAGATGGCGGCGACGCTCGCGATAATCGAAGGTGCCGGTACGCCCGCCAGCCAAAGATTGCAGACCATAAGCTGTCCGCTGCCCGTCACAAACGTGCTGCTCAGAGCAAAGACCATCCAGGGCTCCATTCCCGTCTGCCCCATAATCATTCCGCACGGCGCGCCTATCGCAACATAGGTAAGCATCACCGGCCAGACGATTTTAAAGATCCTAAGGACCATGCCACTCCCATTCTGGTAAGTCGTCTGCAGCGCGCCTCGCAACGCAGCAGAAATATCAACCGGTGGCAATAAAGTTCGCCTACAATTGCCACCGGATCGAAAGACACAACTTTTTAGGAAGTCATTATGACAGCTATCGATCGAGACCGGGCGCGCGCGGCCTTCAAAAGCTACACCGATGCTTACGATGCCGACAATCCGCGTATCGCGCTTAAAATCGAGCATACGTACCACGTTGCCGAGGCATGCGATGCCGTGGCGCGCGAACAGGGCTGGTCACCTCAGGACATTGACCTAGCGTGGCTTTGCGGCCTGCTGCACGATATGGGTCGCTTCGAACAGCTGCGACGCTGGGACACGTTTAAGGATGCCGAGAGCATGAGCCATGCGGCGTTGGGCGTCGAGGTTCTCTTTGGCGAAAACCCTGCAGACGCGCCCGCGACAACAAGTATCCGCGACTTTATCGACGATCCGGTAGAAGACGAGCTCATCCGTGCAAGCATCGCCCACCACAGCGATTTTCGCCTACCCACGGAACTCGACACCCGCACGCGGAACTTCTGCGATATCGTGCGCGATGGCGACAAAATCGACATTATGCGCACCATCGCCGACAGCACCGTCGACACCATCCTCAAGGTGGATGAGGACACGTTTCTCGCCAGCCACTTCTCGACACCGACGCTGGCCGCCTTTGACGAGCACCGCTGCGTCGCACGCGATGAACGCGACGAGTCCGCAGACTACCTGGTGGGACTCATCTGCTTTATGTTTGAGCTCGTCTATCCGGCAAGCCGCGCGCTGGCGCGCGAGCAGGGCGATATCTACCGCCTGCTCGACGCGCCCTTTGGCATTACGCGCCCCTTTACCGATCCCGCCACGCAAGCGACCTGGGAGCGCCTAAAGGACGAGATGCGCGACTGGCTGGCGCGCGCCTAGCGCTCAAGCTGGGCCAGCAGCTCCTCGACGACCTCGACGGCATCACCGACAACCTTATACTGGGCAGCACCAAAGATGGGGGCATCCGGGTCCTCGTTGATGGCGATAATGCACTCCGACCCACCGATGCCGGCAAGATGCTGGATAGCGCCCGAAACACCGATACTCACGAGAAGCTTGGGCGAAACCGATACGCCCGTCTGGCCAATCTGATGGCGATACTCCAACCAGCCGGCCTCCACGACAGGTCGCGTGCAGCCAAGCTCGGCTCCCAGAGCCTCGGCGAGCCTTCGCATCAGCGGCAGGTTTTTCTTGGAACCAATGCCGCGACCCACCACGACCAGGCGCTCGGCATCGGCAATTGATGCCTGTTGCCCCCACTCCTCAGCGGGAATCGAGATCTCAACACGAGCCTTAGCATCATCCGTAAGTGATATCTGGGTAATCGTGCCGGAGCGGCCGTAGTCAAAGTCGGACGCCTTAAAGATGCCGGGGCGCACCGTTGCCATCTGAGGACGATGGTTGGGGCAGACGATGGTGGCCATCAGGTTGCCGCCAAACGCCGGACGCGTCTGCTGCAGCAGACCCGTCTCCGTATCCATTGAAAGTACGGTGCAGTCAGCCGTAAGGCCCGTCTGCAGGCGCACGGCAACGCCAGGCGCCAGCTCACGGCCAAAGGCGGTCGCACCGTACAGAATGGCCTCGGGCTTGCGCTCTGCCACCAAATCGCAGATCAGCCGGGCGTAGACCTCCGCATCATTCTGGCGCAGACGCTCGTCGCGACAGACCAGGACCTCGTCTGCACCGGCGTAAACCAGATGCTCCAGGTCACCGAGAGAACCCTCGGGGCCCATGCCGACCAGCGCCACTAGGCGACAGCCGCGTGCATCGGCAAGTTCGCGGCCCTTGCCCATAAGCTCATAGGCAACGGGAGTCACGGCGTCGTGCTCGTCAGTCTGCACGAAGACCCAAATGTCTCGATATGCGTCAAGGTCTGCCGCGCCAGCGGCCTCATCACGCTCGATCGAGATAGCGTTGACGGGGCAGGCGTCGACGCACCCGCCGCATAGGATGCAGCCGTCGGTTACGCGGGCGCAACGGTTGGGCCGCTCGCCTTCCACTACGATGCCGCCCGAGGCACAGGCGCGAACGCAGCGACCGCAGCCGATACAGGCTTCGCTATCGATAATCAGTTCGCTCATCTATGCCATCCCCTCGATAATCTTGGCAAGTTTCGCCGCCTGCTCGGACGCCGTTCCGTCAACGGCCTCGCACGTTTGGTCGCGGTCGGGCACAAACGATCGCACGACCCGTGTCGGCGAGCCGGCAAGACCGCAGCGCGCAGGGTCGGCGTTCACGTCGGCAGCGCTGACCACGCGCACGTCCGCCTCCTCGGCCGCACGAATACCGGCAATGCTCGGCATACGCAGCTGGCCGATCTCCTTGGCGGTCGTCATCGCGCACGGCATCTCCAGATACACCGTCTCCTCGCCGGCATCGCAGCCGTGGACAAGCGCCAGTGAACCACAGGTCGTAAAGCCCGCGCTCTGCACGCAGCTCACGTCGGTCACGCAGGGAATCTCAAAGGCACCGGCAAGCTCGGGACCAATCTGGGCCGTATCGCCGTCCACCGCCATCTTGCCGCAGATGAGCAGGTCGAAGTCCTCATCAAGCGCCTCGATGCCGCACTTGAGGGCATAGGTGGTTGCCAGGGTATCGGCACCCGCAAAGGCGCGATCGGTTAGCAGCAGCGCGTCATCGGCGCCTCGGGCGATGCAGTCGCGCAATAGCGATTCGGTCGCGGGGATGCCCATCGACACCACCGTTACGCGCACGTCCATGCCAAAGCCGATAAAGTCGTCCTTCAGCGCCAGCGCGCATTCCAAAGCGCTCGCGTCAAAGGGATTAATGACCGCCTGTTTGCCATCGCGCACGATGGTATTGGTCTTGGGGTCCATCTTGACCTCGGTGCTGCCCGGCACCGCCTTGACACACACCACCATATGGAAATCGCTCATCTTCACGCGCCTCCTTTCTGGACGAGCTCATCCAAGAGCTTCTCCGAAAACAGGTTGCCGCGACCCAACTGCCCGGCAGGATCGAGCTGGAGCTTGAGCCGCGCCGACTCGACCATGGCCTCGTGACCGTACATCGTCTCCAAGAAGCCCGCCTTGATCTTGCCGACGCCGTGTTCGGCGGAGACGGCGCCGCCCATGGCCGTGACCTCGGAAGCCCACTGGGCAAAGAGTTCTCCGCCGCAGCGGTAATCCTGCGCATCGCGCGGCAGGATATTCACATGCAGATGGTTGTTGCCGATATGCCCCCAGGCGGCAGACTCAAGCCCGCTATCGGCCAGCGTGCGGCGATAGAGGGCAACGACATCGGCCAGGCGCGCGTTGGGCACCGACATGTCCGAGCCCAGTTTGGTGATGGTAGGATCTGTGCGGCGACGCTCGTCGATGAGCATGTTGACGCTCTCGGGAACCGCATGGCGGAAGAACCGCTGGCACTCGCGATCGACCTCGGTGCGCGCGACCCAGGTCGCGTCGTCGCGCCCACCCGCAAGCTCCAAAACCCATCCCAAGTGGTACAGCTCCTCGGTCGCCTGCGCCTCGTCGTCGCAGTCGAGTTCCACGTAGACGCAGACCTTTGCCTCATCGTCGAGTGCCGGCAGTGAGGCAAATGCGGTCGATCGCTCGCGCTGGCGGCGAAGGATATCTAGGGCGCCGGCATCGAAATACTCAATAGCGGCCGCGTGGGACAGGACCGGGCGCACGGAATCGGTAAAGGCAACGGCCTTGTCCTCGCTATCGAAAAAGCAGCTCACGCCCCACGCAACCGCGGGAGCAGGCTGCAGGGCGATCTCGAGCTCGGTGATAACGCCGAGCGTGCCGCATGCGCCGATAAAGAGATCGATGGCGTCCATATTGTCCGCAACAAAAAAGCCCGAAGCATTTTTGGTCTTGGGCATGGTGTAGTCAGGAAGATCGAGCTCAAGCGAACGACCTTCCACCGTCACAAGTGACAGGCGACGGCCCTGAGCAAAAACCTCACCGCGGTGAAGCTCGAGCAAATCGCCATCTGCCAGCGCAACGTGAAGGCCCGTGATATGCGGGCGCATGGGGCCATAGGCATAGCTGCGGGCACCGGAGGCGTTGCACGCCGCCATACCGCCCAGACAGGCAGATGCCTCGGTGGGATCGGTGGGAAAGAATTGCTCGGGAGCTTCTTGGAACTCCTCGTAGGCTTCAAGCGATGCCTGGTCCCAGCCGGCAGTCGGCAGCACTTTCTTGCCCAGTTGCTTGCGCAGCTCAGACAGCACGACGCCGGGCGCCACACGCAAAAGAAAGCGGCCCTGCTCATCGCGGCGAATGCCCAGGTAGCGATTCATGCGGGAAGTATTGAGAATGTGACCGCCATGAGGCACGGCGCCGGCGGCAAGGCCGGTCCGGGCGCCCTGAACCGTCACCGGTACACGCTCGGCATGGAGCTTTTTCAAAATGGCGCGGACCTCGTCCTCCGTTGTCGGAAACGAGATGCTCGAGGCCTCGCCCGATGCGCGAGACTCATCGCGACCATACTCTTCGAACTCGTCGGTGAAGGGTTTGATAGTTGCAGACACGCGAACTCCCCCTTTAGCTAACTACAGTGTTTGCAGGGAGATGTTACCGCATCGTTTCGTCGACGTGTTCGAGACCGTCTCCATAATTGGCGATTTTTACGTTCGTGCAATTCGGCGAGCGGCAAGGTTTCCTCGGCAGACGATGCTTTTGACACATGTCGCTTTACCGCCAGCGACCACGCAATTGTTGCTCGAAAAAAGTTGAAGTAATTTTTACCATCTTTCACCTGCGGAGATGTCAATCCGTCAAGCATTTGGTCAGAAATTGGTCAAGTAGTGACTGATACGGTCGGCATCAACAGCCAAAACCAATGGAAGTTTTGGCCCCAGAAGCAGGGAGGTTCCCATGGCATATTACTGGCCCCAGTACGGCGTCGCCATCGAGGTCGACGACGATCCCTATCTCCTGCCTTTCGACGAAGAGGCGTTCCCCGATACGACGGTCTACCACGTCACCACCGATGTTATCTGCGACCCCGAGTCGTTCTCGACGCTCGCCCACCACATCGCGCGTATCCACAACATCGAGCTCCCCCACGACTTCGACGAGCTCATCTACTCGCGCCGCCTGATGCTTCACATGCTCTTTGGAGCGGACCCGTCCACGTTCGCACGTGTCTATACCACCAAGGACGCCGCATGAGTGCGAAGAAGCCGCCCCGCCTTGCAGGACTGGGGCGTCGCAAGAAACTCGTCGTTGTCTGCTTGGCTATCGTCTGTGCCCTCGTCGCCGTAGGGCTATACGCCTGGCAGTCGCAGCCCGTGCCCGAAGCAGGCGCCTCAGTCACGACGGCAGAGGGTAAATCGCGCCAAGAAATCCAGGATGAGCTCGACGCCATCGTCCGCGACAACATGATGACGATCTCGGTCGCGCCGGTCGCACAGTTGCAGGAAGGCGGCAAGTTGCGCGTCAACGTGCAAAACGTCCAAGACAACAAGTTTCCCCAGCGTTTCCGCGTGATTCAAAACGACGAGACCATCTATGAGTCCGGTGTGGTCGAAGCCGGCAAGACGGTTGAGACCTGCCCCGCCGGCGATATCCAAGAAGGCGAGGCATATATCGAGATTCAGGCACTCGATGCCAAGACCTACGACACCCACGGCAATCCGACGCGCGTCAAAGTGCGGGTGGCCCAGGCAGAAGGTTAGTGACCGACGCGCTCGTAGGGGCAGCACCCTGTCCCCATTCGTCCAACCATCACGGAAACAGTCCGTGACGAGCAGAAAGGATCGATTATGAACACACCCATGAACCTGAGCGGAGCCAGGGCACTCGCCGTGGGCGCAGGGCTTGCGCTCGCGCTCGCAATGGGCGCCGCCCCGACGCCAGCTCTGGCAGCCGGGCGCGTTGGAACCACGAAAGTAATGGTCAGGACCGAGATCGACAACGTAGAGTTCAAAGTTCCGACGGTTATTCCCTTCGTCGCCAAGGCCGACGGCACGCTTCAGGGCCCCTCAGAAGACGCGACCACCATCGACAATCATTCGGCCTACGGCATCCATGTCACCAACATGAAGATCGACGCCATGAACACCTGGACCATTGCCGCCGACGCCAAGGCCGGAACCGCGCAGAATTCCATCGACTTTAAGGTCGGCCCCGACGGCGCACTCCAGAACGCCAGCGCCGCAATGCAGGAGACGGGCCTCGATCTTTCCAAGAATGCAGCCTTCGACATGGGCTACCAGGGCATTGCCGGCGGCACGGACAAAATTAAGCTCAAGACAAGCGGAAACGTCGCCCGCGTCACGCGCGACATCTTCCGCGTAACCGGCGAAGGCGATCAGGTTGCAACGATCACCTGGACGGTCGAGCCCGGTGCGCACACGGCATAAGGCCGTCGCCCTGGCCGCCGCCGTCAGTATCCTAGCGTTTGGGCCAGCCATGGCCTTTGCCCAGCAAGAACAGGCGCAGGCCGCCACGCAAGTGACGGTCGACCTCTCGGAGCTCGACCGCGGCAACTGCAAGGAACCGTTGGCACAGGCAGACGACAGACGATGGCTCTTGGCAGCAGGCGCCACGGCAGCAGGTGCGGGAACCGCCGGCCTCGGTCTGCACATCAAACGCAGCCAGAAACGAAACACGGACAGGCCGCACTAAATTAGCTAAGGAGACCCCATGGCATCGAAGAACCTTTTGCCCGTCGTCGCACTCTGCGGCGCGCTCGCAACCGGAACGCCTGTCGCCGCTTGGGCGACTCCCGTCATGGCGGACTCCTTACCAGCAGCCCTAAGCTCTGCACCAAATCCGTCGAGCGCCATTGCGTGCAAGCGTTTTTCGATCGCACAGGCCGCAATCTCAACCTCGGGATGCCTTCGTCGTAATACGGACGGCTCGATAGTCGTGGATATCAATCGTTCGAACAAGGCAAACGGCTCCCAGGCGGGGTGCGCCGTCTGCACATGGCGCTCGGTTGTGCTCGATGCAGATGGCGATCCATGCAATTTAGAGCTGCGCATCGACATCGCTTCGGTCGATGACTCGGCGAACGTAGCGAAGGTCGCCTTCGACGGTGCGTTTTTCGAGAAAGGAGGCGGTATATGTCTGGGCTGCGCCGCCGCGAATGCAGACGATGTGCAGCCCACCCTCTCATTCACAGCATCGTTGCGGCTGACCAAAGCCGACACCGATGCCATCGCGGCGGGAGAAGCATCCCTGCTGTTCTACGCCGTCAGCACCAAAGACACAGACGCTCATTTCGAGAAGTCAGCCGGATCACTCAGCCTTACACGAGGGACAGAGGCAGGCCCTATTGAAATCGATGCCCACGCGCAAAGCAGGCAACGCATTCTTGCCGACCCGGCGCTTCTCGAAATGGAGTGGAACGGATCCGGAGCCATCAGAATTCTCCCCTCCGCGCTTGACGCCAAGACGCTCCCCTCAAACGACGAACCCATCAACGCAACCATACAAGAAGAGAGCACGGACAAAGAAGCAGGTGCGGGCGACACGCTGTCGCCGACAAACAGCGTCCCAGCTTCTTTCGAAGCACCGAATGAGCCCGCTACCGGTCCAAACGATCCCGAGCTCGCGGACAGTCTGGGGCTTGCTGATCCTCAGGAGATCGATGAAGGTAACTGCTGCGTGCTTGCCGCCCTCGACCACACAGAGGTCATCGATGCTGCAAACATCGAAGTTGCCGCCGCCAATCAGCCCGTCCGCAAGTCGGCCATCATCGCATTTCCCGAATCCATCGAAGTCGTCTTTTTGCCATCAGGCGAGGTCGTGGCCCCAACACTGCTCACCTTGTTGGGCGCCAAGAATACTCGAAACGAAATTAAAAAGGTCACGGTTGTCGACCCTGCAACCACCGCTAAACTGCGTCTATACGCCGTTGCCCCAGACGGAGGCAAGACCTTGGAATTCGATGGCGACACACTTCTAGCCTGGCGACGTCTGGACATTATGCAAGACGTCTCGTATCAGATCGAACTCGAAGGGTTTGATCGTGCCCGCGATGCCAATATCATCGCCGCGGCTATTGAATCCCCACAGCGGCTTATGACACTGCGCTTTGACTACTATCCCTATGTCCCGACAACCACCTGAGGCTTAAATGCTGCGCATCATTCCTAATACCACTTATATAACGTATTAGATGAGTCGCGATGTGCCTCGCATTTCGTTCTGCTACGATTGCCACGTTGGCATCAATACAGGAGGGCTCATGCCGGGCTTGGGAACAATCATCAACGTTGCGCTTTTAGTTGCGGGCGGTCTTTTGGGATTAGCGGGCGGCCGCTTCATTACACCGCGCATCCAAGACACGCTCATGAAAGCATCGGGGCTGTGCGTCCTGTTTATCGGCCTGGGCGGCACCATGCAAAAGATGCTCATCATCGATGGAAAGGCGCTAGCGACCACCGGTACCACCATGCTCATCGTCTCATTTGCGCTCGGTTCGCTCATCGGCGAGGCCATCAACTTGGAGGCCGCCATCGAGAACCTTGGCGAATGGCTCAAGCGCAAGACTGGCAGTGAGGGCGATAACGAGTTCACCAACGCTTTTGTCTCGACTTCACTCACCGTGTGCATCGGCGCCATGGCCATTGTGGGATCGATCCAGGACGGCCTGCTCGGCGACTGGTCAACGCTTGCCCTCAAGGGCGCACTGGACTGCATCATCGTCTGCACCATGACGGCCTCGCTTGGCCGCGGCTGCATCTTCTCCGCCCTGCCCGTCGCCGTGTTCCAGGGGACGATCACGTTGTTTGCCGGCGCGCTCTCCCCCATCATAACCACAGCAGCCCTCAACAGCCTTTCGCTCGTAGGCTCCATGCTCATCTTCTGCGTCGGCGTCAACCTCATCCGTCCTCAGACCTTCCGCACGGCCAATATGCTTCCCTCCGTCGTCATCGCCGTCATATACGCCCTCCTGTTCTAAATCTATCAACGCAGCGGTATCTCGAACATCTGTTTGATGCTGTGCTATGATATGAGGTCACCGTAGCTGCGTTCGAGAGGAGGAGCGGTGGCCGACCAGGACATCAAGATGCTCATCGAGCGCATTATGGCCGAGGCCCGGACCCATCAGTCCGCCCGCTTCTCAAACGAAACCTACGCAGACGAGCCGATTCTCAAAACCGGCCGACAGATGCAGAATTTCCTCCCCGACCAGTACCGTAAAATGCGCGAGATATCGCGCTGGCAGGATGACCCCAAGGGCGGTGCGGGCCGCTGGCTCTCGGAAGCCGAGCTTTTTTACCGCCAGGGCCTGCTGATGGCCGACTTTGAGGACGACTGTCCCTACAACGGCACCTTTAAGTCGTACTTTCCCACCTACAACGCCATGAGCGACCGGCAACTGCGCGGCTACTTTACCTGGCGTGCCCAAGTGCGCCGCGGAACCGTCGAGGAAACGTCTACGTCCTTTGCCTTTCTGTATCTCTATGAGCTGATCTGCGGCATTGGCGTAGATAATCCACTCGATGGTTTTAACAAGATCAAGGCTTTTTGGGATGTCTATCGCGCCTTCGAGCCCGGCATCGACCGGTTTGCGCGCGTGTGGCTGCAAGATTACGCCGTGTTCCACGGGCTCGACCCCAAGCTGCTTCGCGACTCTAAAACCGTCATGTTCGATAACGCCCTTATCGAACTGCGGCGCGCGGCACGAGACCTTGTACCGGCACCGTCCGGCCAGACCCCTAAGCGTCGCAAAACCTCCGAGCCCACGCTCCCCCTTCCGCCCGATGAGGTGCGCGAGGAGCGACTCATGGCCGCCATCAACGCCCTCTCCACGTACAACCTAAGTAGCTCGCGGCTCGACCGCAGCCACCACCGTGATCTGCGCCACGTGGCGTGCGCCGTGTATGTCCGCATGGTGCGCTACTATGACACGCACCGAAAGACCGGCATCGTGGCAAGTTTATTTGGGGAGGAGACGGCCATGCCCTACACCATGTTTGCCTCGGCCGTATTCTTTGCGCCCGAGCGCCACGAGGACTGCGAATACCGTCTGGACCCCATCCATATCTACCGTTGCCAAAACGGCTTTTGGGAATGCATGCGTATCCACGGTAGTAGGCAAAAGAGCAGCAAGCTCGGTGAAATGATGCGCGCCTGCGACCAACGCCTGCGCCTGGCGCTGGACCCTGCCCATCCCCTTAAGGAAGAAAAGGTCCCCAAATATCTAGCCAAGATTATCGATGACGAGATTGTGGCATGGCTTTCGTGGGACGCCGCACACCAGCCCGTCAAGATCGATATCGATCTGAGTCAGCTGGGGCATATTCGGAGCGCCGCCGCACAAACGCGCGAGGCGCTTTTGATTGACGAGGAACGCGAGGACGGCGCGTCCGCAGAAGCCGAGGCAGCGGACTCAGGGCAACCGGAAGCCGAGCCCGTAGCCGACGCGATGGTCGAGGCGGTCGCGGCGGCTGCAGGGCAGGACGAGTCCGACGAGCCGACCATATCCACCGAACAGTTTGGTGTCGTGGCACCGCTTCTCGCGCCGACGCCCGCGTTCGCAGCTGCTACACCCGCTGACGCCACAAACGAACTCGCGCCCGCCGCAGACGCCTATCTCCGCGCGCTGCTCGAGCACAACGCAGTACAGGCGGAATCGGCGGTAGTGCAATCGGAGCAGAGCGAGGACATGCTCGTCGATACCATCAACGAGGCGCTCTTTGACCTGGTGGGCGACACCGTAATTGAATTTAGTGCGGCAGGGCCGCAGATTATCGAGGACTACGAAGCAGACGTGAGAGGATACCTAGACCATGAGTGATACCGCATCCGCAGCACCCCGCGTGCCCAAGCGCGTCGCCGCCGTCATTCTCAACTCGCTCAAGGGCGGCGTGGTCCCGCGTATCGGCCTTCCCTACATCACCGTAGGGCGCGAGGTCGAGATCCGCGCCCTGCTCACCGATCTGAGCCTCATCGCCGACGGTGGCGCGAGCTTCCGTTTCCTGGTCGGTCGTTACGGCGCCGGCAAGAGTTTTTTGCTCCAGACCATCCGCACGCACGCCATGGGCGAGGGATTCGTCGTCGCCGATGCCGACCTATCCCCCGAGCGCCGCCTGCAGGGCGGTCAGGGACAGGGCCTTGCCACCTACCGCGAGCTCATCCGCAATATATCGACTAAAACGCGCCCCGAGGGCGGTGCGCTCAACCTTATCCTGGATCGTTGGGTCGCCTCGTGTGCCGACGTCGATGAGTCGGTCGTCAATGCCCAACTGGCCCCGCTCGAGGAGATGGTCCACGGCTTCGACTTCACCCGCATGCTTCGCCGCTATCGCACGGCCGTATCCGAGGGCGACGAAGAGGCCATGAGCCGCGTGACCAAATGGATCCGCGGCGAATACCGCACCAAGAGCGAGGCGCGCACCGAGCTGGGCTCCTCGACCATCATCAGCGATGACGACTGGTACGACTACGTCAAACTCATTGCGCGCTTTTTGGTCTGCAGCGGCTACAAGGGCATGCTGGCGCTCATCGACGAGCTCGTAAATTTGTACAAGATTCCCAACGCCATCACGCGACAGTACAACTACGAGAAAATCCTAACGATGTACAACGACACGCTGCAGGGCAAAGCGCAGTACCTGGGCGTGATCATGGGCGGCACGCCGACCTCTATCGAGGACCGCCGCCGTGGCGTATTCTCCTACGAGGCCTTGCGCAGTCGACTCGCTCAGGGCCGCTTTGCGCGCGAAGACCTTAAGGACATGCTCGCGCCCATCATCCGCCTGCAGCCACTCACCTATGAGGAGCTGCTGGTGCTGATCGAAAAACTCATGCAAATTCACGCCGGCTACTTTGGCTGGACGCCCACACTCACCGAGAACGACTTGGTTGACTTCCTCAAGATCGAGTTCGGTCGTGTGGGAGCCGACACGCATCTGACGCCGCGTGAGGTCATTCGTGACTTTATCGAGCTGCTCGACATCCTGTGTCAGAACCCCGATGCAAATGTGGCCGAACTGCTGCAAAGCGTCGGTGGCGACGCGCTGGCGCCGGCAGCAGCAACAGGCGACACCGGCACCGCAAGCGGCGACCGCAACTTCGCCGAATTCACCATCTAACCTGCCAAAAAGGGACAGGTTTATTTTGGTAGGTTTTATCTGGGCAAACGTTGAGGCAGCAATGCAGCAAACCGTTGTCCGCCGCGTTGAGAAGTTCTGTTTTGAGAGGAGGGCCCGTGAACGCCTTTGACCGATATGCCCCGTTTATCCAAGACTTCATCTACTCCCACGATTGGGAGAGCCTGCGCTCTATCCAGGTTGCAGCGGCAGATGCCATCTTTAACACGCAAGACAATGTGCTCCTGACGGCATCCACAGCTTCCGGTAAAACCGAGGCGGCCTTCTTTCCCATCTTGACCGAGTTTTGGGAAAACCCGCCTGCAAGCATAGGCGCCCTCTACATTGGTCCCCTCAAAGCGCTCATCAATGATCAGTTCGTCCGCCTCAACGACCTCTGCGAAGAGGCCGATATCCCTGTCTGGCACTGGCATGGCGATGTCTCGCAGTCGCACAAGGCTAAGCTCATCAAAAAACCGAGCGGTATCTTGCAGATTACGCCCGAGTCACTCGAAGCGCTCTTAATCCATAAGCACATGGCGATCCCGCGCATGTTTTGCGACCTGCGCTATGTGGTCATCGATGAGGTCCACTCGCTCATGCGCGGCGACCGTGGCGGGCAAACGCTCTGCCTTATCGAGCGACTCTCGCGCATGGCCGGCGTGCGGCCTCGCCGCATTGGCCTTTCGGCTACCATCGGCGACCCCGAGCGCACGGGCACTTTTCTCTCACAGGGAACGGGGCGCGACTGCGTTATCCCCCGCTTTGAAGAACCGCGCCGCGTGTGGCGCATCTCCATGGAGCACTTCTACAACTCGGGCCCCCAGGCACAGCAGCGGGGATTCGTGGGCACAGGTCCTCAAGAGGCCGAAGTGCTTGCGTGCGAGCGCATCGAGGCGGCGGCATCCGCGGCACTGCCGGCCGACACCCAAGACATGCGCCACAGCGGACAACTCACACAAGAGGAGCGCCGTCAACGTCGTGAGCGGGCACGGGGCAAGGCCGCTCCCAAGGACCGCCAAACTTCCTCGGCCCCCGAGGGCGAAGTCGATATCCCCCAAGCACCCGAACAGGCAATACTCGACCCCACCGACACAGCACCAGACAACGCCGACCCCGGCATGGGCTATATCTTCGAACACACCCGCGGCCGCAAGTGCCTGGTCTTTGCCAACTCGCGCGAGGAGGCAGAGGCCGTATGCTCCATGCTGCGTAGCTACTGCGAGAGCCGGCACGAGCCCGACCGCTTTCTCATCCATCACGGCAACCTTTCGGCATCGTTGCGCGAGACGGCAGAAGAGCTCATGCGTGACGAGGAACAGGCACAAACGACCGTCACCACCTCTACGCTGGAGCTCGGTATCGATATCGGCCGCCTGGAGCGTGCGTTTCAGATCGATGCGCCATATACCGTCAGCTCCTTTTTGCAGCGAATGGGCCGCACGGGACGCCGCGATCTTCCGCCCGAGATGTGGTTTGTCATGCGCGAGGAAGAGCCCGAGCCGCGCACGATGATGCCCGAAACCATTCCCTGGAAGCTCCTGCAGGGTATCGCGCTCGTACAACTCTATCGCGAGGAAAAGTGGGTCGAGCCACCCGAGCTCGATCGTCTCCCCTACAGCCTGCTCTATCACCAGACTATGTCGACCCTCGCCAGCACCGGCGAGCTCACGCCGGCCGAACTTGCCCAGCGCGTGCTCACGCTCAGCTATTTCCACCGTGTCTCGGCAGACGATTACCGTGTGCTGCTACGTCACCTCATTAAGATCGACCATATCCAGGTCACCGAAGGTGGCGGGCTCATCGTGGGTCTCGCGGGCGAGCGCATCATCAACAACTTTAAGTTCTACGCCGTGTTCCAGGAAAACGAGGAGTTTACCGTCCGGAGCGAATCGGCCGAGCTGGGCACGATCGTTAATCCGCCCCCGCCCGGTGAGCGCATCGCCATCGCCGGACACTGCTGGATTGTCGAGGAAGTGGACTGGAAGCGCCACACTGTCTTTGCCACGCAGGTCAAGGGCCGGGTGCCGGCCTACTTTGGCGACTGCCCCGGCGACATTAACACGCATGTGCTCGAGCGCATGCGCCAAGCGCTCACTGAGCACGCAGTATATCCGTACCTTATGGGTAACGCACGGGCTCGCTTGGCGCAGGCTCGTCATACCGCCGAGATTTCGGGCGCGGGAACTAAGCCGCTCATCAACCTGGGTGGCGACACCTGGGTGCTCTTCCCCTGGTTGGGCAGCTACGCCTTCCTAGCACTCGAGCGCATGCTTAAAATCAAATGCGCCGCTGAGCTGGGCCTTCGCGGACTCGACCCGTCACGCCCGTACTTTATGCAGTTTAAGATGAAGGCCGACGAGGAGACGTTCTTTGAGGTGCTCGCCGCCGAGGCCGAAAAGGACTTCGATCCCATCGAGCTCGTCTATCCTGGCGAGGTGCCTTACTTTGACCGCTACGACGAGTTTGTTCCCGAAGAGCTCGTGCGCAAGGGCTTTGCCGAAGGCGTGCTCGACATAGAGGGCATGAAGCAGCGCGTTCACGGCTGGCGCGACCACGCCTAAGACCAGTCTTTTTTGGGACGGGGAGACTTACTTGTCGTGAAGGACGGTGCCGAGGAAGTCGGTGTCGAAGGGCACGGCTTCGGCAAAGGCGTAGTCGCCGTCGCTGGCGATGAGCAGGTAGTTTTCCTCGCCGCTGAACTTCGCATCGCCACATGGGACCACCCAGGCGTGGACGAATACCTCGAGTGCCGTGGCAGCGCAGTCGCGAAGGAACGTCACATCGCTCCCCTCGTTTGCGCTCACGATATTGGCCACGTAGATACCCCCGGGGTTCAGGCTGCCCCGCACCAGGCGCAGCGCCTCAACGGTCGCCAGCTCGCGCACGGGCTCGGCACCGCCAAAGCAGTCGCTCACAACGACGTCGTAGCGACGATGGCCCACGCTCGTCACACCCAGATACGAGCGAGCCTCGGCGGTAATCACCCGCAGGCGATCGCCCACCGCGTGCTCCAGTTCATCCAGATAGAACCAACGGCGCGCCAAGCGCGATATCTCTCCGTCATACTCGATGACGTCCATGCGCAGGCCCTCGTGCGACATCAGCGCAAACTTGGGATAGGCAAACCCGCCGCCGCCCAGCATAAGCATGCGGTCGATACCATGCCCGTAAGCATCACGCATTGCGTCCTCAGCCTCAAACACATCGTCAAATGCACGATAGTACGCAAAGACTGGCTCCGCCCAACGATCGCCAACATAGCTCGCGCTTTGGTAGACGCCGCCCTGTACGAGCACGCGGACCTCGTCACCGCTCTCGTCGTGCACACGCTTCACACGTGCCAACCCGTTGCGGGTCCTCGCGACCTGCAGACAGGCAGCACGAACAGCGACAGCGGCCGCACCAAGCGCCGCGGCTCCCAGAGCAACGCCGGCAACGACGCCGGCAGAAACACTCGGCTTGTTCATCTAGAGCTCCTTTTGCAGATAAAGGCCATGGTCATAAAATCCAAGATGGCGATAGTACTCGCGCGTACCGATCGCGCTGATCACGTTGATGTGCGTATACCCCGCATCCCGAGCAATCTGGCACGCACGCTCCACGAGCAGACGCCCCAGGCCGTGATGCTGAGCCGCCTGGCCCTGATCGCCCACACGTGCCGCCATACCATAAACGTGCACCTCGCGAATCATCGCCTCCTCCGGCCCCGTCGGCAGCTCGTCCGCGTGCGCGGCAACAAACGAACGGTCGGGCAGCGACAGGCGCAAAAAGCCGGCGATCTTGCCTTCGGGCGTCACCCACTGCAAAAAGCGTTCGCGCGTCACCGGCGTCTCGTACGCCACCTCCTCGTCAAGGATCAGCTCATCCAAGTCGGCACCCGCCGTGCTGATCTCGCGATAGCGAATCTCACGCACCGTCGCGCCTTCTCCACGAGCCGACAAGCGGTTCTCGACGAGCTGACGTAGGTTGGGCTTCTTGTTGCCCACCATGATGTCGTCGGAGCTAAAGTCGCGAATCATGCGACTGATGCGGCAGAACGCCGGCGTCACCACGATGTCGTCGGCCAACACATCGAGCAGCT
>CAJJTG010000041.1 GCA_905194675.1 uncultured Collinsella sp. | reverse complement strand
GCCCTCGCCGCACGAAGTGCGCAGCGAGGGCTTCTTGCATGTCCGAGGACGTTTTCAGAGCTTTGCCCTGCAGGGTCCCGAGGGGATATGTAAGCTATTCAGCCATCTGAGCCTGGACGGCGGTGATGGCCACGACACCCACGATGTCGTCGGCAGAGCAGCCGCGCGACAGGTCGTTGACCGGCTTGGCGATGCCCTGCAGGATGGGGCCGTAGGCGTCGGCACCGGCGAAGCGCTGGACCAGCTTGTAGCCGATGTTGCCGGCCTCGAGGTCGGGGAACACGAGCACGTTGGCCTTGCCGGCGACAGAGGAGCCGGGAGCCTTGAGCTGAGCGACGGTGGGGACGATGGCAGCGTCGAGCTGCAGGTCGCCATCGATGGCGAGCTCGGGAGCCTTTTCCTTGCAGAACTTCACGGCCTCCTGGACCTTCTTGGCAACCTCGCCGCCGGCGGAGCCCATGGTGGAGTAGGAGAGCATGGCCACGTGCGGCTCAACGTTGCCCATGAAGGTGGACCAGGAGTGAGCGGAGGCGATGGCGATCTCGGAGAGCTCGTCGGAGGACGGGTTGATGTTGAGGCCGCAGTCGGCGAAGATCAGCGTGCCGTCGGTGCCGAACTGCGGGGTGTCGGTGCACATCACGAAGAAGGCCGAGACCAGCTTGGTGCCTGGGGCGGTCTTGAGAATCTGCAGCGCGGGGCGCAGGGTATCGGCGGTGGAGTGGCAGGCGCCGGAGACCAGGCCGTCGGCGTCGCCCATCTTGACCATCATAGTGCCAAAGTAGGTGGCGTCCATCACCTGGGCGCGAGCCTGCTCGATGGTAACGCCCTTCTTGGCGCGGAGCTCGGCAAACTTCTGTGCGTACTCCTCGTGCTTCTCGGCGTTGCGCGGATCGATGACGGTGGCGCCGGGGACGTTGATCTCGTTGGGATCGCCCAGGATGACGATGTTGGCCAGGCCTTCCTCGATGATCTTGTTGGCCGCGACGATGGTGCGCGGATCCTCGCCCTCGGGCAGGACGATGGTCTTAAGGTCGGCCTTGGCGGCAGACTTCATACGGTTTAGGAAATCGCTCATGTTACTCCTTGCAAGCGTTTCGCTAAGCTCCAGGCGCCCGGCTGTTCACGAATAAACCCGCTGCTAGCGGGTTTACCTTTCAATAATGTACGCCGCGGTGCTTGAGCTTTCCTTGTGTGGCAAGCTCATTATAGGACGCATTAGCGCTATAATCGCTCTGATAAATATGTCTCGAAGAATGTTCGAGAAAAGCCCAGCTAACGAGCCCGTGGCTTTTGACAAGGAGTATCGATGCAGATTACCTCAGGCCTGCCTGAAGGCTTTAACGCCGGCGCGTACGACATGATTGTCGTCGGTGCTGGATATGCCGGTGCCGTTTGCGCCCGCCGTCTTGCCGAGACCATCGGCTATCGTGTTGCCGTTTTGGAGCGCCGTAGCCACATTGCGGGCAATGCCTATGACTGCACTGACGAGGCCGGAATCCTGATCCACGAGTACGGTCCGCATATCTATCACACCTTTAACGAGCGCGTGCATAATTTCCTGTCGCGCTTTACCAAGTGGACGGATTATCAGCACAAGGTGCTCGCCAACATCAACGGTACCCTTATGCCCGTGCCCTTCAACCATGCGAGTCTCAAGCTCGCCTTTGGTGATGAGCGCGGCGAGGAGCTGTATCAGAAGCTCGTGGAGACCTTTGGCAAGGATGTCAAGGTGCCCATTATGGAGCTGCGTAAGAAGAACGACCCCGACTTGGCCGAGGTCGCTGATTACGTCTACGAGAACGTCTTTTTGCATTACACCATGAAGCAGTGGGGCCAGACGCCCGACCAGATCGATCCCTCGATCACCGGTCGCGTTCCCGTCTTTGTGGGCGACGATGACCGCTATTTCCCGCAGGCTCCCTTCCAGGGTATGCCGCAGGACGGCTACACGGCGCTGTTCGAGCATATGCTCGACCACGATCTGATTGATGTGTTCTGCGACGTGGACGCCCGCGACCTCTTCGAGATCGATGAGACCACTGTCAAGGTCGACGGCAAGGTCTACGGCGGCGAGATCGTCTACACCGGCCCGCTCGATGAACTGTTCAACCTCGACTTGGGTGCGTTGCCGTACCGCACGCTCGATATGAAGTTCGAGACGCTCGATATGGACCAGTTCCAGCCCGTGGGCACCGTCAATTACACCACGAGTGAGGATTACACGCGTATCACCGAGTTCAAGAACATGACTGGTCAGGTCCTGCCCGGCAAGACCACCATCATGAAGGAGTACTCCAAGGCCTATACGCCCGGCTCGGGCGAGACGCCCTATTACGCCATTCTGGAGCCCGAGAACCGCGAGCTCTACGAGCGCTATCTCGAGCGCGTCCAGAACCTGACGAACTTCCACCCGGTGGGTCGCCTGGCCGAGTATCGTTACTACGATATGGATGCCGTGACCAACTCCGCCCTCGATCTTTCGGATGAGATTATCGCCTGCCATGCATAAAGTCATAACATTCGGTATTCCCTCGTATAACGCCGCCAAGGACATGGACCATTGCATCACCTCCATTCTGGAGGGGAGCAATTACGCCACCGATATCGAGATCATCATTGTCGATGACGGTTCCAAGGACGAGACGGCCGCTAAGGCCGACGAGTGGGAGGCGCGTTACCCCGGTATTATCCGTGCGGTGCATCAGGAGAATGGCGGCCACGGTATCGCCGTCCTTTCGGGCCTGCGCGAGGCGCAGGGCACCTACTACAAGGTCGTTGACTCGGACGACTGGCTCGACGGCGCAGCCCTTTCGACCATGCTTTCGATCCTGCGCGGCTTTGAGGAGCGCGACCAGCGCGTCGACCTGTTTGTCTCGAACTACGTGTACGAGAAGGTTTACGAGGGCACGCATACCGCTATCGGTTACAAGTTTGCCCTGCCGCGCAAAAAGATTTTTACTTGGGATCAGATCGGTCATTTCCGTCTGGACCAGAACTTGCTCATGCACAGCCTGTGCTACCGCACGGATGTGCTGCGCGCATCCAACCTGCCCATGCCGCCGCACACGTTCTATGTAGACAACATCTACGCCTACGTGCCGCTGCCGCGTTGCAAGACTATCTATTACGCCGACATCGACCTCTACCGCTACTTTATCGGTCGCGAGGGCCAGAGCGTCAACGAGGCAACGATGGTCAAGCGTCTGGACCAGCAGTTCCGTGTTACGCGTATCATGATGGAGTCGTACCACCTGCACAGCGATGTCGAGTCGTCGCGTCTGCGCTCGTACATGATGGGCTACTTCACCATGATGATGGCAATCTGCTCGGTGCTTACGAAGCTTTCCGATGAGGATTGTGCCGATGAGCGTTTGAAGACACTGTGGAGCGATTTGAAGTCCTATGACGAGCGCATGTATCGTCGTGCTCGCTACGGCGTGGTCGGCTTCTTTTCCAACCTGCGCGGGCGGGCCGGGGACAAAACCACACTCGGCCTATACCGTCTTGCCTCAAAGATCTTCAAATTCAACTAGCACAGAAACGCACGGGTAACGGGGACCCCTGGTCCTTAACTTGCTACTTCGGACAGTCCTGCGCAAGACGGAGGCGCCACTGGCGCCTCCTTTGCGTGCGGAACTCGTATCAAGTTAAGGACCAGGGGTCCTCTGCTATGTCTTGCTTTATGTCAGACGGCTGAATTTGAAGATCTTGGACGCGCGGTACACAGGGGCCTGGGCTGAAAAGAATCTGGTTGGTAGGTTGCCCGGTGGGGTTTGGTTATGTTTGTCGCGAGTTCCGCACGAGCCGAAGAGCACTTAATGTGCTCTTCGTGCGAGCCAGGACTGTAGAGCAGCAAACATAACCAAACCCCACCGGGCAACCGGACGAGCTAGTTTACTTTGCGGCGCCGGGTATGCCGTGGGAGGTTTTGGCGTTTTTGGCTCCGTTTACGATGGCGGTCTGTAGGGCCCTTACGGCGAGCATGCCCAGCAGGTCTAGGGGAACGGCAGCGCTTGCCTGGGCGCCCAGTTTGCCGCTGGCAAGGGTGTAGATGGTGTCGCCGTCGTTGGTGGTATGCGTGGGGCGAATAGCGTGCGCGTAGGCGTCTGCGGCCATCTGGGAGACCTTGGTGGCCTGCGCCTTGGTGAGCTCAACGTTGGTGACGATGCAGCTGATGGTGGTGTTGGTGCGGTCGAGCGGCATCTGCATGGATCCGGCAGCGGCAAAGGCTGCGAGCTCCATGTCGACGATCTGGTCGCTATCGGCTGCGGCGCGCATGCCGGCGACCCATTCACCGGTGAAGGGGTCGACCACGTTGCCGCAGGCGTTGACCGAAACCACGGCGCCTACCTTAACGGGACCGAGCGCCACGGCGGCAGCGCCAAGGCCGGCCTTCATGCAGGTGGCGGGGCCCATGAGCTTGCCCACGGTGGCTCCGGTGCCGGCACCTACATTGCCCTGCTCGAGCGTGGTGGGGGTGTTGTCGAGTGCCTCGCGCACGGCGGCGATGCCAGCCTCGATGTCGGGGCGAACGGTGGGGTTGCCAAAGGCGAGGTCGAAGATGCAGCTGGAGCACACGATGGGCACCTGCGTGGGGCCGACGGGAAGGCCGATGCCGCAGCTCTCAAGCTCGCGAGCGACGCCGCTTGCGGCCTCCAGGCCAAAGGCCGATCCGCCCGAAAGACAGACGGCGTGGACCTTGTCGACGGTGTTCTCGGGTCGCAGCAGGTCGGTTTCGCGCGATGCCGGGGCACCGCCGCGAACGTCAACGCCGCCGGTGGCGCCCTCGGGTGCCACGATTACGGTGCAACCGGTGCCGGCCTCCTCGTCCGTGTAGTTGCCAAAGCAAAAGCCATCGACATCGCAAACGTCAATGGCCTCAAGCAGTGTATCCATGTTTTACTCCTATCGGTTTTCCGCCGGGCCTTATGCCCGGTCGGGATCCGTACGGTACGCTGAAATTGTAGGCGCTGGGGGATACCCAGCGCCAGATGCAATTACGATAGTTTTTGAATCGCACGCGCGACGCGAGCGATGGGCAGGCCCACCACGTTGTAGAAGTCGCCCGAAATATCATGCACGAGCATGCGCCCGCCGACGCCCTGGATGCCGTAGGCGCCGGCTTTGTCCATGGGCTCGCCCGAGGCGACGTAGAGCTCAATCTGCTCGTCGGTGAGCTCATAGAACGTCACGTCGGTCACATCGACAAACGACAGGCTCTCGGCGGCGTGCGGGGCTGTGACGTCTCCGGCCCTAACGATGCAGACGCCGGTTGCGACCTGATGCGTGCGCCCGGAGAGCTCGTGGAGCATGGTACGGGCTTCGTCCTCGTTTGCCGGCTTACCCAAAATCTTGCCATCGAAGGTGACGATGGTGTCGGCCGCGATGGTCAGCTCACTGGGATCGGCGTGCTCGGCGGCAACGGCGGCAGCCTTAGCGCGAGCTAAGCGCTCGACAAGCGTAAGCGGTGCCTCGTCATCAAAAGGAGTCTCGTCTATGTCAGCGGGAATGACGCGGATGTCGTAGCCCGCTTCGCGCATCAACTCGATGCGGCGCGGTGATTGCGAAGCCAAAATCATAGCTGAATGCCCTCGGCAACCTTCTCGACAGCCTTGTCTCCGGCGAGCGTACGCAGCAGCTCAAGCGCAAAGGGGAGCGACTGGGCCATGCCGCTGGCGGTGATGATGTTGCCGTCGTGCGTGACCTTGTCGCCGGTATAGGCGCCCTCGGGGAAGCTCTTCTCAAAGCCGGGGAAGCACGTGGCATGGCGTCCCTCGAGCAGGTCAAGCTCGCCCAGGATAAACGGGGCGGCGCAGATGGCGGCAACATGCTTGGTCGCGGCGAACTCGCAGACTACGTCGCAGACGCGCTGATCGGCGCGCAGGTTGGTGGCGCCGGGCAGACCGCCGGGCAGCACGACGCAGTCGTACTCGTCAAAGTTAATCTCGTCAAAGAGCGCGTCGCAAGTTACAGGAATCTGCAGCGAGCTTACGACCTCGCGGGTGGGCATGATCGAGACGAGCGTGGCGCGCACGCCGCCGCGACGCATGGCATCGACCATGGTCAGGCATTCAATCGTTTCAAAGCCATCGGCGGCAAGAACGGCAACGCTGGGCATGAGAGTTCCTTTCGTAAGGCGGCATACAATTAGCCGTCTTATACCCCGAAGACCTCCGCTTGCCACGCTCGATTTCCCAATGTTTAAAATAGCCCCGTCCGAATTAGCTACCCCCACCCATCCTCAACAATCTCAATCTGTAACATCCATCGACCAAAACTAGCCCCACCTGTTACAGATCGAGACAGTCCCCAACAGCGCTGCCCCGTTCGGGGAAACGACCGCCACAGGTGCGGCGGGCAGAGACTCACTTTTTTCTCGGCTTTTCTTGACGGCTTCTCTTCTGTTGTAGTATCTTGTCTCCGTCTAAAAACGCGTGGACTTTTCTGGGCGCTAGCCACCTTTTTGCCACGCAACCGAGCAGTCGGTTGCGTGGCTTTTTTCGTCTTGGCAGCAGGTACCACATGCACCGCCAGAAGACCGCACGAGCCCACCTTCCGACTGCCGGGAACAGACGCACGGATGTGCGTCTGCAAGACAGCAGACGGAAGGGAGCCTAATGGCAGAAACAAACACAATCAAGCAACAGGCCGCCGAGGCGGGAGCCGCGGGCGCGGGACAGGTCAAGGCGGCGCTCCAGGTCTTTGCGGGCGGCGCCTGCTACGGCGCAATGGCCACGACCTACAAGCTCGCCTACGCCGCGGGCTTCACCTCGGCACAGGTGGTGGCGAGCCAGGCGTGGTTCGGCTGCCTCTTCTTCGCCCTCGCCACGCTCGCAGGGCACGCGCTCGGGCACCGCTGGCAGCGCGTGGGCTGGAAGCTCGCCCTTAAGCTCATGGGCCTGGGAGCCCTCACCTGCCTCACCTCAATCCTCTACTGCTACGCCATGAGCGTGCTGCCCGCCCCGGTGGCGCTCACGCTCCTCTTCCAGTTCACGTGGCTGGGGCTCGTGTGGCAGACCGTCATGACGCGCCGGCCGCCGAGGCCCCTCCAAGCAGTCTCCGCCCTGGTCATCGTCTTCGGAACGGTGTTCGCCAGCGGCGTCTACAAGACCGGCATCACCGGGTACGACCCCGTGGCCCTGCTGTGCGCGCTGGGGGCGGCCGTGTCTTGCTCCCTCTTTGTCACCCTCTCCGGCAAGGTCGAGGCCCCCTGCTCGTCCGAGCAGCGTGGCGTCATCGTGTGCGCGGGCTCCGTGGTCATGTCGCTCACGGTATGCCCGGACTACGTCGTCTCGGGCGTCCTCGCCCAGGGCATCCTGCCCTTTGCCGTCATCGCCGGCTTCTTTGGCATGCTCTGCCCGGTCCTGCTCT
Source organism: uncultured Collinsella sp. (assembly GCA_905194675.1). GTDB lineage: Bacteria > Actinomycetota > Coriobacteriia > Coriobacteriales > Coriobacteriaceae > Collinsella. The sequence goes on along the minus strand of CAJJTG010000041.1, from coordinate 11,397 downwards.
TCGGCATGGGCTCTCCGCACCTGCCCGCAGGCCTCTCCACTGTCATGGCCGCCGCGGAACTCCCCGCCGGCCTGCTCATCGCCATGATCGTCCTCGGCGAGCCGCTCGGCGTCGTCGAGTGGCTGGGCGTCGCCATCATCCTCGCCGGCGTGTGCCTGGCACAGGTCCCCTCCCTGCTTGGAGGCCGGGAGGCACGTCGCGCCGCTGCAGGACAAGCCGTCAGCTAGTCACCCCTTCACAGACGGCCCGCGCGCATCAGGGAAAGGGCCACGGGCCCGGCGCGCGAGGCCGCAAGGACGTTATAAAGCGTCCCCCGCAGAGATGGGGGCGCCAGAGAGAAGGAGGCACCATGCCATTTCCAAAAGGGTTCCTTTGGGGAGGAGCCACCGCCGCCAACCAATGCGAGGGAGGTTATGACGAGGGCGGCCGCGGCCTTGCCAACGTCGACGTCATCCCACACGGGCCGGAGCGCAACGACGTAAGCCGCGGCCTGAGGCGCATGCTCGACTTCGAGCCCGGGTACTACTACCCGGCCCAGACGGGCATCGACTTCTACCACCACTACCGCGAGGACATAGCCCTCTTCGCGGAGATGGGCTTTAAGGTCTTTCGCCTCTCCATCGCCTGGAGCCGTATCTTCCCCAATGGCGACGAGGAGGAGCCCAACGAGGCCGGGCTCGCTTTCTACGAGGACGTGTTCCGCTGCTGCCGCGAGCACGGGATCGAGCCTCTCGTGACCATCACGCACTTCGACTGCCCCATCCACCTCGTCAAGAAGTACGGCGCCTGGCGAAACCGCACCCTTATCGAGCTCTACAAGCGGCTTGTGACGGTGCTCTTCAACCGCTACCGCGGCCTCGTGCGCTGGTGGATCACGTTCAACGAGATGAACATGATCTTGCACCGTCCCTTCATGGGTGCCGGCATCGTCCTCGAGCCCGGGGAGAATGCCCGCGAGGCCGAGTACCGCGCCGCGCACAACGAGCTCGTGGCGAGCGCCTGGGCCACCAAGATCGCCCACGAGGTTGATCCGGAGAACAAGGTGGGCTGCATGCTCGCCGCGGGAAGCTACTACCCCTACTCCTGTCGTCCCGAGGACGTTCGCGCGGCGCAGGTCAAGAACCAGGAGGACCTCTTCTTCGTGGACGTGCAGGCGCGCGGTCGCTACCCCGGCTACGCGCTCAAGATGCTCGAGCGCGAGGGCATCGACGTGGGCATGACCGCCGAGGACGAGCGCATCCTTGCGGAGAACACCGTCGACTTCATCTCGTTTAGCTACTACTCCTCGCGCTGCACCGCGGGCGACCCCGACTCCGTGGGCGGCGTCGCCGAGGGCAACGCCTTCGCCGGCGTGGAGAACCCCTACGTGCGCACGAGCGACTGGGGCTGGGTCATCGACCCGCTGGGATTCCGCATCACGATCAACGACCTCTGGGACCGCTACCAGAAGCCGCTCTTTGTGGTGGAGAACGGCCTCGGCGCCTATGACGAGGTGCTTCCCGACGGCACGATCGAGGACGACTACCGCATCGCCTACCTGCGCGAGCACATCGAGGCCATGCGCGATGCCATTGAGCAGGACGGCGTCGAGATGCTCGGCTACACCACCTGGGGGCCGATCGACCTCGTGAGCGCGGGCTCCGGCGAGATGGAGAAGCGCTACGGCTTCATCTACGTGGACCGCGACAACCTGGGCAACGGCACGCTCGAGCGCAGGCGCAAGAAGAGCTTCTACTGGTATCAACAGGCCATCGCCACCAACGGAGGCGACCTGGGCTAGCCGCCCGGGCAATATCACTAAGGAGAAAATAATGGCTGAAAAATACGACGATCTGGCCAGATCCATACTCGAGAACGTAGGCGGCACAGAGAACGTCGCCAGCGTCGCGCACTGCATCACGCGCGTGCGCTTCAAACTCAAGGACGAGTCCCGCGCCAACACGGCCAAGATCGAGGCCCTCAAGGGCGTCATCCAGGTCATCCAGGCCAACGGCCAGTACCAGGTGGTCGTGGGTAACATCGTCGAGGACGTCTACGACGCGGTCCTGGAGGCCGGCAACTTCTCGGGCGGCGCAAGCGCCGACGACGAGCCCCAGGGCGATAAGACCGTTGCCTCCGTCGTCATCGACCTCATCTCTGGCATCTTCCAGCCCATCCTGGGACCGCTTGCCGCCGCAGGCATCATGAAGGGACTGCTTGCCCTCATCACCTACTTCGTCCCGGCCTTTGCAAACGACGGCCTCTACACGCTGCTCTACACCGTGGCTGACGGCTTCTTCTACTTCCTTCCCGTCGCCCTGGCGTTCAGTGCCGCGCGCAAGTTCCGCATGAACGAGTTCACCGGCGTGGCAATCGGCGTGGCGCTTCTCTACCCGACGATGGTCGCCCTGACCTCGGGCGAGGCGCTCGGCAGCATCGACCTCGGCGTGGCTGGCACGTTCTCGTGGTACGCCACCGCCCTCGGGCTCCCCATCATCATGCCCGTGTCCGGCTACGTGAGCTCGGTGATCCCCGTCCTTCTCATGGTGTGGTTCGGCTCTATCCTTGAGCGCTGGCTCAAGAGCTGGATGCCGGCTGCGCTCAAGATGTTCCTTGTCCCGCTCGCCACGATGACGGTCTCCATCGTCTTGGGCTACCTCGTCATCGGCCCGGTGGCCACCCTCATCACCAACCTGCTGAGCGCGGCGTTCTCGTTCATCTTCCAGCTTCCCGTGGTTGGTTCCGTCCTGGGCAGCGCCCTGGTCGGCGGACTGTGGATGTGCCTCGTCATCTTTGGCTTCCACTGGAGCCTCATCCCCATCTCCATCATGAACCTGAACACCCTCGGCCACGACAGCGTGCTCGCCGCCACCATCGGCCACGGGTTCGCGCTCGGAGCGGTCATCTTTGCCATGTACCTCAGAAACAAGGACGAGCGCTTCCGCGGCATCGCCCTTCCCGCGATGATCTCCGCCTTCTTCTTCGGCGTCACCGAGCCGGGCATCTACGGCATCGCCCTCCCCAACAAGCGCGCGTTCGTCGTGGCATGCCTGAGCTCCGCCGTGGGCGGCGCCATCGTGGGAATGACGGGCGCCCTCATGTACATCTCGGGCGGCCTCGGCGTCTTCAACCTGCTCAACTTCATCGACGGGACCCCTGGTGGCGCCGGGATCTCCCACATGATCTACGCGATCATCGCCGCACTCGTCTCTGCCGTTCTGGCCTTTGTTATCGAGTTCATCACCTACCGACCCAACGACGACGAGGAAGGCGCCCGCTAGCCTGCGCCCTTTTCGACCAGCTCTATGTAATTGAGGAGCAGTTGAGGTGGGTGAGGGCCGAGGGCGATCAAGGTAGCCGCCCTCGGCTCGGGACAACCTGCCAGAAGGCGTTTAGCTTTCTCGGGCGGCGCTGAAATGAACTGAGTCCCGAAACTTGGACGGGTCAATTAGCGGCCTATGCCGCGCATGGGGACTGATTCCGGAACTCCTCCGGGGTCAGTCCCTTTTGCTTAACCCGCCTCCTCTTGTTCCAGTGAACGGTATAGGCTTCGAGGTCCCGCTTGAACTCCTCGAAGCTCCGCCACGTCCGGTTCCTGTAGAATTCGTCCTTCAGGCGCCCGGGCAGCAGCTCCGTCGCATGAGCTTGCCCTCGCACGCCGCCGGCCCCGGCCGGGTCCGGGCACCCTTCGGCCTCCCGCTGGCCTTCGGCGCGCCCGCACCCCCTGTCGCAAAGCTCTGCTGCAAGAGTCCTCAGCGTGGCGTCGTGCCTGACTCTCCCGTCCATAAAGAAGCCCCCATTTCTAATGTTCAAGAAATGAGGGGCGGTTCAATTTCGGGACGGGGATTAAATAATCATTCGGAGCAAATCTATTTTTATCCCCGTGCCAGAAAAATCATCGGGCGTGGTCTGGGGCAAACAGTCTAGTTGCGCCTAAGGTGGACGACGGTCTCGCAGTGGAAGGTTTGTGGGAACAGGTCGACTGGCGTGATCTTTACGGGGGAGAAGGTGCCTTCTTCGACAAAGCGTTTGAGATCGCGCGCCAGGGTGGCCGGGTCGCAGCTCACGTAGGCGACATCGCGAGCACTCGTGCTGGCGATAAGGTCGATCGCCTCGGGGGCGAGGCCTGCGCGCGGCGGGTCGACCACCAAGACGTCGGCATCCTGGTCGGGGAACTCGCGCACCGCGTCTCCGCCAATGACGTCGACGTTATCGAGCTTGTTGATCTCCAAGTTGCGGCGTAGATCGCGCACGGCGGGGCCGTAGGCCTCGACGGCGGCGACAAAGTCGCAGCGGCGGGCGAGCGGCAGGGTAAAGGTGCCGGCACCGCAGTACAGGTCCACGGCAAGCTCGTCTTCCTGCGGGTCGAGCGCTTCCATGACAAGCTCGATCAAAATCTCGGCGCCCTTGGTGTTGACCTGGAAAAAAGACGGGGCAGACAAGCGCATCTGACCCTCGGCGATATTCTCGGTCCATGAGCCCTCTCCGGCGAGCATTTCGACCTTGGAGACACGGCGGGCCTTCTTTTCGCCCTTGCTCATCACGCGCACGATGCTCGTGGGATGAGCGGCGTCCGCCAGCACGCGGGAGACCTGCGAGCGCGGAAAAGAGCCTGTGGGCGTCCAGAGTGCGACCTCGAGTGCCTTGGTACGGCGCGATGCACGAATGCCCACGCGTTCGAGTCCCAAGTCATGGCTGCCGCTTAGATAGTTGAGTGCGCCGACGACCGATTTGAGCGCCTTCGGGAAGCGCTTATCGAACAGCGGGCACGCATCGACGGTCACGATTTTGCTGGGGTCGACACCGTGCATGCCAAGGCGCACGCGACCGTTGACGACGGTCGGTTCGAGCTCGATTTTATTGCGGTAGCCCCAGTCGTCCTTGGTGTGGCAGATGGGCTGTACCAACTCATCGACCTGCTCAGGAGCGAACTTGCCGATGCGCTCGAGCGTGGAGCGCAGGTTTTGCTCCTTGGCGGCGAGCTGTGCCGTGCGTGAGAGATTGCCCCACGAACAACCGCCGCAGATGCCAACGAAGGGGCAGGGGGGCTGAATGCGATCGGGGCTCGGCTCCAGAATCTCGGTCGTGCGGGCGCGCATGAACGACTTGCCGTCCTGTACGACCTCGGCCTCGACGGTGTCGCCTGCCACGGCGCCCTGCACAAAGACGGCCTTGCCGTTGTCGGCGTGCGCCAGCCCGTCGGTGCCGTAGGTCATCGATTCTATAGTGAGCTTCATATCCCTGCCTGTCATTCGTGTTGTTGCTCGCACCATGGTAGCAGGGAAAAGCGCCCCGCATCCGAGGCTTTCCTCAAATGCGGGGCGCTTCTACAAACTGCTTCTACAAACGACTATTTCGTCTTGCCGGTAATGAGCGTCTTAAGACCCAGGCCGATCAGGCCCAGGCCCATGCGCACACGACCGGGGCGATGGCGCTCGATGGCCTTGGTCTTGCCGGCGGGCTTATCGCGACGGGCGCTCGTCTCGGGTGCGGGCTTGGTGACCTGCGGCTCGGGCTGAGGTACAGGTGCGGGCTCGGGCTCAATGACGGTCGCCTGGACCTTTTGGACCTTGGGTGTGGCCGGCTGCGGCTCAGGAGTAGGGGCGGGTTTTGCCTCAATGACGGGCTCGGGCGCGGCCTCGGCGTTGCGATAGGCACGCTCCAGCAGGGCTTCCTGCGAGTTGAAGGGTTTCTCACCCTCTGCACGCTCCACGGGGACCCAAGTGCCGTCGCTCGTGAGGCTGCGGGCCTTCACGTTGTCGCGCAGCTGCATGCCCATGTACTCGTGCACCAGGGCGCGGCAGGTGGGGTCGAGCACGGGGAAGGCGATCTCCACGCGGTGCTCGGTGTTGCGTGTCATCATGTCGGCCGAGCTCAGATAGATCATGTCCGAGTCCACGCCAAAGGCGTAAACGCGCGCATGCTCCAAAAAGCGTCCGACGATAGAACGGACATGCACGTTCTCGGTCTTGCCAGGAACGCCCGGCTTGAGGCACGAGATGCCGCGGATGATCATGTCCACGCGGACTCCTGCGCACGATGCCTCGGCGATCTTGTCGATGACCTCGCGGTCGGTGAGCGAGTTGAGTTTAAAGAACACGCGGGCGGGCTCGCCGGCGAGGGCGCGCTGGATCTCGCGGTCAAGCCCGCGCATGATGAGCGGTTTCAGTCCGACGGGCGCCACACCCAGGAAGCGGTAATCGCCGCGCAGGTTGCCCAGCGACAGGTTGCGGAAGAACAGGTTGGCGTCCTCGCCGATGCCGGGGTGAGCGGTCATGAGCATAAAGTCGCTGTAGAGTTTGGCCGTCTTCTCGTTAAAGTTGCCGGTGCCCAGCAGCGTCAGGCGCGTTAGCGCCATGCCCTCGCGATAGGTGAGCTGGCAGATCTTGGAGTGGCACTTAAAGCCCTCGGAGCCGTAGATGACGGTGCAGCCGGCCTCTTCCAGGCGCTCGGCCCACTCGATGTTGTTCTGCTCGTCAAAGCGCGCGCGGAGCTCCATGAGCACCGTGACCTCTTTGCCGTTCTCGGCGGCATCGATCAGCGACTCGCACAGGCGGCTCTGCTTGGCCACGCGGTAGAGCGTGATGCGCAGCGAGATGCACTCGGGGTCGTAGGCGGCCTCGTGCACCAGGTCCAAGAAGGGGTTCATGGCCTCATAGGGATAAAAGAGCAGCTTGTCGTGCTGAAGTACCTGCTCGCGGATGGAGCGGGTCATATCGATGGTGGGGTTGGGCTGCGGCTTAAACGGCGTAAAGAGCAGCTCGTTGCGCAGGTGCTCGGGAATCTTGCCCTCAATGCCAAAGACGTAGCCTAGGTCGAGCGGGATATCGCAGGTAAAGACAGAGCGGCGCGAAAGCTCGAGCGCCTTGCGGATGGTCTTGAGCGTCGCCTTCTCGAGCGACCCCGAGACCGCGAGCACCACCGGCTGCAGACGCAGGCGCTTCTTGAGGATGCGCTTCATGTGCTGACGGTAATCCTCTTCCTCCTCGACGCCCTCGCCGTCCGGGTCGATGTCGGCGTTGCGGGTGACGCGGATGAGCGCGCGGTCGAGCGGCTTATAGGAGCCAAAGCAGCTGTCCAGGCAGGCGAGGATGACGTCCTCGAGCAAGATGTAGGAGTAGGTGCCGGTGGGCGAGGGGATCTCGACCACGCGGTTCATCGAGGTGGGAATCTCGATAAGGCCCAGCAGACTCTCCTCGTCGGTGACGCCGTCCAGGCCGCAGGCCAGGTAGAGTGCGCCGTTGCGCAGGTTGGGGAAGGGGTGGCGCGGGTCAATCACCAGCGGTGAGATGACCGGCGACACGTAGGCCTGGAAGTAACGGGTTACAAAGGTGCGCTCCTCGGGCGTAAGCGAATCGATGCAGGCGCGGTGAACGCCTAGGATGTCGAGCTTGCCCTCGATGCTCTTAAAGATGGACTCCCATCGGGTAAGGAGCCCGGGCATTTCGGTCATGACAGCATCGACCTGTTCGGAGGCGGTCATATTGCTCTTGTTGTCGACAGGCTGTTTTTTGAGCTCCGCCAGATCGGACAGGCCGCCCACGCGTACCATGAGAAACTCGTCGAGGTTAGACTCGAAAATCGACACGAACTTTAGACGCTCGAACAGCGGAACGGTCTCGTCGAAGGCTTCGTCAAGCACACGGTTATCAAAGCGCAGCCAGCTGAGCTCTCGGTTCTGCGTGTACGAGAAGTCGCGCGGCGGTTTGCGCAGCTTTGCGGCGGCTTGCTTTTTTTCGATTTTGCTCGGCATATGCATCTGTCCGTTCAGTCCCCGCAGGGGACGGTTGCCTAACACTATTCACTATTGTCTCAATTTAGTCGACTTGTGGCACGGACGTATTGTGCGAACGCTATCTTAACCTACTTCTTACGCTGTCAAGCCATAGAGCTGACGCCCGTCGCGTTGCGAAAAACGGTCTAGATCCTCACTCAACTGCTGAGTATGTGTGAATAAGAATGATAGATAGCTGAATATCATCGAATACAGGCAGAAACACGAACAAGCGTCATTTATATACATAAAACCGTTGTAGATATGCAATTCTTAATCGAAAGATTGGAGTTGTAATTGCGAATGATTTTTGAGAAAAAAGAGCGTTTACCTTAGAAAAGCTACTTTAGAACGCCGAAGTGCATTATGGGGGAATCATATTCGATATACCGTTCATCGAACTTTGTTGACCGTTCGGGGGCGAGGTGGAATTGCGGTTGGAATTTGGATATAACTAGAGCTGTCAGCAAGCAGCACCCGTTACGGAAGGGTGCTGAGAGATTCGGCCAGTAAGGCCCGAAAGAAAGGTAGGAGGCCATGACGAAAGGTCTGCACGTGCCTTCCGAGATCGGCAAGCTCAGGAAGGTCTGCCTGCACCGTCCCGGCGACGAGCTCCTCAACCTGCCGCCCGACGAGCTCGAGCGACTCCTGTTCGACGACGTCCCGTTCCTTGAGGTCGCGCAGCAGGAGCACGACACCTTCGCCCAGATCCTGAGGGACCAGGGCGTGGAGGTGCTCTACCTCGAGAACCTCGTCGCAGAGGTGTTCGACCAGGTCCCCGGCGCCCGCGCCGAGTTCACCGACCAGTACATCGCCGAGGCAGGCATCCGCGGCCAGCACATGCCGCAGATCGTCCGCGAGAAGCTGGACTCCATCGAGGACAACCTCGAGTTCGTCAAGAAGACCATGGCCGGCATGACCAAGGCCGAGATCGACATGCCCCTCACGGCGTCCACGACCCTCGACTCCCTGGTCAACTCCGAGTCCGAGTCCGACCTGATCATCGACCCGATGCCCAACCTCTACTTCACCCGCGACCCGTTCGCGGTCGTCGGCGAGGGCGTCAACCTCAACCGCATGTACTCGGTCACCCGCAACCGCGAGACCCTGTACGGCAAGTACGTCTTCAAGTACCACCCCGACTACAAGGACGTCTCCCTGTACTTCCGCCGCGACTGCCAGTTCCACACCGAGGGCGGCGACGTGCTGAACATCAACGAGAAGACCCTCGCCGTCGGCATCTCCCAGCGCACCCAGGCCGCAGCCATCGACGTCATGGCCCAGAACATCTTCTGGAACTCCGACTCCAAGGTCGAGCGCATCCTGGCCTTCGACATCCCCGTCTCGCGCGCCTTCATGCACCTCGACACGGTCTTCACCCAGATCGACGTCGATAAGTTCACGATCCACCCCGCCATCATGGGCACCCTGCGCGTCTACGAGCTGACCGCCGGCAAGAACCCGGGCGACGTGAACATCCGCCTGATCGAGGACACCCTCGAGCACGTCCTGGAGGACGCCACCGGCGTCGACCAGGTCAAGCTGATCCCCTGCGGCGGCGGCGACCCGATCGCGGCCTCCCGCGAGCAGTGGAACGACGGCTCCAACACCCTGTGCGTCGAGCCCGGCAAGATCTGCGTCTACGCCCGCAACACCGTCACCAACGACGTGCTGTACAAGGAGGGCCTGGACCTTCTCGTCGTGCCCTCCGCCGAGCTCTCCCGCGGCCGTGGCGGCCCGCGCTGCATGAGCATGCCCTTCTGGCGCGAGGACCTCTAAGGTTTTCAAAGACCCGTACAGGTCTTACTACAAACATCTAGCTGACATTAGATGTCTCCCAATGGGACGGTGCGGTTCTTTCGCACCGTCCCATTCGTGTTTATTGACGCTAAATTAAGATCAGATAAGGTGGCCATGGATATCAAGACAATTGGCGTTGAGGATTGGCTCAACGTTTGGGAGAAGAGTGCTACCTGGGATATCGCTCAGTCGACGATCTCGTCGCTGACCATGGGTGAGCTTCGCGCACTTGACGAGCAGGACGGTGCTACGTTCTACGAGCGCCTGGATCGCGAGAAGATGAATTACGGCTGGATCGAGGGTTCGCCGGAGTTTAAGGCCGAAGTCGCCAAGCTGTATCGTCGCGAGGTCAATCCCGATCACATTCTGCAGACCAATGGCTGCACGGGCGCCAACCTCAACGCCATCATGGCCGTTGTGGAGCCCGGCGATCACGTGATTGCCGAGTGGCCTACCTATGCGCCGCTCTACGAGATTCCGCGTACGCTGGGTGCCGAGGTCGAGTATTGGGAGCTCCGCGAGGAGCTCGGCTGGAAGCCCGATATCGATGAGCTCAAGCGCTTGGTGCGCCCCAACACCAAGCTCATCTGCATCAATAACGCATCGAACCCCATCGGTACGGTGCTCGATGCCGATATGCTCGGGCAGATTGCCGAGATTGCCCGTTCGGTGGGCGCCTACGTGCTGTGCGACGAGGTGTATCTGCCGCTCGGGAACACCGAGTCCTTTATGTCGATGGCCGACGTGTACGAGAAGGCCATTGTCACCAACTCGGTGTCCAAGACCTATTCGACGCCTGCGGCCCGCGTGGGCTGGGTCGTGGCCAACGAAGAGGTGTCCAACCGCATCCGCACCTATCGTGACTACACCATGATCTGCGGCGGCGTGTTCAACGACGCCCTGGCGACCTACGTGCTCGAGCACAAGGACAAGATTCTCGAGCGCAACCGTAAGATCGTGTTTGGCAACCGCGATATCGCGCAGGCTTGGATCGATACGCAGCATCGCGTTTCCTGGACGGCCCCGCAGGGAATATCAACCTCGTTTATCCAGCTGGATATTCCCGAGGATGACGAGGAATTCTGTAAGCGCCTGTTGGCCGAGAGGGGAGTGCTGCTGGTCCCCGGCAGCCGCTTTGAGCTTCCCTGCGGCGCACGCCTGGGCTACTGCGCGAGCGAAGACGTTCTTCGCGAGGGCCTGAGGCTTTTGGGCGAGGCACTGGCGGAGTTCGATCGCTAGGATTCCGACGATTTTCGAGGGCCTTATCCAAATTGGCCGAAGATAATCGAAAACGGACCCGTTTCCCTAGGGGAAGCGGGTTCGTTTTTCTATACCGAGAAGTCAAGTTGTTACAAATGGGGCCGTAAAGCGAGCCGGTATCCGCTGGGCCTTATACTGAACTTCCGGTGAACGGTACCAAGCGTCTGGTAAACGGTAATATGCATACCAGAAATGAATAGGACAAACTTTTTTCTGAATAAAAATGAAAATGGTTGAGACGCGGTATGAATCGCTAATTCTATTCATAGCTTTATTAGAAATATGCAATTTGAGGGTGGTTCAATAAAGTTAAGTTCCATTTGCTATTTGGTTTGAAAAAGCATTTAAGCACGTAAATAAACTTTATTAAATCAAAGTGTGCCATGCGTGAAGTATATGTGTATGCCGTTCACCCCCTATAAAAAACCGTTCGGGGGCAAGGTGGAAGTATGGGCTGATTTTGGATATAAATATGTCGTCAGCAATAACGCCTCACACGGAGGGGCGCTAACGAATCGGCCCTGACAAGGGCCCGAAAGAAAGGTAGGAGGCCATGACGAAAGGTCTGCACGTGCCTTCCGAGA
>CAJJTG010000040.1 GCA_905194675.1 uncultured Collinsella sp. | reverse complement strand
GCCGAGCACGCGGCCGCAAAGCGCGCGGAGGTCCAGATCGAGCAGGTCAAGGTCGACTCGACTGCTGCTACCACGCTCGAGTCGTACTTCAACTTTGGCGCGTACGCGATCATCTCGTCGGTCATCGTGTCGGTGGGACTGGTGTTCTCGGGCATGAACGAGCCCGAGCGCGTGCGCCGCATGGATGCCAGCCCGGTCTCTGAGCGCCAGCGCTCGCTCGCTGTGTTCGCGGCCGCCGCCGTGCTCACCGTCTGCATCTGGCTTGTGTCGAGCATGATGGGCGTCGTGGGCTTTGCCGGCGCGGTTGCCGAGGTCGGCGTGGGCCGCGTGTGCCTGGCGCTGGCGGCAACGTTTGCCCTGGCGTGCACGCCGCTGGCCGTTGGCTTTACGCTGTCGAGCCTGGGCGCGCGCGAGGAGCTGCTCAACGGTGTGGGCAACCTGCTCGGCATGCTCATGACGTTTTTGGGCGGCGCCTGGATGCCGCTGTCGCTCATGGGCTCGGCCGTGCAGACGGTGGCGCACTTTGTGCCGACGTATTGGGTGAACGACGCAATCGGCAAGGCGCTTGCCTCGGACCTGACGTCTGCCGTGTTGGGTGACATCGTCTGTGACCTGGGCGTCACCGTGCTCTTCGCCGCCGCCATCGCCGCCGTAGGCCTAGCCCTCGCACACGCCAAATCCCACGCCTAGCCGTAACCCGTCACTTGGGGACGTTCCTTTCCTGCTGGCACTTGGGGACAGTCCCGGCACTCATTGGGGACAGACTTAAATGAGTGGTTTCAGTCATATAAGTCTGTCCCCAATGAGTGCCCAATGACTGGTTTGGAAAAAATTGCGCCTGTCGCTAAAAAATAGTTCGCCCAGGTTTACTATTACCCTAGAAAAGTAGCAGAAGGCTAACAACGGGGGATAGCATGGCGACAAAGCATGCCTACGTCCAGGTCAACGGGCTCAAGAAACACTACGGCGACGGTGATGCGCGCCTGACGGTACTCGATGGCATCGACACGTCCATCAACCGCGGCGAGATCTGCGTCATGCTGGGGCCCTCGGGCTCGGGCAAGTCGACCTTTCTCAACCTGATCGGCGGCCTGGAGGATGCCGACGGTGGCTCCATCATGGTGGACGGCTGCGACCTCACGGTGCTCAAACCTACCGATCTGGGCGAGTATCGCCGCCGTGAGCTGGGTTTTGTCTTCCAGTTCTACAACCTGGTGCCCGACCTTACCATCAAGGAGAACATCGAGGTCACGGCGCGCCTGTCCAAAAACCCGCTCAATGTCGACGACCTGCTGCGTTCGCTGGGCCTCTACGAGCACCGCAACAAGTTTCCGCGCCAGGTCTCGGGCGGCCAGCAGCAGCGTTGCGCCATCGGCCGCGCACTCGTCAAAAATCCGGGCCTGCTGCTGTGCGACGAGCCCACGGGCGCGCTCGACTACAAGACATCCAAGGAAATCCTGCAGCTCATGGAGGACGTCAACCGCACCTACGGCTGCACCATCATCATCGTCACCCACAACGCCGCCATCGCGCGCATGGCCAATCGCGTGCTGCGCCTGCGCGACGGGCGCATCGTCGAGGACGAGCTCAGCGAGTCGCCCGTCGCGGCCGCCGAGCTCGATTGGTAGGCGGCGCCATGACACCTCTCGCAAAACGACTCCCGCGCGAGCTGCGCCGCAATATCGGCAAGTACCTGGGCATCTTTTTGCTTATGTGCGGAAGCATCGCCCTCACGTCGGGCTTTTTGCTCGCGGCGCATTCCATCGGCTGCCTCATTGACGACATGCGCGATGCGTACACGATCGAGGACGGCCGCGTGACTACCTCCTTCGAGGCCACCAAAGATCAGCTCAAGGCTGCCGAAGACGCGGCTGAGGACGTCGGCGGCGTTACGTTCTACAAGAACTTCTCTATCGACGCCATCATCAAAAAGGCGGCTGGCGACGACGGCACCAAGCGCACCCTGCGCACCTACGCGCATCGCACCAAGGTTGACATTGCGTCCTACTGCGAAGGCAGGCAGCCCAAGACGGACGATGAGGTGGCAATCGACCGTGTCTTCGCCACCAACAACGACCTCGCCGTGGGCGATAAGGTCGAGCTTGAGGGCCGCACCTACACCATCTGCGGCATCATGACCCAGCCCGATAGCCAGGCGCTGTTCCTCGACAATTCGGACTTTACGGTGAACACCATCACGTACGGCGTGGCCGAGGTCACCGACGCCGGCTTTGCCGCGCTTGAGGACGCCGGCGGCGCGCCTGCCTACACCTACTCCTTTACCTTTACCGATCGCGATCTCCCCACCGCGGATCGCATCGATGCGGAGCAGGATATGGTCGAGGCGCTGACCGATGCCGATGCGCGCGTGGACGATCTGATCGATGCCGATTCCAATCAGGGCATTGGCTATGCGCGCGACGACGTGGACGGCGACTCCATGATGTGGATGACGTTGCTCGACATCATCATCGTGATCATGGCGTTTGTCTTTGTGGTGCTCACCGACGCCACCATCGAGGAGGAGAGCGCCATTATCGGCACGCTGCTCGCCAGCGGCTATCGCCGTCGCGAAATCGTGCTGCACTACCTAGCGCTTCCCGCCATCGTAGGCGTGGCCGCGGCGCTACTGGGCACCGCTCTCGGCGTTGCGTTCTTTACCGAGCCCATGCGCGGTCTCTACTACGGCTCGTACAGCCTGCCGCCCTTCCAGGTGTACTGGAGCTGGGAGATCTTTGTGAAGTGCGCCGTGGTTCCCGCCGCCGCGCTCATTCTCATCACGCTGGTGGGCCTGCTTCGCAAGATGGGCAAGACGCCGTTGCAGTTCCTTCGTCACGAGGCGAGCGGCAAATCGGGCACCAAGCGCGGCCTGCAGCTGCCGGAGCGCATGGGCTTTGTCTCGCGCTTCCGCCTGCGCGTCTTCCTGCGCAACCTGGGCAACTTCGCCACGCTCTTCGTGGGCATTGCATTCGCCTCGCTGCTGCTGCTCTTTGGCCTGGCGATTTTGCCCACGATGACGCACTACGCGGACAACCTCGAGACGAGCCTGGTCGCCGAGCATCAGTACACACTCAAGGCGCCGCTGGAGCTCGAGGGCACTGCCGAGGAGCGCGAGCAGTGGTCGGCGCTCGAGCGCTTGCAGTCGATTGACGGCGCGCTGCTCTCCGCCGCCCAGGATGCCGATGACGAGCTTGACGACGCGGCCGATGCGGCGCAGACGGCAGCCGATGCCGCGACCGCATCTCCGTCTGCCGAGAGCCTGACTGCAGCGCAGGATGCGCTTGCTAAGGTCAAGGACAAGAAGGATGCGCTCTACGCACGCCTCGACGATCTTGCCGATGCCCTCGGCTGCGACCGCGATGAGGCCATCGACCTGATCGACAAGGCCTCTAAGATCGACACCGACAACGACGACATTCACCCGATCAACACGACCGACAACGGCGCGGGCGCAATCGCGCAGGCCGAGAAATATGCCGTTTACCAGCTGCAATACGACCGCGGCGATGGTAATGGCGAGGAGACGATTTCCGTCTACGGCATTTCATCTCATTCGCGCTATTGGAAAGACCTCAACGTCGGCGACGGGCGCGTCGTCTTTGGCGGCGGTCTGCTCGATAAGTTTGGCTGGAGCGAGGGCCAGAAGGTCGAGCTTCGCGACAAGTACGAGGCTCGGGATTATTCTCTTGAGTACGCGGGTAAGGACTGCATCTGGGGTTCAAAGTCGGACATGAATATCTATATGAGCATCGATGACTTTAACGAGCTGTTCGGCAACGACGCCGCCTACTTTAACGGCTATGTGAGCGACGAGAAGCTCGACCTCGATGCTCGTTACTTTGCCGGTGACACCACGCCCGACGACATGCGCGCCGTGGGTGACCAGTTTATCGGCATGATGAGCAAAATGATCGGCATGATGGTCGGGCTCGCGGTGTTTATCTTCCTGCTGTTTATGTACCTGCTGACCAAGGCGGTGATCGACCACAGCGCCCGTTCGATCAGCTACATGAAAGTCTTTGGCTATCGCGATAGCGAGATCTCGCATCTGTACATCCGCTCGATCACGCTGTGCGTGGCGGCGTCGCTCGTGCTGAGCCTGCCGGTCATTATTGGCTCGCTCACGGCCATCTTCCGCTCGATGCTGCTCGCCTACAACGGCAATATCGAGATCTACGTGCCCGCTTGGTCCATGGCTGCATGCATCGGCATCGGCTTTGCGACCTACCTGGTCGTGGCGCTGCTGCACACGCGCTCTATCAAGCGCGTCAGCCTGGCCGAAGCCCTCAAGGTGCAGGAGTAGTCATTGGGGACGTTCTTAAACGACTAGTCGTTGGGGACAGTCTTTGCCGGATCGCCGGCTCGCTGGCCGGGCGGCAAGCACTCATTTAAGTCTGTCCCCAATGAGTGCCTAGCGACTCGGCGTTGCGCTTGACTTCAACCCCACTTCAACGGGTACCATCCTCTATGTCTGTAACGCCATATAGACCGAGGGGATAGATCTATGACCGCAACCGCACCCGCAGCACCGGCAAAGGTGTACTTCACCAACCTGCGCACGCATGCTCGCGAGAGCCAGCTCGACAAACTCAAACGCCTCATTCGCCGCGCCGGCATTGAGCAGATCGACTTCGAGAACAAGTTCGTCGCTATCAAGATTCACTTTGGCGAGCTGGGTAACCTGAGCTTTTTGCGCCCCAACTACGCCCGCGCCGTCGCGGATGTCGTGAAGGAGCTGGGCGGCAAGCCCTTCCTCACCGACTGCAACACGCTCTATGTGGGTAGCCGCAAAAATGCGCTCGAGCACATCGACACCGCCTACCAGAACGGCTTTACCCCGTACGCCACGGGCTGCCAGATCATCATCGCCGACGGCCTCAAGGGCACCGACGAGGCGCTCGTCCCGGTCGAGGGCGGCGAGTACGTGCGCGAGGCAAAGATCGGCCAGGCACTCATGGATGCCGACATCGTGATTAGCCTCACCCACTTTAAGGGCCATGAGCAGGCCGGCTTTGGCGGTGCCATGAAGAACCTGGGTATGGGCGGCGGTAGCCGTGCCGGCAAGATGGAGCAGCACGCCGCTGGCAAGCCGAGCGTCGATACCACCAACTGCGTTGGCTGCCGTGCCTGCGAGAAGATATGCGCGCACAGCGCCATCACGTTTGACGGTACGCGTGAGCGCGAGCTTGCCAACGGCAGCACTCGCACGGTTCACGTGGCTGCCATCGACCACGATCGCTGCGTGGGCTGCGGACGCTGCATTGCGGCGTGCAACCAGGACTGCATCAAGCCCGACTATGATGCCGCGGCCGACGTACTCAACTACAAGATCGCCGAGTACACCAAAGCCGTCGTCGACGGCCGCCCGAGCTTCCACATCTCGCTTGCCATGGATATCAGCCCCAACTGCGACTGCCATCCCGAAAACGACACGCCTATCGTCAACGATATCGGCATGTTCGCGAGCTTCGACCCGGTCGCCATCGACCAGGCCTGCGCCGACGCCGTCCTGGCGTCCGAGCCGCTGCCTAACACCGAGCTTACCGACAGCGCGGCCAAGATGGAGCATAATCACGAGCATCTGGAGGGCGAGCAGGCCAAGGATCCCTTCTGCATCACGCATCCCGACACCGACTGGCGCGCGTGCATCGCGCATGCCGAGAAGATCGGCCTGGGCACGAGCAAGTACGAGCTCATCGAGGTCAAGTAGCACCTAACCATTGGACATATCAAGCGCTTTTGTAGTGCAACGTTAGTAAAAGCCGCCCGCGAGCACAGTGCCCACGGGCGGCTTTTCGGAAGTGCTAGGGAGTCAGATAGACCAGTAAACCGTGCTATTTGCCTAAAAATACTCGCCGAGGAAGTCGTCGACCGTATTCCAGTAGAGCTCGGGGTCGACTTGCGCGCTCTTGGCGTGGGTGGCGCCGTGGATAGTGAGCTTCTGTTTAACCTTGCTGGCGCACGCCTCGTAGTTTTGGTCGAGCATGCTGTACGGTACAAAGGTGTCTTGGTCACCGTGGATAAAAAGCATGGGAACCGTCGCGCGCTTGAGCTGTTCCACGCTGCTCGCCTTATGAAAGTCGTAGCCTGCGCGCACGTTGCACACCAAGTTTGCTACATCGAGCAAGGGAAAGCTGGGCAGCCCGAACACGTCCTTGAGCTGCAGAGAAAACTCGTCCCAAACACTCGTATAACCACAGTCCTCGATAATGCATTTCACGTTTGCGGGCAGAGATTCCCCCGCGACGTCCATGGCGGTTGCCGCACCCATCGACTCGCCAAAGACCAGGATGCGCGCCTCGGGGTCAGCCTGAACGATCCGCCCAATCCATGCAACGACATCGAGCCGCTCGGGCCAGCCCATGCCGATATAGTCGCCGCCGGAGCGCTCGTGGGCGCGGGCGGCGGGTGCGAGTACGTTCATGCCGCGGTCGTGGAATCGTTTGACGTATCGGGCCATGCCGATGGGCTCGTCGGTATATCCATGCAGGCAGACGGCGTAATCGTGGGTGTTCTCCGAGGCGGCAAAATACCAAGCGGAGAGCTCGGTTCCGTCATCTGCGGTGAGGCTGCTGCTCTCGCGATTCTTTTTAAACCATGCCCGCGCCTCGGTGTCCTCGGCATCCGGCTGCTCACCTTCTTTGTCGTCCTTGCCGTCCTGCATCATCTTCATGGTGTATGGCGCGCGGGGATTCAGCGCGAAGTCAAACAGAAAGTTGCCGGCAAATCCGAACAGCGCAATGACAACCACCAGTGCAACGATGCCGGCTATCTTGAGCTTTCGATGGGAATGTGCGTTTTGAGCCATGCGGTATTCTCCTTATAGATGTTAATACATCAACATTTAAAACAAGCGCATTATGGATGTTCGCCGTTGATGCGTCAACAAGCAAAGAATGGGTAAACAAAGGGACACGTATGGTGCAAATTTCGCACGTACCCAGACGCTTTGATATAGTGTTGAGAACTCTTTACATTGGAGGATGTAACCGGCATGTCCGATTCGAGCGACAGTTCCAAGCCGCGGCCCAAGACCGCGGCCATTCCGCACTACACGGTGGGAGAGGAGATCATGAACTCCGTCACCCATGGTGTCGGCTGCCTGCTGGGTATCGCGGGCCTGGTGCTCCTGATCGTATTTGCTGCCCTGCGCGGCGGCGGCCCGGCCCACATGGCCGCGGCAATCGTCTATGGCGTCAGCATTATTCTCGAATACCTCGCCTCCACGCTCTATCACGCGATTCAGCCCGCGCGCGCCAAGCGCGTGTTTCGCATCATCGACCACAGCTGCATCTACCTGCTCATAGCCGGCAGCTATACGCCGTTTTGCCTCATCACACTCGCAAACGACGGCGGCCCTATGCTGTTCTTTGCCGTGTGGGCCATCGCCATTATCGGCATTGCCCTCGAGTGCTTTATGCGCGAGCGTCAACCGCACTGGGTAAGCGGCCTGGTCTATCTGCTGATGGGCTGGCTCGTCGTCTTTAAGTTGCCCGAGCTTGTGGCGCTGCTCAACCCCGTGGCGCTTGCCCTGCTCGCTGTCGGCGGCGTGTGCTACACCGCGGGCGTGCCGTTCTATATCGCCAAAAACGTGCGCTACCTGCACAGTGTGTTTCACCTGTGGGTGCTCGCCGGCAGTATCTTCCAGTTCATGGCGGTGATCCTCTTCGTAATCTAGCGATCGCGCCTGCGCCCGCGGGCCCGTCCGGGCGCCCGCCGGGTGCAACTGCCCTATCCGCCATCAACGTTTTGACCTGACGTCCCGAATCTTGGAGGTTCGAGAAACTCCCGATGGACATAACCATCTCCCTTATCACCACCCTCGTTTTGACCCTCATCAACGGCTACTTCTCTATGTCCGAGATGGCGCTCACCACGGCCAAGCGCGCCGTGCTGGAGCACGAGGCCGAGGAAGGCGACAAGCGCGCCGAGCGTGCCATTAAGCTGGCTGCCGACTCCGACCAGCTGCTCGCCACCATCCAGGTCGCCATCACGCTCGTGGGCTTCGCCTCGTCCGCCGTCGCCTCGACGAGTCTGTCCGACCCGCTCGCCACGTGGCTCGCGAGCTTTGGCATCGCGCCGCTCTCCGCTATCGCGCGCGGCCTGGCGCCGGTCATCATCACCGTCGCGGTCGCCTTCGTGTCCATCGTGATCGGCGAGCTCGTCCCCAAGCGCATCGGCCTGGCCAATGCCGAGGGCGTGTCCAAGCAGGTCGTGGGCCCGCTTTCCGTGTTCCAGAAGATTGCCCGTCCGCTCGTGTGGTTGACCGGCGCTTGCTCCGATGGCCTGGCCCGCATCCTGCGCATCAAGAGCGCCGACGACCGCCAGAACGTCTCGGAGGAAGAGATTAAGTACATGGTCTCGGAGCAGGACGACCTGCTCGACGAGGAAAAGCGCATGATCCACGAGATCTTTGACCTGGGCGACACCGTTGCCCGCGAGGTCATGGTGCCGCGCGTGGACACCACCATGTGCGAGGACGATGAGACGGTCGCCGACGTGCTGTCCACCATGCGCCAGACCGGCTTTAGCCGCATCCCCGTCTATCACGAGGATCCCGACAACGTCGCGGGCATCGCGCACATTAAGGACCTGATTCAGCCCGCGCTCGACGGCAAGGGCGACCAGCCCATCGCCGGCTTTTTGCGCGACGCCACCTTTGTGCCCGACACCAAGGACATCCTGCCGCTGCTGTCCGAGATGCAGACCTCGCACGACCAGATCGTGGTCGTCGTGGACGAGTACGGCGGCACGGCCGGCATCATCACCATCGAGGATATCGTCGAGGAGATCGTCGGCGAGATCGAGGACGAGTTCGACCCCGACAACAAGTACCTCACGCGTCTCTCGCGCCGTGAGTGGCTCGTCGATGGGCGTTTTTCGTGCGATGACGCGATTGAGCTTGGTTGGCCGCTCGAGGAAAGCGATGATTATGAGACCATCGCCGGCTGGATTTTGGAGCTTTGCGACTCGGTGCCCGACATCGGAGAGGTGTTTGAGGTTGCGGGGTACAAGTTCAAGGTGCAGTCGATGCGTGGCCAGCGCATCTCGCTCATTCGCGTGATCGCTCCGGCCGAAACCGATAAGAAGGATTCCGAGTCCTCGGCAGAGAAGCCGGCGGCGTCGGGTGCGGGCTCTGCGGATCCGCACGATGGCGACGAGTAGGGCAAGGACGAGTGGGGGAGAGTTATGGCAGGCCTGTTCAACATCCTTAAGGTCACCGTCAGCGAGGACAAGATCTGCGCGCATGTGCTGGTGAACCCCGGCATGCCGCTCATGACCTCGGAGGACATCGAGGCCACGGCGCGCGTGTACTACCTGGTGCCTGCGATTGCCAAGCACCTGTGCCTGGGCGATTCCGGTCGCGAATTCCAGGACTGCATGGGCCAGACTGAGCTTTGCCACCTGCTAGAGCACGTGACGGTCGAGCTCATGAACGAGACCGGTCTTGCCGGCAGCATCTCGTGCGGTCGCACGCGCGTGAGCGAGCACGACGAGCGCGTCTTTGAGGTTGAGCTTTCGTGTCCCGATGACGCGTTGGCCATTGGTGCGCTGTCGTCGGCGACCTTTATGATGGATTGGGCGTACCTGCACGCCGACCAGCCGGCTCCCGATGTGGACGGTACGGTCGCGGGCCTGCGCAACCTGGTGCTGGGCATGCGCGCCGAGGCCGAGGGCAAGGATCCTCACGAGGCCGTCGCCGCTGCGAACGGCGAAGATGCTGCCGAGGACGAGGGCGCTGACGAGGGTGATGTGCCGGTCGACGCCGAGCCTGTTGCCGATGCGACCGCCGAGCCCGTTCCCACCGAGCCCCAGGGCGTCCCCAACTTTGACGACGAGCCCCAGGTGGCGATTGATACCGAGGGCGCGGTTGCCGAAAACCACGAGGCTTCCGCTGCCGTCTTTGGCGGTGCGGCGACGGTTTCGGCGGGACCTGCGCATGAGGGCGGCCTGCCGCTCGTGGACGGCGCCGGCGAGGACCCGGGTGCCACGGTGGCCATGCCGGCTATGCCTCAGGAGTAGGTCTACGCGTTTATCACCATCACGTACCTGCGCCTTTGCCGTACGCAGATGAGCGGAGCGGCAAGTGATGCGCTGCGGGTATAATGGACAGCATTCAAACGGTGGGCACCGACGTGCCCGCAGGAGAGGAATGATCATGGGTAAGACTTTCAGCTTTGTCTCCGGCGCACTTTTTGGTGCCGCTGCCGGCGCTATTGTCGGCGTTGCTCTGGCCCCGCGCTCGGGCGCCGAGACCCGCGCCATGGCTGCCGATATCGCCAACGACGCTTGGGACAATATGCGTGACACCTACGAGCACAGCGCCGAGGAGGCCCGTGCTGCGGTGAATGACTTT
This sequence comes from uncultured Collinsella sp., assembly GCA_905194675.1. Classification (GTDB taxonomy): domain Bacteria; phylum Actinomycetota; class Coriobacteriia; order Coriobacteriales; family Coriobacteriaceae; genus Collinsella. Next base: position 8,863 of record CAJJTG010000040.1, on the reverse strand, counting down.
GGCCCGATGGTCGACGCCAAGACCGACGACCTGCGCGCCAAGGTCGACCTGGCCCGCGAGCGCATGGACCAGCTGCGCGAGCAGCTCAACGACGCCATTTCGGGTGGCAACGTGACGCCTGCCGCCGACGTCGTGGTCGAGAACGCCGTCGAGGCTGATACCGAGGCTGCGGAGCCCTCGACCGAGGCATAATGCGCGCCGGGGATTTTGTCGGCGCCAAGATTTATCGCAAGCCTACCGAGGACAAGCGCACCAAAAAGGACGGCACGCCGCGCAGCCCTAAAAAGCTCGGAAAGATTCACTTTCCGGTCTTTACCCCGGGCGGTACGCGCGTGGTCGGCTTTATGGTCCGCCAGTCCGATATCGCGGGCATGATCGAGCGCCCCGACCGATTCGTAGCGCTCGACGCCATTGGTGTCTACGAGGGTGCCATTGCGGTCGATGACGTCAAGGACACGTACGATGCTGCCGCCGCCAAGCGCCTCGACATCAACCTGGACGATTGCATCATCTGGGTCGGTATGGACGTGCGCACGGAATCGGGCGATGTCGTGGGCTACTGCTCGGACGTTGAGTTCAAGCCACGCTCGGGTGTCGTGCAGGCATTCTATGTGACCGCCGGTGCCGCTTCGAGCGTGCTGGTGGGCGACACGCAGGTGCCACCGACGATGCTGCGCGGCTACGAGAACGGCGCGATGGTCGTCTCGGACGAGGTCAAGTCGCTCGGGTATTCGGGCGGTGCGGCTGCCAAGGCCGCCGAGGCCAGCGTCGTGGTGGGCGATAAGGTCAAAAAGGGCGCCAAGGTACTCGACGATAAGGGATCGGTTGCCGTGGACAAGGGCAGCCGCGCACTGGGCAAGCAGCTCGGCAAGACGCGCGGCATGTTCAAGGCCTTTAAGGACGAATACCAAAAGGCGAGCGGAGGCTTGTCAAAAGCTACAAAATAGCGACGTACCAAATGATGGGAGGCAAGCCGGAGACCTGTTGCTCCGGCTTGCTGTGTTTATGGGGGAGGGCACATGCGCCAAAATGGATCCAACTTAAACGGGCGCTCGGGTGCGCGTCCGACGGCGCGCCGCGACCTGGGGCAGCTGCCCAGCGGTCAGCGCCGCCGTCGCCGTAAGCCCGGCGCGATGTACCTCAACCATAGCCGCGGGTTTAGCGATCGCAGTGCGCGCATCGGCAACGGGCGCTCGCCGCGCCGACCGTCCCGTCTGCCCTATGCGCTCATCGCCGTGGGTTGCGCGCTCGTGCTGTTTATCGCTGCCGTCGTGGGCTACGTCAACCGCAGCGTGGACGTGGAGCTCAACGGCCAGAAGACCGCGGTGCGCGTCGGCTCTACGCTGCAGAATCTCATCGACGACCAGGAGTTGACTGACACCTACGACGCAGGCGACCTGCTGGCCGTCGATGACAGCGTGCTGACCCGCCATGGCGGCGAAAAGCTGTCGGTTAAGGTGGACGGCAAGCGCATAAAACAGGGTAAGTGGAAAAGCCGCGAACTTGAGGGCGGCGAGAAGGTGACGGTCAAGGATGGCCGTAACACCTACGAGAAGCACGAGGTTCAGGCTACGGTTATCGAGCCCAAGCTCAAGGTCGAGGGCACGGGCGCTATCGAGTATGTGCAGACGTGGGGTGTCCAGGGCCGCTCGGAGGTGTGGGTCGGCGAGCAATCGGGTAAGACGCAGGACCGCGGCGAGGTTGTGCCCGCTACCGATTGCGTCGTTGCGTGCGCGAGCGTGGCGCCCAAGGGCAACGAAAAGTACGTGGCGCTGACGTTTGATGAGGGCCCGAGCGGAGCGACCAAGCAGATTTTGCAGGTACTCAAGGAAAAGGGCGTCACCGCGACGTTCTTCCTTTCGGGCGATGCGGCCGAGGCCTCGCCTGCCACGGCCAAGGCGATTGTCGATGCCGGGTGCGAAATCGGATCCAACAGCTACAGCGACGATTCGCTCAAGGGTCAGGACCGTGAGGCGGTACGCGAGCAGATCACGAAAGGCACCGACGCGATTAAGTCGGCGACCGGCGTGAAGACGATGCTGCTGCGTGCTCCCTACGCTGCCTTTGACGAGCAAAACTGGATTGATGCGATGGACCTGGTCTCCGCCGTGGTCTCGTGGAATATTGACTCGGGCGACTGGCTGCTCAACGGTGCCGACGAGCAGGTCTCAACGGTGCTCGATTCGGTGACGCCGGGCAATATCGTGCTGCTCACCGATAGAGACGAATGCGCCGAGCAGACGCTCGAGGCGCTGCCGCAGATTATCGATGGCCTTGTCGCCGACGGCTACAAGATCGTGACGCTCAGCGACCTGGTCAAGACGGACACGTCGCTGAGCAAAAAGCTCACCTCGCTGACGAAGGTCACCATGTCCAAGGACGCCGTGTTCCCCCAACTTGCCGAGGACGATGACACCACAGAGTAGTCATTGGGTAGTCGTTTAAGAACGTCCCCAATGGCTATGTCACGGATGCGTCAGCGTTTGGTATGCCTGCAATGTGCAGCGCATAAATTCGATGCCGCAGGGCGATGCTGATGCTATAGTTACTGCGGTTAATGAGGGTCAAGAGAAAGGTTACAGGTGAAATCCAAACCTCGACCATACAGTCGATGACCCCATGCAGGTGCTTTTTGCGCATGCACGGGGTGTAAGCGTCGAGCGGCGTGCCGCCCGCGCATGCGTATACATATCCAGAAGCCCCCGGACGCCGCACGCGCGGCCGCGTCCGGAGGAATAATGATGGGGAGCACCATTGAATTATCTGAGTGAGATGCTCAAATTGCCGGTCTTGGACGTCGACGGCGAAAAGCTCGGCGTGGTCAACGATTTTGGTATTGCTACCGGCGAAGTTTTTCCGCACGTGACGTCGCTCGCGTTCCGCGGTCCCGGCAAGACGCCGTTTATGATCAGCTGGCGCAAATGGGTCGACCGTATCGACGAGACGGGTGTACACCTTAAGACGTCGGCCACCGAAATCCGTTTTTCGTACCTGCAGCCGACCGAACTCTTGCTTGCCCGCGACGTGCTCAACAAGCAGATTGTCGACACGCAGGGCATGAAGGTCGTGCGCGTAAACGACATCAAGTTTTCCATGTCGGGCGAAAACCAGCTGCGCCTGCTGGGCGCCGAGGTCGGTGCCCGCGGTCTGCTACGCGCCATCAGCCCCGCGCTCGAGCATATCGTCGAAGGCTTTATGAAGCACCTGGGCAAGCCGCTCAGTGAGGATATCATCGCTTGGTCCTACATGGACCTGCTCGACCGCTCGACCAAGAACATTCAACTCTCGGTGTCGCACAAGACGCTCGGCGAGCTGCACCCTGCCGACATCGCCGACATTATCGAGCAGCTCGACCCGCGTCTGCGTGCGCAGGTGTTTGCGCAGCTCGATACTGCCCAGGCCGCCGAGGCCATCTCGGAGTTCGATGACGACGAGCTTATGACCGAGATGCTCGAGGGCCTGTCCGACACCGACGCATCGTCGATGCTGGCCATGATGGACCCGGACGACGCTGCCGACCTGATCGACGAGCTCGATTATGAGAAGGCCGAGAAGCTCCTGCGCTTGATGGGCGTCAAGGAGGAGAAGGCGATTCGTAATCTGCTGGGGTATGAGGACAACACCGCCGGCCGCATCATGACCTCGGAGTTTGTCTCCCTGCCCGCGACGGCAACGGTCGGTGATGCCATCGAGGCGATTCGCGAGCTCGACGAGGACTTCGAGAGCGTCTACTACGTCTATACCGAGGATCCGAGCGGCATGCTGACTGGCGTGCTTTCGCTGCGCACGCTGATCGTGGCCGATCGCGACGCCACGCTGGGCCAGCTGGCCTATCGCGACCTGGTTTATGTGTCGCCCGACGACGACCAGGAAGACGTAACGGACGAGATGACCAAGTACGACCTGGTCGCCATCCCCGTCTGCGACGAGAATCGTCATATCCTTGGTATCGTGACCTTCGACGACGCCATGGACGTTATCGCCGAGGAGCATCAGGAGGACCTGCAGATCGCCGGTGTCGGCTCGGGCGATAGCGCGTCGGACGACTCGACGAACGTGCTCAGCTGGTTCGTGCATCGCCAGTACTGGGTTGTTGTATGGGGCATCGCGTCGTGCATTATAGCGACCGTGCTGGGAACGGCGCTCGGCTCCGCGCATCTGGTGGTGTTCCCCATGTGCGCCATGCCGCTCGTGCTGCTGGCGGCCTCGCGCATGGTGTCGTTCGTCAAGAACTACTTCCTGGAGTATGACGGTCACGACGACGAGCCCAAGCCGTATCTGGGGTTCTTCTTCCAGAGCACGGGCATGGGCCTGATTCTGTCACTCGTGACCTACCTGTGCTCCCAGCTGGTGCGCACCGCTGCGTTCCCCGATGCGTCCATGTTTGAGGAGCAACTCTTTACCGGCTGCTTTAATATCGCTGCCATCATTTGCCTGGTTGGCAACATGAGTGCCGTGATTTACCTGATGGTGCTGTTCTGGCGTGACGAGCATGACCTCAACACGTCGGGCACCGCCATGAACGTCATTGCCGTCATGATCTCGTGTGTGGCGTATTGCATCGCCGCGGTGCTGCTCGCCATGTCAGTCATGGGTTAGGTGGTCGCGTGCAAAATACCAAGCAAAAGTCGGGCACCAAGCAAAAGCTGACCATCGCGGCCATCTTTGGCGCTATGGGCCCCGGTCTGCTGGCGGCGCTTTCGGGCAATGACGCCGGCGGCATTGCAACGTATTCCAGCGCGGGCGCCAGCTATGGCTACAAAATGCTCTGGATGCTTCCCGTCATGACTGTGCTGCTCATCGTGACGCAGGAGACCGCGGCGCGCTGCGGCTGCGTCACGGGCAAGGGCCTGGCATCGCTCATTCGCGAGCGCTTTGGCGTGCGCAAGAGCGTGTTGGCCATGGCGGCGCTGTTGATCGCCAACACGGCTGTGACCATTTCGGAATTTGCGGGCATCGCGAGTGGTCTTGCCCTGTTTGGCGTTCCGGCGAGCATCTCGGTGCCGCTCGTGGCGCTGCTGGTGTGGATGCTTACCATGTCGGGTAGTTTCCAGCGCATAGAGAAGATTTTGCTGCTGGTAAGCTGTGTGTTCGTGACGTACATCGTCGCCGCGTTTATGGCCGGCCCCAACTGGGGCGAGGTCGCGGTCGACTTGGTCGTCCCCAATATTCAAAACGACCCCAGCTACGTGTCGCTCGTGGTCGCAACAATCGGTACCACCATCGCACCGTGGATGATCTTCTTGGCTCAGAACAACGTGGTCGATAAGAATGCGGGCGAGGACGACATCGTGCTGCAGCGTATTGATACCGTGAGCGGCTCGATCGCTGCTGATATCATTGCGGGCTTCATTATCATCACGACCGGTACGGTGCTGTTCCCGGCGGGTATTCAGATTAGCGATGCCGCCGATGCCGCCCGCGCGCTGGAGCCCATCGCGGGCCAGTGGTCCACGGTGCTATTTGCCTCGGGCTTGGTCGCAGCGAGCTTTTTGGCCGCCTGCGTGCTGCCGGGCGTTACGTCGAGTGCCATCTGCGAGGCATTTGGTTGGGAGCGCGGCGCCGATCGCAGCTGGGACGAGGCCCCGGTCTATCGCGGCATCATTACGGCCATCATCGGCATCTCTGCCGTGCTGGTGCTCATGCCTGGCGTCGATCTGTTCCAGATTATGATGACCTCGCAGGTCATCAACGGCGTGCTGCTGCCCGTGGTTCTGGTGTTCCAGGTGGTTATTGCCGCTGACCGTCACATTATGGGCACTAACCGCAACGGCCGCGTGTGGAATGTGCTCACGTGGGCGACTATCGCCGTGATTACGGTGCTCACGGTCGTCATGTTTGTCCTGCAGGCGATGGGTTACAGCGCTTAGCGCCTCTTTTGGACTCCAAACAGGCCGCCGCCATGGGTTGCGGCCTGTATTTTGCCTGTTATAGGGGGTTAGTAATATGCGGGTGGACAAAAAATGCCAAATATGAGTACTGTTGCCTGGCCGATAGCATTTACAACTAAGAAAATAATAAACATATCTAAAAATCTGTTCATTAAAAGCGGAGCTCCAAGTCCTAAGCCGGCCATTCTGGTCAACTGGAAGGGTCGCGCGCTACCGCATGGGCGCCATTTTGGGTGGTTTTGCCTGCTACTTAAATTGTAACAGTACTCATATTTGCCTCTTTTTGTCCACGACCTCTTGGAGCCGGCTCGAAAAGAGTAATTTTGGGTTGCTTGCTGCGGGTGTGGGCTTGGAAACAACGCTCGGGGTGGCGAGGCGTCCAGAATTCGGTCGCAAGGAGGGCGTTCCTCGGCTGTGTCAGGAGTGTCCCTAGGTGCCGGCACATAAGGAACGTCCCTAACTGCCGGAGGGGGGGGAGTTTGCGCTGCAGGTTACTTGTCGGTGCCCAGCTTGTGCGGCTTGAGAGCGAGCGCATTGACGAGCGCGTCGGTGGCAGACTTGACGGCCGCCGGCTGCGGATCGTTGACGTGATCCTCGGGATGCACGGGCAGGTCCTTCTTGACTGCATCGTGAATCAAGTTGAGGTACTCAGTTACGCCAGTGGTCGACAGGTGCGTGCCATCGCCATCGAACAAGTCGTTGCGATTGGCACTGTATCCGTACCAGTCGATAACGCGCACGTTCTTGTAGCGCGTAGCGGCGTTGGCGATGGCCTGGTTGGTAGAGCCAACCCACGGCTGCGGGCTGCGCGTGTTCACAAACACCACAATACGCTTATCTCCTGCATCGGCCATGATGGCGTCAATCTGGTCGTCGGTTACCAAGCCGTTGGTGCCCAGTGCAAAGACCACGATCTTGCCAGCAAGGTTCTGTTGGAGATAGCCCTCAAATGTCGCACGGCCCGCATCAAACTGGCGGCCCTTTTCGGCATCGATATGGCTGTGCGGGAACACGCCGTCAAAGGTGTCCACGGCACGCAGCGACACGGAGTCGCCGATCATAAGCAGATCGTAGGAGCCATCGGGGAAGCCGTCGTTGTCCTTGTCGGTGTCGTCGGCCGCCTGCTGGTCGGTGGGCGCGGTGTTCTTGGCTTCCTTGTTGAGGACTTCGGCGCCCTCGCCGCTCAGCGCAGACGTCTCGGGCACAAAGATCAGGCCGCCCAGTGCAACGACCAACACGACAGCGCAGGCTGCGCAGGCAGGGACGTGCGCGCGTACCCAGTTGGCGGGCGTGGTGGTGCCGTCGCGGAACTCGGATACGGTGCGCCCAAAGGCGCCCTTTCTAAACGGCGTCTCGATAAAGCGATATGAGCATTCGGCCACGGTGACCACCAACAGCACCTGCAAAATGTACTGCCACCACGGTGTATCGTTGATGTTGGCGACCGGGTTCATAAGCAACAGCAGCGGATAGTGCCACAGGTAGATGCTGTATGAGCGCTTGCCAACCCACACGAGCGGCTCGGCGGACAGCGCGCGGGCAACCATTCCCTGGGGCTGCACGCAGGCCGCGATGACCATGAGCGTGAGGATGGAGCATAACAGCGTGCCGCCGCGATACTGGAACGCGGTGTAGCCGTTGGTGAGCGCGACCATGGCGGCAAGGCCAACCAGACCCACGACGCCCAATACATCGATGGATGCGGGCGAGGACCAAAAGCGCACGAGGGCGCTCGGCTGTGCCGGGGCGGTCTCGGCTGATTCGTCGGCCTTCTCGCCAGGCTTGCCCTCGGCGTTCTTGCCGTGCTTGGCGGCGCCAGCCAGGCGATTGAGCCCCAAACGATGAACGAGACGCACCGGCGCCAGGTCGCGATCGGGGATAAAGGCCATCCAGGCACCCAGCAGCAGCGAGAACACGCGGGTGTCGGTGCCGTAGTACACGCGGCTGGGGTCGGCGGCGGGGTTATAGAGCACCATCATGGCGATGGCGGAGACAGCAGCCAGGCCCAGAACCATGCGGCGCGTGTTGGGCTTGCTCATGTGCATGGATACCATAGCGAGCAGCAGCGGGGGCCAAACCAGGTAGAACTGTTCCTCGATGGCGAGCGACCAAAAGTGCGTAAGCGGCGAGGGGTCGCCTAGGGCGTTGAAGTACGAGACGTTTTGGGCGATCTGCCACCAGTTGTTGAAGAACAGCAGCGACGGCAGGATGTCGGGGCGCATCTTGGTGAGCATCACGTGGTTGAAGACGGTGCACAGCGCACAGGTCACCACCACGACGGTCACCACGGCGGGGACCAGGCGACGGATGCGGCGGATCCAGAAGCTCTTGAGGTCGATGCGGCCGGTCTTGGCGACTTCGTTGAGCAGCAAACGCGTGATCAGATAGCCCGAAAGCACAAAGAAGATCGTGACGCCGAGCAGGCCGCCCTGCGCCCAAGTGAGGTTGAGGTGATAGAGCACCACCGCGACGACGGCGAGCGTGCGCAGACCGTCGAGGGCGGGGATATACCGAGATTTGGGGCGCGCGGGCACCTGCTCTTTTGTGGCGCTGCTGGCGTGGGCGCCCTTGTTGGCAGACGCGCGATGGGGGTCTGCGGCTTGGCGCGGCTCGGAGGTTTGGCGGCTGGCGCGCGAGCGTTCGTGCGGCGCCTGTTGATCGCTCGAGTGGCGTGAGCTGCGCGAGTTCGATCGCGGGAATTGTTCCATAAAACATCATCCAAATGACGAGAATAATCAGCACGCCTTTATTGTAGCCGCCTGCTCCTGTGAATGCTTGCTGCTGGCGCAAGCTCAAGCGCGCGTCCACATCAAAGTGAACTAAAGTTATAGAGGCGTGAGAGCGCACGATCGACGACCGGCAGCGGGTGCAGAGCCCGCGGACGAGGAGGTTTCCATGGCAGATTGCGGCATCGTCGCGGTGTTCGGCAGCATGAACATGGACCTTTCGGTGGCGTGCGAGCGCATGCCGCG
>CAJJTG010000039.1 GCA_905194675.1 uncultured Collinsella sp. | reverse complement strand
GAGGTGCGCGGAGTCGAGACCGATGGCGTGGCGCCTGGGCATAAGGTGGGCGGCATGGTGTTTGGCTTCGATGCTCAGAAGGTGCAGGCTGCTATCGAGGCGACGCGTGCGATGCCGGGTATCGGCTATGTGCGTGTGTGGCTGGCAAGCGGCGAGCTTGCCGTAGGTGACGACATCATGCTCGTGCTCATTGGCGGGGACATTCGCCCGCACGTGGTCGATGCGCTGCAGGCGCTCGTTGGCACCATTAAGAACGAATGCGTGAGTGAGGTCGAGCGCGAGGCGTAGAGGCTTGCGTCGATAGAAGGGTCGTTTATAAAAATGCCCGCCGGTACGTGTGATACCGGCGGGCATTTTGCGTTTTGGGCGCGGTGGGCGCTACACGCGCGTCGCATCCTTGGGGCTCATGGTCATGCTCTGGAAGCGGTTCTCCATATAGTCGTTATCGAAATACTTGCCGTAGAACTGCGCGACGGGAATATCCGGCTCCGTGCCGTTGACGCGCTGGTACCAGTAGTCGAGCGACTGCAGCGTCATGACGCCGTCGACCAGCATAATGACGGTAAAGATGACGGTAGCCGAGTAGCGACTCTTCCACGGAATCATGTTGATGAGCTTGAGCAGCCTCGGCAGCAGCAGCTTGATCCAGATAAGGCCACCCAGGCCCCACAGGCAGGCAAAGCCCGTGCAGGTGCGTCCGCCCGTAAGGACGGCGAGCGGATCGGGCATGCCAAAGAGCTTCATATGCGAGTAGCTCCACGAGACCACACCGAACGAGGTCTGCATAAACCAGCCCACAAAGACCTCAAAGCTTGCGCCGAGCAGGGCGCTCACCAAAAAGATAATGATGGGGTTCTTTTTATAGAAGCGGTTGAGCACCATGGTCATGAGCACGGCGCCAAATCCGTAGATGGGGCTGAAGGGGCCAAACAGCATGCCGGCGCGGTTCTGGTAGACGCCCGGGTCGTCGACCGTCATGTGCCAGATGTCCTCGGCGATCAGGCCGAGTATGCAGCAGACAAAGAATACCCAGAACAGGTTGAAGTAGTTGAGCTTGATGTAGCCTTCGCCGGTTTCATCGCGCCCGAGCATGCCCTCGGCGGCGGCGTCGCGATCGAGCATCTCCTGCAGGCGGCGCTGCAGCTCGCGCTCCTGGCGCAGCGTGGGGTCGACGGTGGCCGAAAGCGCGACGAGGATGCCGAGCTGGATGGCAGGGCGAAGCAAGAAGGGCCCGATGCCCTGGAGCATCACGTCAACCAAAAGCTCGACGACGGTAAACGCGATAAGGATATAGGACAGGCGAGCGGCGTTGCGGCGCTGGTTTTTGATAAGGTCCAGGCCAAAGATGATCAGGATGACGGCGCTTGCCGCAGAGAGCATGATGCCGGCGACGATAAGGCCGACCGCGACGAGCGTGTTGTCGCCGAGCTTGGCGGCGGCGTTGCCGTTGATGAGCGCGGTGATGACCTGCCACATAAAGGCGCCGACCGAAGGGAGCGTGCCCACGCCGGACAGGATGCACAGGACGGCGTACACCTTAATGATGAGGGGGATCTTCTTGACCTCCGTGGCGCTGGGGACGCTGGGGTCGAGTTCGTTTCGATCCATACATAACCTTTCTCGTTTTGCTGTAGGTACAAGGATACGCCGCCGACCTGCCAAAAGACAGGACGAACGTCCCAATTGCAACAATGCAAGCCCCAACGGCGGGCGAGACGCGTCGTAACGAAAGTATGCGGGATCGTCGGCCCCGAGGCGGTTGCCCAATAAAATGTTTGGCTGCAAAACGGATTATAAGCTCGGTGGGCTTTTAAAAAGCGCTGCTCATGCGCGGGAGTGCTTGTCTTGCCGTGCGTATAATAGGGCAGGTAACGCCAAATAACGAGGCTCTGAGGGGATGCCATGTCTCAAGAAACCATCCACGCGGCCGAGCGCGCCGCGGGACAGGTGAAGACCATGTCGACGTATGATCTGGACTCCGACCAGCTGCATGAGGAATGCGGCATTTTTGGTGTGTGGGCGCCCGATCGCGACGTGGCTCGACTGACGTACTTTGGTCTGCGCGCGCTACAGCATCGCGGCCAGGAATCGGCGGGAATCGCCGTGGGTGATGGCGGCACGGTTATGGTTCGCAAGGACCTGGGACTGCTCGATCGCGTGTTCTCCAACGCCGACCTGTCGACGCTCTCCGGTCAGCTGGCCGTGGGCCACGTGCGCTATGGCACCGCCGGCGCCAAGAGCTGGGAAGCCTCGCAGCCGCATCTTTCTACCATCAACAGCGTCATTATCGCGCTTGCTCACAACGGCACTCTGGTCAACACCGACGAGCTGCGCCGCCAGCTGATTGAGCTCGGCGTGCCGTTCCTCTCCAATTCGGATTCCGAGGTCGCGACTAAGCTTATCGGCTACTTTACTCAGCGTACGGGCCATCTGCGTGAGGGCATTCGCAAGACCATGGAGCTCGTGCGCGGCGGCTACGCCATGACGCTCATCAACGAGCAGGCGCTCTACGCTTTCCGCGATCCGCACGGCATTCGCCCGCTCGTGCTGGGCAAGCTGGTGGACGAGGGCCTGGACCAGGCCGATGCCGCATCCGTTTCGCAGCTGCCGTCGCAGGACGGCGCCGCGACAGTCGACGCCACCACCCATGTCACCCGTGCCGGCGGCTGGGTCGTTGCCTCCGAGACCTGTGCGCTCGACATCGTGGGTGCCGAGTACGTCCGTGACGTCCGTCCCGGCGAGATCTTGCGCATCAGCGCCGAGGGTCTTGTGTCCGAGCAGGGCGTGCCTGCCGCCGAAGAGCCTGCTAACTGCATCTTTGAGCAGGTCTACTTCGCTCGCCCCGATTCCATCATGAACGGCAAGAGCGTCTATGCCTGCCGTTACGACATGGGTCGTCAGCTGGCACACGAGGAGCCCGTCGAGGCCGACCTGGTCATCGGCGTGCCCGACTCCGGCTTGCCGCCCGCGGAGGGGTATTCGCACGAGAGCGGTATTCCCTTTGGCGAGGGCCTCATCAAGAACCGCTACGTGGGCCGTACGTTTATCGAGCCCACGCAGGAGCTGCGCGCCATGGGCGTGCGCATGAAACTCAACCCGCTGCGCGACAACATCGAGGGCAAGCGCCTGGTCGTCATCGACGACTCCATCGTGCGCGGCACCACCATGGTGCAGCTCGTCAAGATGCTGCGCAACGCTGGCGCCAAGGAGATTCATATCCGCATCAACTCGCCCGAGGTCATTTGGCCGTGCTTCTACGGCATCGATACCGACGTGCAGTCGCAGCTCATCAGCGCCAACAAGACGGTCGACGAGATTTGCGAGTACATCGGCGCCGATTCGCTGGCCTTCCTTTCGGTCGAGGGCCTGCTTAAGGTCATGCCCAAGGGCGGTTACTGCGATGCGTGCTTTACCGGCCGCTACCCCGTGGCGATTCCCGAGAGCTTTGGCCGCGATAAGTTTATGGAGGGCTTTAAGCCCCGCAACCTGGACAAGCCGCTGCACTTTGACGACGACGCCGTGGTCGAGAAATACGACGACCGCAGCTGGGAAGAGGAGCACGGCGAGGCCTAAAACCTGCCATTTAGGGACAGGTTTATTTTGGTAGGTTTTACCTGCTGTTTTGTTGATATGACGGCGCGTGCTGTTATGGCGCGCCGAAATGAACGCAACCATGAGCACCGTTTGGCGCCCGGGCGGCGGACGGTAATGGGAGAGGAAGGCTCAGATGAGCGATAGCAAGCATGTGACGTACGAGGACGCCGGCGTCGATACCGCCGAGGGCGGCCGCGCCGTTGACGCTATTAAGCAGATGGTCAAGGACACCAACCGCCCCGAGGTTATCGGCGGCATCGGTGGCTTTGGTGGCCTGTTCTCGGCCGCCGCGCTTAAGGATATGGAAGACCCGATCCTGATTAGCGGCACCGACGGCGTCGGCACCAAGCTCGTGCTCGCCCAGATCATGGACCGTCACGAGACGGTGGGCCAGGACCTGGTCGCCATGTGCGTCAACGACATTTTGGCTTCGGGCGCCGAGCCGCTGTTCTTCCTGGATTACGTTGCCATCGGTCACATTGAGGCCGAGCACATGGCAAAGATCATCAAGGGCGTGGCCGACGGCTGCAAGCTCGCGGGCTGCGCGCTCGTGGGCGGCGAGATGGCCGAGCACCCGGGCGTCATGGCTCCGGCCGACTACGACCTCGCCGGCTTTACCGTGGGCGTCGTCGACCGTCCCAAGATGCTCGACCCCGCGAACGTTCGCCCGGGCGATGTGATCCTGGGCCTGCCTTCCACTGGCGTGCACTCCAACGGCTACTCGCTCGTGCGCAAGGTCATCGGTGTCGACGGCATCAAGCCGGGCACGCCCGAGGCCGCCGCTAAGGCCGAGGAGTTGAGCCGTCCGCTCGAGGAGCTCGGCGGTGCTTCGCTGGCCGACGCTCTGCTGGCTCCTACGCGCATCTACGTCAAGCCGATTCTGGAGCTGCTGCGCGGTGGCGCCAACGTGCACGCCATCGCCCACATCACCGGCGGCGGCATCACCGAGAACCTCAACCGCGCGCTCGCCGACGACGTCGACGCTGTGGTCACCCGCAACGGCGCCGAGATGGGCTGGGATGTTCCGCCCGTCATCACCTACGTGTCGCGTCAGGCCGAGCTCGCGCCCAACGAGGCATGCAAGACCTTCAACATGGGCGTCGGCCTGTGCCTGATCGTCGCCCCCGAGGACGAGGCCGCCGTGACCGAGGCTCTGGTCGCGCTGGGCGAGAAGCCGTTCCGCGTGGGCGAGTGCGTCGAGGGCTCCGGTGAGGTCGTGTACTCCGATGAGCGCTAACGAGCAGATGGCTGCCGCCGAGGGCCTGGGCTTTGTGCCCTACGCCCGTCCGACCGGCACCGATACGGCCGAGCCGCTCAAGATTGGCGTGCTTATCAGCGGCTCTGGTACCAATCTGCAGGCGCTGATCGACCTGATCGCCGCCGGCAAGCTCAATGCTTCGATTGAGCTTGTGGTCTCGAGCCGTCCTTCGGCCAAGGGCTTGCAGCGCGCCGAGCGTGCGGGCATCCAGACGCTGACCCTTTCCAAGGATGTCTATGCTGACCCTATCACCGCCGACGAGATTATCGCGCACGAGCTGCTCGAGCGAGGCTGCGAGTATGTGGTCATGGCCGGCTACATGCGCATGGTACACGCGCCATTGTTAGCGGCGTTTCCCAACCGCGTGGTCAACCTACACCCGGCGCTGCTGCCGAGCTTTACCGGTGCCCATGCGATTGACGATGCCTTTGCGCGCGGCGTCAAGGTGACCGGCGTGACCGTGCATTTTGCCAACGAGATCTACGACAACGGTCCCATCATCGCTCAGCGTGCGCTGGCTGTTGAGGAGGGCTGGGATGTCGATACGCTCGAGGAGCACATCCACGCGATTGAGCACGTGCTGTATCCCGAGGTCGTGCAGATGCTCGCCGACGGCCGCGTCCACGTGCTGGAGAGCGGCAAGGTCGCAATTGATGCGGCGCGTTAGTCGCTGGTTCGTGTTGGCGGTTAAGCGTTAGAGATGCGCTTAACCGCCATTTTCTATGCATTGCGATCTACGTTGTTTGAGGCAAACAATCGCTACAGCTTGATGTTCATAGTTCAATTGCTTCGCCCCGAGGCGCGATTCGGCAAGAGATTAATTTAGCCTAATAGAGCCATTTGCTCTTCTTTATGCTCGGGATACGCCGGACCATAATCAAATGATAATGCGCTAAATAACCTTATGCGGATAATCAAATTATGTTTTGTACGGGTGTCGTCTGTTGGGAGCAAAGATGGATGCACAAATTTTTTCGAGAAGAACAGCAATTAAAATGGCCGTTGCGGCGGCTTCTGTCCCGCTGATTGGTCTAGTTGGATGTGGCGAGAAGTCGATTGTTGGAACTTGGGCAAACGACGATGGAGACGAAATTCTCCAATTTGATGAGAATGGTGATTGTTCGGTTCCTTTTACCTATAACGGTGCATGGCTGGAAAGCTGCGATCGCTATACGATTCAAGAAGACAAGACATTGGTTCTAAGTAGCAGTCAAGGAAATATCAGCTCTCAACATTGGAAGAAAGCCAGCAGCAAAGAGGAAGCTGAAGAGGCGGATGATAGGCTCTATTTTCTCAATGGGGATGAGCTTGTTATCAACAACGAAACGTATACGAGAGAATGAGAACTAAGACACGCCGACCGTGCGAAGATGGGGAATGCCATAGATGAATGCCGTGCCGGGCTCGTGACAAATATCATTGTCACGAGCCCGGCACACATCAAAGTAAAAATTGTCCACCAGCCCGCATCCTCTTTTTGCTCAGATTGAGCCGTTTGCTGCTAGTGCGGTTGTTGCGCAGATGCCGATCGCGTCCGATGCTGACTTCGCACACGAGACAGGGTTACCGGAGTCATTCCTAAAAACGATGCTATATGCCTATGGGGAATAGCATCGATCAGTCCAGGATATTCCCTCAGAAACTATTCGTATCGATTCTTTGTGCTGAGGCGCCTGATGGCGTTTTCGGCTTTCCAGTGATTGTGTCATGCACTCTCAAGCAACGAATTATAAATGGACAAAAGTTGAGGGGTACTTTCTGCTGCTCTGTAGAAATCCGAAATTTAAGCTTAATGAGATTGCAATCCGTTAAAGCTTCGAAACATTCAGGAGAGAGCGTTGTTGCGTCTGCGCTTGTCATAACCGGAGTGCCGGGAACGAAGACGAGACGATCGGTTACTTCATCTCCGTCGGCTGAGAGGCCATGCGCTCCGGCTATGCCCCTTTCTAATAAATAAAAAAAGCTTGCTTCTGGCCGAAATCAGTTATTTCCGATCCTTTTTCGCGGGCAGCTTGTGGAGCTTCAAAGCGGTTCTCCTGTCGACAATTATGGCGCTTCGACTGCGGTCTGTCGCAGGGGCGTTATCAAATGCTAATGCGTGTTTGTTGCCAGTGTGGATAATCAAGTCTGCCTAAATAATTCCGTGTTTGATTTCGAACCCAAACGAGGGCTATGGCATTAAAGTCACCATGTTTTCTAGAGATTTGCACGGTGGGGGCCATATCGATTGCGAGATTTGAAGGGTTAATTGTCTCGGTGGAGGATGGGGCTAATGAAACCAAAAAAGGAAACCGTTGCATTACTGTCACTTGGCTTGGGCCTCTTCGCGCTGGTCTACGGGCTTATAACAAAAGCGATGCTATCTCATCGTTATACGTTTAAAGCTCCTCTTACCAGCATGGAGCTTTCGGTTTTGGCAATTATTGGAATCGGATTTGTTTTACTGATTGCTGGCGCGCTTCTATTTATAAGCGTGCGCTATACATCCAAGAATGTTGTTGATATTGATTCGACACGGAACAAAGGCAAAGTATGTCCTTATTGCCAAACTCGAATCATAGGAGATGCAAAACACTGTCCGAACTGTGGTCAAGAGTTGGGTCAATAAGAAGGGGCTTGAGATGCCGAGGACAACGGTAACGATTTGCACGCACGGTCAAATTGATACGCCAAGAGTCTTAGAGATCTGGAAGAGCATCATTGAAGGCGCCGGTTTTCAACAGAAACAAATTAAGGGTGAACCTTGTTGGTCGAAGGGCGACGGCGTACTGATGCTGCAGCGTAATTTTACGATTGCTTTTGGCGAAAGGGAAATTGTGCTTGAGGGATGGATGGGCGATGCTCTTCTGGGTGAGTCCGATTTAACGGGCGTTAACGGGTGGATGCAAAAGAAAAAGATGAAAGGGCTTCTGTCCCAAGCGGAGGGTGCAATCAGGAGCATAGTCTAGGCTGCATTAGATAGCGATATGGCGTTTATTGATGACTGGAACGCATAGCGGGGCCATAAATAAATAAGGATTCTGGTAGCCGGGTGCCCGATTTAATTTGGACACCCGGTTATTTCGTTTATCTTGCCAACAAGCTTTAAGTCAACGATGTTCGGCCACCATTGGCTTCTGGAACGATTTAGGTTAAGTGGCAAGTGCGGATGTTAAAGGCAAAGCGAAGGATATGAATATGTCACCGTCTTCGATTGGCCGCGATTCATCTTAGCTTGATGCGGGCAAGCAATTTTTGTCGCGAGTGACGTCAGGGCATGGCTTTTTTATTGCGTGATGCCAAGATGGATCGGATCCAAGAAACGTTGGATGACATTAAATGCTGGGAAAATCGGAACGGAGGCCGCAAGTAGCTGTGTCGAGATTGCGCGGTTGAAACGAAAGGCCTTAATGCGTGGCGCAAGACAGATGATGTCACTGTGCCGTAGCGACATGTTATGTCTGCTGGGGTGCTGCATGTTGGGGGACCAGACCGCCATCGCCTTTTGCGACAATGGCTGGTTAGTAATTGATTGCGATAGTTAACAGGCGGGCTATGAGGAGGATATATGCCACTGCTGCCAGTTGATCATGAGCCATTCCATCTTGATGCAGGTGAACGATCCACGCCGCGCATTGAGTTGATTTATGATCTTGAAGAAGAAGCGCGAAGACTTGAAGATGACTATCAGGTTCAAGTGGATGCGTTATGCGACGATATCGTTAAAATCGAGGGCGAAGATGAAATACGGTCGAGTATCGAGCATCGAATCGGCATGCTGATAAACATCAAAGAGAGCCAGCGCCTCTGCTATGCCCAAATTGAAGATTTGGTGCCAAGACGTCATCCTTGTCCGGTCCCTCCAATGAAAAAACGTCCCAATTGCTGCGATGAGATCGAATGCCAATGCTGCGGTACAAAAAACGAGATAGATGCTCAATTCTGTAAAGTATGCGCTAGCCCTATTGATATGGGCAACATATGGCGTTATTGCAAGAAGTGTAGGGTTGCATACAGTAGAGAGATTAACTTTTGTCCTGAATGCGGCTCAGCAATAACCGTCGAGATAAAACGTAAAAGGAAATAGCGTTTCGCTACTATATGTTTGCCCTTACGCGCGAAAGCGTGATCGGCGACATACCCAAAAATGATGAGATGCGCGAATGGGGGACCCTATCGATAACCCCCGGATACTCTTCGAGGAACCATTTGTAGCGGTCGCGAGCCGGCAGCAGCCTAAGCGCGGATTCAGTTTTATAATGATCGTGCCAAGCCCTTGATAGATATCGGTTGATGAGAGTAGCAAGTCCTGGATTGTATTGGGCTATATTTTGAACATCGCTTATCTTAAGAAGAACGAGCGTGCAGTCTGTTAAAGCTTCAATATAAGTCGGGGATGGAATGTCAAACTCGGGGCTAGGCATTACAGGCATGCCCGGTTCCGCCATTATGCAGTCAGTGATTTCCGAACCATCGCTTTGTAGGGAATACGAACAGGTTACCCCCTGTTTTAAAAGGTAAAACCATTTTTGTTGGGTACCCATTTCAAGGATAATTTCCCTTTTTTGAAATTGCTGGATTGAAGCCATTGCCACTAGCTCGGCTAATAGGTTTTGGTTGTCGCACGGGGCGTACTGACAGAAAAAATTCGGATCTAGGGACACGGAATCGCTCCAACGGGCACATATCGTTAACAAATGCTAACCAAGAATAAGATACGCCGTCGGGGGGGGGGCATTATCAAATGCTAATGAGATTCTGGCCTTTTCGGAAATTTCAGAAATACATAAAAATGGAGTGCCGCTGCGCTACCATTTGCCAATCATGCTTTTCGTTGCTGTGCTGCCGCCGCTCGATTTGATCGAAGAGTGCGATATTGGAAGAGGACAACGTCCATTTACTTGGCGATAGTTGCTGGTTTAATTACATGCCCTGCTGCTTGAGTTCCTTTTGGCACCGGGGCCATCTCTTCTTGCCTGTCAATTACGGTAGTCGACTCTTTCGCAGGGAACAAAGCTTCCAGCATTGAGATTATCTGGGAAAACGACCAGAAAACTTGGCCTTCAGCTTCAAATTGCGCACAATTCTATTTATCATCTATTTAACATCTCGTTATCAAATAAGAGTGAGGGCGGGCTGGGAACGCTCGTGACGCTCTATTGCGACTGCCCATATACTCGAATGAAAAAAGCGAACGAAAAAAGCGAACGAAAAAATGCTGTGTACTGGCATGCTTGTCTTTTGTACGCCCAAGGCGAGTCGATGAGCAATCAGTCACTGCGAGAGCGTTTTGGACTTTCCGATGAAAAGAAAAACACGGTGGCGATGTCTCGTCTAATCAGAGGGTGCCTGGAAGAGGCATTGATAAAGGAAGAGGACGAGGATGCGGGCGCCAAATATCGAAGGTATATTCCGTATTGGGCCTAAATGGCAGAAGTGGGAAAATGAGACAGCTTTTGTTTGTTAATGACGAAGCGCTGTTGTGACTTAACTATCGAAAAAGCTGGGGGGCTTATGGAATCATATGAGCCCCCTTAGCCTTTATTGCCTCTTTGACTTTGGACTCCGGATAACGTGATGGGCGTCATTTCCATTCCAAGAAATCCGATAGGGCTCCGCCCGTGTGCAGGCGGGGCCCTTTTGCGTGGCCTTTCATGTCTGCTATACTGCTAGCAGGTAGAGAGGAGCCGCTATGGGTACAGCAACGGTGCAGCTCAACACACGAATCGATCCTATGCTCAAGGCTGGTGGCGATGCGGTCCTGACTCGCAATGGATTGGGGCCGAGTGATGCCATTCGCGCGCTTTGGGCCTATCTTGTCGAGCATCAAGCGTTGCCGGGATTTATGGTGGCGGATAAGCGTGAGGTGTCCCGCGCGAAGAGCCTTGCCGAGCAGGGGTGTGGGCTAGCTTTTTCCTCGTTGGGGCTAAGCGCTTCGGATTTTGCGCCAGCTGAATCGTCTGCGGAAGACTGGGATGCCGTACGCGATGATATGTATGACGCGATGATTGCCGACATGGAGGCGAATTGCCGATGATCGAGGCAAAGCGCCTGCTTGTGGATACGAATGTGTGGCTTGATTATTACCTGCAAGAGGGGGCATTCGACGAAGCGAAGCACCTGGTGGAGCTTGCCGAGGCAGGAAAGATCGACCTTCTGTATACGCCAACGACGGCAAAGGACGTGTTCTATATTTTGCCTCGGCGACTAGCCCGGCGGAATGCGAACGGAGTAAACGTGTCGTTTGCTCCGGCATCATGGGCCTGTATCGAGCATATGATGCAGGTGGCAACCGCTTCTCCGCTTTCGTTGGCGGAGTGTGAGATGGCACGAATGCTTGGCAAGCGCATGCCGGATCTTGAGGACAACCTCATCATCGCTTCGGGCGACACAGCGGATGTCGACTACGTAGTCACGAGTGATCGACGCATGTTGGAGGCGATGCCCGAGGTTTGCTTGACACCCGCGCGTGCACTCGAGCTCATTGGGATACTCGACTAACCTTGCATACCTCGTTTCGCTATCATATTGAGCATTGTGGCCCTCATGCAACTTTGGAGGACGATATGGCGGATAACGAAGCGCTGTTTATGCCTGAGCTGGTGTTTTTTGATTGGGAGTGTGCGACACCGGATGAGGTGTTTGCGCGCCTCGAGGGTGAGCTTGCTCCGCGCGGCTACATTGCCGAGGGTTGGCTTGACGCCGTCCGCACGCGCGAGGACGCCTATCCCACGGGTCTCGCTATGCCGGCGGCAAACATCGCCATTCCGCATACCGATCCGGGATTTGTGGCCAAGCCCTATATCGCGGTGGTAAAGCCCGCCGCACCTGTGACGTTCAGCGCGATGGCGGGTATGGGCGCCCCGGTGCCGGCGCAGATCGTCATCAATCTGGGCATTGCCGAGCCGGGCGGCCAGGTCGAGGCACTTCAGGCGCTTATGAATATCTTTATGGATGCCGACGCTGCAGCCGATGCGCTCGGCCAGACCACGCCGCAGGGCATGGTCGACGCCATCCGCCGCCACTTTTAAGGCCGGCACTTGGGGGCTGTCCCCATCTGCCGGCAGAAAAGGAACGTCCCTAGCTGCCAACTGCCAGACCTGTCCCCTTTGCACCAAAATGGTGCAGATTAACCCGTCTCCCATGCACCAGGTGTGTCGCGGGGGCTGCGTTGTGACACAATGGCGTTTGTTCGATTCGTGATGCGAAAGGCCAAACATGGCAAACAAGAAAAAGAACCCCGAGGTCGCGCCGACGTCCGAGCAACGGTCCCGCGCCGCATCCAGCTCTCGCAAGAAGCAGCGCAAGACCTATGTGTCCAAGACCGTCAAGATTGTCCTGGTGGTCATCGGCGTGCTGGCGATGCTGCTCTCCGTCTCGGCCATGGCGTGCTCCGGCCTGATGTCGCAGACCGAAAGCGCCAGCTCGGGCTATAAGCTCACTGGTGGCGTGGCTGCCACCATCAACGGCACCAACCTCACCGAGGACACCGTGACCAAGCAGATCATGAGCATGCGCACGTCCTATGGTTATACCAAGGACAAGGATTGGGCGCAGTACCTGGTCAACAACGACCTTACGCCCAAGAAGTACCGCAAGCAGCTCATCGATTCCTACACGCAGCAGATTCTGCTTCAGCAGGCGCAGAAGGAAAACGGCGTGACGGTGTCGGACAAGGAGGTCGAGAAGGCTTGGAAGGACGCGTGCAAGAGCGCGGGCGGCGCCAAGACCTTTAAGAAGACGCTTAAGACTTACGGCTACACCGAGGACACCTATAAGAGCTCGCTCAAGGAGAGCCTGGCGCAGCAAAAGCTCAAGGAAGCCGTGGCGCCCACCAGCAAGCCCAAGGACAGCGAGATCGTCGATTACATCAACGAGAACCTGTCGAAGTACAACGATGCCCGCCGCTCGTCGAACATCCTGATCAAGGTCGATTCCGACGCATCCGACGAGGACAAGGCTGCCGCCAAGGCCAAGGCGCAGGAGTGCCTGGACAAGATTAACTCCGGCGAGCTGAGCTTTGAGGACGCCGTGGAGCAGTATTCCGACGACACCGGCTCCAAGGAGAAGAAGGGCGATGTGGGTTGGGATAAGCTCACTACCTTCGTCGACAGCTACCAGGCGGCGCTCGAGGGGCTCAACAAGGGCGATGTGAGCGACGTCGTCGAGTCGACGTATGGTTACCACATCATCAAGTGCACCGACTACTTCCATGTCGATAATCAGGTCGATGATATCAAGCAGGTACCCAAGGACATCAAGAAGTATGTCTCCAACGTGGTGAAGACGCAGGCAGAGAGCACTGCGTACAGCGAGTGGCTGGAGCAGTACAAGAAGGACGCCGACATCACCGTTAACCCCATGCCCAAGGACGTGCCGTACAACGTCAGCCTGAAGGGCGTCACCAAGAGTTCGACCGACAATTCGTCGACGACTGAGTAATCATGGGGCGGCGCTCGTGTGAGTGTCGCCCGCACTATTGAGGAGGATTTGCAGATGACCAACGAAGAGCTGCAGAAGGAAATGGTCGCAGCCATGAAGGCTAAGGACAAGGTTCGCCTGTCCATCATTCGCCAGGTCAAGGCCGAGGTGAAGAATATCGAGGTCAACGAGCGCCGCGATGTGACCGAGGAAGACGTCAACAGCATGATCAAGCGTCTGATTAAGCAGACGAGCGAGACGCTGGAGATGTCCATCAAGGCCGGCACCGACCAAGAGCGTACCGACAACCTGACCGAGCAGGTCAAGATTCTGGAGAGCCTGCTGCCCGCGCAGGTTTCGGGCGAGGAGCTCGAGGCCCTGATTGAGCAAGTTATCGCCGAGCTGGGTGCCACGTCCAAGAAGCAGATGGGCCAGGTCATGGGCGCTCTGGGCAAGGCCACCGGCGGCAACTTCGACAAGCCTGCCGCGGCAAAGATCGTCGGCGGCAAACTTGCATAGGGGCCTAGCGGTACATAGTTGATATCGAGGGGGCGTGACCATTGCGGTCGCGCCCCTTTTTGCTGGGCTGGGCACTCATTTAAGTCTGTCCCCAATGAGTGCAATGAGCACCAACGAGCAGGTGGAAGGTTGCGGGTTCTTTACGGGAATGTAGTGTGGGCTGCGGAAACGTGGTTCTTTCCGTACAATAGTTCAACTCGTGTAAACGCAGGGAAGGGACATTCATGGCAGACATGATCGAGATCAAGCATCTCAACAAGTACTTTGGCGACCTGCATGTGCTCAAAGATATCAACCTCACCGTCAAGCGCGGCGAGAAGCTCGTAATGATCGGGCCTTCCGGCTCGGGTAAGTCGACGCTCATCCGTTGCGTCGATTATCTGGAGGAGCCCACGTCGGGCGAGGTCATCATCGACGGTACGCCGCTTACCAAAAAGAACCACCTGGAGATGGCTCGCAAGTATAGTTCCATGGTGTTTCAGCAGTTCAACCTGTATCCCAACATGACGGTGCTCGGCAACCTGACGCTCGCGCCCATCAAGCTGCAAAAGAAGAGCAAGGAGGAGGCGACCGAGATCGCCATCGCCGCGCTCAAGCGCGTCGGCATGGCGCATAAGGCCGGCGAGTATCCGCAGAACCTCTCGGGTGGTCAGCAGCAGCGCATCGCCATCGCCCGTGCCCTGTGCACCAAGCAGCCCATCATCCTGTTTGACGAGCCGACCTCGGCGCTCGACCCCGAAATGGTCCAGGAGGTTCTGGACGTTATGATTGAGCTCGCGCAGGAGGACATCACCATGATCTGCGTGACGCACGAGATGGGCTTTGCGCGCCAGGTGGCCGACCGCGTCATCTTTATGGAGGACGGCCGCATTCTGGAGGAGGGCACGCCCGAGCACTTCTTCGATAACCCCGAGAACCCGCGCTGTCGCGAGTTCCTGTCCAAGATTCTGCACTAGGTGCGGTGATGGACATGACGGATATGACGAGGGCGGCTGTATCGCGCCGTCACTTTTTGCAGCTGGCAGGCGCCGGCATGCTCGCGCTGACGGGGACCGCGCTTACCGGTTGCGGCAACTCCACCAGCGGCGAGGGCTCCGACAAGGGGTCTAAGCTTGCGGCCATCAAGTCGCGTGGCCATCTGAATGCCGGCGTTAAGAAGGACGTCCCCGGCTACGGTTATTACGACACCGCCAAGGGTCGCTTTGAAGGCATGGAAGTCGATTTGTGCTACCAGATCGCCGCTGCCGTCTTTGGTGTGAGCTACAAGGATGCCCGCGCCCAGGAGCTTGTCGAGTTTACCGACGTAACGCCCAAGACACGCGGCCCGCTGATCGATAACGGCCAGCTTGACGTGGTCGCGGCAACCTACACCATCACCGACGAGCGCAAGAAGAGCTGGGATTTCTCGACGCCGTACCGCACCGACTACGTAGGACTCATGGTCAAGAAGCGTTCGGGTTTTACCTCGATTGAGGACCTGGACGGCAAGGTCATCGGCGTGAGCCAGGGTGCTACCACGCAGGGCCTGATCGAGCAGATGATCAAGGACAACGGCTTTAGCTGCAAGCCCGAGTTTAGGGCCTTTAGCGGCTACCCCATCATCAAGAGCTCGCTCGACGCCGGCAATATCGACGTCTTTGCCATGGACCGCTCCACGCTGGCCGGTTACATGAACGAGACCGTTGAGCTGTTGCAGCCCGAGGTCAAGTTTGGCGAGCAGGGCTACGGCGTGGCGACCAAGAAGGGCTGCGACCTTTCGGCCGTGGTCGATCAGGTGATTTGCGATCGTCTGGCCGACGGCTGGCTCGACCAAGAGGTCAAGACCTGGGGTCTTGTATAGGCGCATCGTCCAAGGAAGGAATCAAATGCTCGAAGGATTATTTGACGCCGACCGTTGGTCGACGACATTTCAAAACATGGGGCCCTTCTGGGAGGGCTTTGGCGTGACGCTACAGGTGGTCGTTGCCGGTCTGCTGCTGTCGCTGGTGCTGGGCACGCTGCTGGGTGTGTTCTCTACCACCCGTTCGCGCGTGCTGCGCGCCATAAGCCGCGTGTACGTGGAGTTTTACCAGAACACCCCGTTGCCCGTGCAGGTGCTCTTTATGTACATGGCTGGTCCGCAGTTTTTGCAGGCCATAACCGGTGCCGACCAGCCGGTGCGCATCGCGCCGTTCGTGCTGGGCTTCTTGGGCGTGGGCCTGTATCACGCGGCCTACATCTCGGAGGTTATCCGCACCGGTATCGAGGCGGTTCCGCGCGGTCAGATGGAGGCGGCGCAGAGCCAGGGCTTCACCCGTGCGCAGGCGTACTGGTACATCGTGCTGCCCCAGACATTCAAGATCATTCTGCCGCCGCTGTGCAACCAGGCACTCAACCTAGTCAAGAACACGTCGGTGCTGGCGCTTGTGGCCGGCGGCGACCTTATGTACCGTTCCGACAACTTTGTGAGTCTGTACGGTTACCTGCAGGGGTACATCGTCTGCTGCCTTATGTACTTCATTATCTGCTTTCCGCTCGCCATGCTGGTGCAGTGGCTCGAGCGCCGCTCCAAGGAGCGTCCGCGCGGTGTGAGCCTGGCCGAGCTGGGGCTCGACAACGTAGAGGAGGCCTAGCGCATGGAAATCTTCAACGCGACCAACCTGCTCTACATTTGGGGCGGCTTTGTTAAGACCATAGAGATCTCGGCGCTGTCGATCTTTTTCTCGCTCATCTTTGGCACGGTGCTGGCGCTCGTTAAAAGCTATGCGCCCCGCCCATTCCGTATTCTGGTGAGCGCCTATATCGAGCTGTTCCGCTGCACGCCGAACCTGCTGTGGATCCTGTTTATCTACTTTACGGTGCAGGGTTTGGACATTGTGATTTCGACCATTGCCTTTACGCTGTTTACCAGCGCCGTTATGGCCGAGATTGTGCGCGGCGGTCTCAACTCGATTCCGCGCGGCCAGTTTGAGGCGGCGCAGAGCCAGGGCTTTGGCTTCTTTGCCACCATGCGCTACATCATTCTGCCGCAGACGTTTAAGACGATCATTCCGGCGCTGTTTAGCCAGTGCACGACCGTCATTAAGGACAGCTCGTATCTTTCGGGCATTAACGTGGCCGAGCTCATGTACACGGCAAACGTCGTGATGGCCCACGCGATCGATCTGTCGCAGGTGCTTATGCTCTACGGCCTGGTGTTTGCGATGTACTTTGTGCTCAACTTTGGTATCTCGCTGCTGGTCCGAGCTTACCAACGCCGCATCGTAGCCGCATAGCCTGGCTTTCCCTGGCACCCAACCTTGGCCTTCAAACCGTCGCTCGCGTACCAAAGTACGCGTCGCTCCTCTTTCAGGCCAATCTTGGGCACCAGGAAAACCCAGGTACGGTATCGTGGGAATAAGAGATAAACAGCCCTTTTCTCATTTGTTAGAAAGGAATCGCGATGAGCGATCTGGAGAACAAGAAGAATCCTGTGGTCATTACCATCGCGCGCGACTTTGGTGCCGAGGGACACGAGATCGGACGCATCCTCGCCAACGAGTTGGGGATTCCGCTGTACGACAACGAGCTGCTGGTGCGTGCGTCGCTGCGCGCGGGCGAGTCGCTCGATAAGATGGCCGCCTATGATGAGCGCCTGGCCGTGGAGAACATGGCGTTTCTGCCCGACCGCTACGATGCGCGTTCGTACTCGGACAAGTTGTTCCAGAAGATGAGCCAGGTGATTTTGGACCTGGGCGAGACCGAGAGCTGCATTATCGAAGGCCGTCTGTCCGATTACCTGCTTCGCAACAACCCCAACCACATTGCCGTGCTGGTGACCGCTCCTTTTGAGGACCGCGTCGAGATTGTGCGCAAGAAGCGTGGCCTTAATAAAAAGAAGGGCGCCAAGCTGGTCAAGCAGCAGCAGAAGGCGCGCGAGGCGTTCTATAAGCGCTACAGTGCCGGAAAGTGGAAGATGACGAGCGGCAAGGATATCGTCGTCAACCGCGCCAAGCTGGGCCGCGAAGGCTGCAAAGACGTCATAGCCGCTGCCTACCGCTACAAAGTGGCTCAACTCGAAGGCTAGCCGACCAAAAACCACCACAAAGGGTACAGGCACCTTTGTGGTGGTTTTTGTTTTAGGCCGAGGGGAAGGCCTTGGCGGCAGTGCCTATCCTCGGCTTTTGCATAGTCTCGATCTGTAACACCAAGCCAGCGAAAATGGCTCTAACTGTTACAGATTGAGATAAACCGTTCGGCCGTCAGCCCAACGTCTTGATCTGTAACACCAGGCGGCATATTTGGTCTCTAACTGTTACAGATTGAGATGCAGCGTGGCCGGCCGGCACAATATCTCAATCTGTAACAACTGCAGGGCTCAACGGACTCCAGCTGTTACAGATTGAGACAAAACGACCGGGCAAGTCCCAAACCACCACAAAGGTGCCTGCCCCATCGTGGTGGTTTGGGCGGCCGGCATAAAAAAGTCCCCGCCGGGCGTGTGCTCGACGGGGACTTTGCCGTTTGGTGGCTAGCGCTGTAGGTGATTACTCGCCCAGCAGGCTCTTGGTGATCGAAGCGGCGGCCTTCTTGCCGGCGCCCATCGCCAGAATGACCGTAGCGGCACCGGTGACGATGTCGCCGCCGGCCCAGATGCGGGGATCGGTGGTCTGGCCGGTCTCCTCGTCAGCGACGATGTAGCCCCACTTGTTGAGCTCCATCTTGCCGCCGATCTTCTTTGCGAAGGGGTTGGCGTTGGTGCCGATAGCCGAGATCGCGACGTCGCAGGGGATCTCCTCGATGGCGCCCTCGATGGGCACCGGGCGACGACGGCCGGACTCGTCAGGCTCGCCGAGCTCCATCTTCTGGACCTTGACGGCGCACACGGAGCCGTCCTCGCCAGCGACAAACTCGAGCGGGGAGACGAGCGGCAGAACCTCGACGCCCTCGGCCTTGGCGTGGTGCAGCTCGGCGCGACGGCAGGGCATCTCGTCCTCGGTACGACGGTAGGCGATGATGGCGTGCTCGGCGCCCAGACGCTTGGCGGTACGGACGGCGTCCATAGCCACGTTGCCGCCACCAAAGACGACGACGTTCTTGCCGTGCTTGGTGGGGGTGTCGTACTCGGGGAACTTGTTGGCCTTCATCAGGTTCACGCGGGTGAGGTACTCGTTCGCGAAGAAGACGTTGGGCAGGTTCTCGCCGGGGACGTTGAGGAACTTGGGCAGGCCAGCGCCGGTCGCCACGTAGATGGCGTCGAAGCCCTGCTCGAACAGCTCCTCGGCCGTGGCCATGTTACCCACGACGGAGTTGTACTCAAACTTGACGCCCATGTCCTCCAGGCCGTCAATCTCGCGCTTGACGACTGCCTTGGGCAGACGGAACTCGGGGATGCCGTAGACCAGCACGCCGCCGCCGGTGAAGAAGGCCTCAAAGACGGTGACGTCAAAGCCGTTGCGGGCGAGCTCGCCGGCGCAGGTGATGCCGGACGGGCCGGAGCCGACGACGGCGACCTTCTTGCCGTTCTTGGGGGCCATCTTGGGCGTGGAGGCGAGCTCGGGGCGGTCACCCAGGAAGCGCTCGAGCTGGCCGATGGCCACGGGCTCGGACTTCTTACCACGGATGCACTTGCCCTCGCACTGGTTCTCCTGCGGGCAGACGCGGCCGCAGATAGCGGGAAGCATGGAGTCCTCGCGGATGGTATCGAGAGCGCCGCCGAAGTCCTTCTCGCGGATCTGCTCGATAAAGCGGGGGATGTTGATGTTGACGGGGCAGCCCTCAACGCAGAACGGCTTCTTGCAGTTGAGGCAGCGCTCGGCCTCGGCCAGCGCCATCTCCTCGGTGAAGCCCTTGTCGACGGGGCGGAAGTCGCAGGCGCGCTCGGCAGCCGGCTCCTCGTTATCGGGGGTGCGGGGCGACTTCATATCGGCAACGAAACGACCGTTAACTAGTGGCATGCGCAGCTCTTTTCCTCATAGGCCTTGAGGGACGCGCCCTCTTCGGAACGGTAAGCGGCCTGGCGGGCACGAAGGTCATCCCAGTCGACCAGGGTGGCATCGAAGTCGGGGCCGTCGACGCAAGCGAACTTGGTCACGCCGCCCACCTCGACGCGGCAGCAGCCGCACATGCCGGTGCCGTCAACCATGATGGGGTTGAGGGACGCGGTGATGGGGGTGTCGTACTTCTGGGCGGTGAGGGTCGAGAACTTCATCATCGGAACGGGGCCGACGCAGAAGACCTGGCTCACGGCCTTGTCCTGCAGCAGGCGCTCCAGCGGAGCGGTGACAACGCCCTGCTCGCCGTAGGAGCCGTCGTCAGTGGTGATGTGGATGTGGTCCTCGTCGAGGAGCTCGCGGAACTGGTCCTCCATGAGCAGGAGGTCCTTGGTGCGGGCGCCCATGATGGCGTGAACCTCGTGGCCGGTCTCGACCAGGTGCTTGGCGACCGGGAAGGCAATTGCCAGGCCGACGCCGCCGCCAATGACGGCGCAGGGGCCCTCGGCCATCTCGGTGGGAACGCCCAGTGGGCCCACGACGTCGCGCAGCGACTCGCCGGCCTCGTAGGTGGACAGCATCTCGGTGGTCTTGCCGATCACCATGAAGATGAACTCGACCCAGCCCTCGTCACCGTTCCAGCCGGCCAGGGTAAACGGGACACGCTCGCCCGTCTCGTTGGCGCGGACCATGAGGAACTGTCCAGCGTGCGCATGTTTGGCGATTGCAGGCGCCTCGATGCGGAACTTGAACACCTTCTCCGAGAACTGCGTCTTCTCCAGGATCTTATACATAGAACCCCTCTCTTGTTAGGGCTGCCGAACCGTGCCTCCACGGAAATGGACGGCAGCCCGAATAAAACCGTACGCGCACAGGCGTTGTGCAGACATACGGTGCAAATTATACCCTCATGGACATGCTGTTTTCGTGTGTCTTCGTCGGTTGGGAAAGTGACCTGCCAAAAAGGGACAGGTTTATTTCGGCAGGTTTTATCAGGCAAAACGACAAAGGGGGCCGGCCTCGCGCATCGGTGGGGCCGGCCCCTTTTGAGGCATTGCATATGTATGGCGGCGCAGGGTTTATTGCGGAGCCGCCACTGTGGCGTTTCCGCAGATAAAACCTGCCAAAAGAAACCTGTCCCTAAATGGTAGGTTTTAGTGCTTGCCGTTGGCGGAGGCGGCACCGTTGACATGGTCGCGGGCATAGACCACGCCGTGCACGATCGCCAGGCCGGCGGCGTCGGCCGCGCGGGCGCAGGTGTCCTGGAAATCCTCGGCCTCGCGGGCGCGCAGCTGCTTGAGCACGTAGTCGGCCACGGCCATCTTGCCGGGAGGGTTGCCGATGCCGGTGCGGATGCGGCTAAAGTCGCGGCTGCCCATCTTGTCGATGATGGAGCGCAGGCCGTTGTGACCGGCATGGCCTCCGCCCACCTTGACGCGCACGTCGCCGGCGGGAATGTCGAGCTCGTCGTGGATGACGAGCAGCTCCTCGGCCTTGATTTTGTACTCGCGGCAGAGCTTGGAGATGGGGCCACCCGAGGTATTCATATACGACTGCGGCTTGACCAGCACGATCTGGCGCTTGCCGCCCTCTTCCTCGGCATCGTTGATGTTGATGAGCGCGACCTCGGCGCCGGCCTGGTTTTTCCAGTACGTGACGCCGGCCTGACGGGCCAGCTCGTC
>CAJJTG010000038.1 GCA_905194675.1 uncultured Collinsella sp. | reverse complement strand
CAAAGTTAGATATGCGGTCTCCGGGGCAGCATCAGCAAAGTCCCCATTACATAAAAAATATCAGCCCCCGCAGATCGAAACGGTCGAGAGGGCCTTGCCCGGCGGGGTGGCTTTGTCTGGGGAAGTTCGCGAAGCCCACTTCCCCAGACAAAGCCACCCCGCCGGGCAAGGCCCCAGCGCGAGACCGTCCCGGATGCCTACCTACTCGTTGTCGCCTGCGGTCATTTGGGTTGCGGAGAGCGTGCCGTCGGCGGCAGTTGCAGCCGCAGCGTCGGGCCAGACCCAGTCAGTGAAGGCCGGGTGATCGAAGCCCTCGTTGCACGCGAACTCAAAGGCCTCGGTGCGGAATGCCTCCCACTCGTCAATCTGCTCTGCAAACTTGTCGGCGTCGACCATGCGCAGCACGTCGGCGGCCAAAGCCCAACGATCCATGTTGTTCAGACGCAGCATGTCGAACGGCGTGGTCGTGGAGCCCTTCTCCTCGTAGCCGTGGACGCGGAAGGCGTCGTGGCCGGGGCGGTTCCAGATCAGGCGGCGAATCGTGCCGGCATAGGCGTGGAATGCGAAGAGCACGGGCTTCTCGCCGCAACCGAACAGCTCAGCCCAGCGCTCATCGCTGATGGCCTGGTCGTTCTCGCAGACGTTCTGAATCTTGAGCAGATCGACCACGTTAACGAACCACACCTTAATGCCTAGCTCGCGCAGCATATCGGTTGCAGCCAAAGCCTCGAGCGTCGGCACGTCACCGCACGTGGCAACTACGACGTCAGCCTCGGCGAGCGAGTCGGCAGTCGATGCCCACTCCCAAGCCGCGACACCCTCGGCGAGCTCGGCACAGGCCTCGTCGACCGTTTGGAAAGTCGGGGCGGGTTGCTTGCCGCAGAAAATGGCGTTGACGCAGTCGGTGGACTGGTAGACGCGCTCGGCCACAGCGAGGGCCATGTTGGCGTCGGCCGGATAGTAAGCATTCACGATATGCGTGTCGTTGGCCTTGTTGAGCAGCAGGTCGATAAAGCCGGGGTCCTGGTGCGAGAAGCCGTTGTGGTCCTGACGCCAAACATGGCTCGACAGCAAAATGTTGAGGCCGCTGATGGGGGCACGCCACGGAATCTCGCGCTTGGTGGCCTCGAGCCACTTGCAGTGCTGGTTGACCATGGAATCGACCACGTGCACAAAGCTCTCGTAGGAGCTCCACACGCCGGAGCGTCCGGTGAGCACGTAAGCCTCGAGGAAGCCTTCGCACTGGTGCTCGGACAGCTGCTCGACGACCTTACCGGAGCCGGCCAGCAGCTCGTCGTTGGCCTCGTCCTCGTAGAAGCCGGCATCCCACTGCTTCTTGGTCACCTTGTAGGCGGCCTGCAGGCGGTTGGACGCGGTCTCGTCGGGACCAAAGATGCGGAAATCCTCCATGTTCTTGGCCAGAACGTCGGCAGTGTACTCACCAAAGACGCGAGCGGCCTCGGTGGAGCCCCAGCCATGGCCCTTCTCGGCGACGGGGATCTCGTGGGCGTAAATATCGGGGAGCTCGAGCTCGCGGCGCACCTTGCCGCCGTTCGCGTTGGGATTGGCGCCGATACGCAGCTCGCCGGTCGGCATAAAGGCCGTCACCTCGGGGCGCACCTGGCCCTCGGGCGTAAAGAGCTCCTCGGGCTTGTAGGAGCGCAGCCACTCGCGTAGCACGCGGAAGTGCTCGTGGGTGTCCTTGGCGCTCGCCAGCGGCACCTGATGCGCGCGCCAGGAGTCCTCGGTCTTCTTGCCGTCGATGTGCTTGGGGCAAGTCCAGCCCTTGGGCGTACGGAACACGATCATGGGATAGGCCGGGCGGACCACGGTCTCGCCCGCGGCTGCCTGGGCCTGAGCGGTGGCCTTGATGTCGCAAATCTCGTCAAAGACCTGCTCAAACAGGGCGGCGAAACGCTCATGGATGCTCGCGTGACTCTCGTCGTCAAAGCCAGCGACAAAGAAGTGCGGCTTGTAGCCCATACCCTCAAAGAACTTGGTGAGCTCCTCGTCGGACACGCGGGCGAGGATGGTGGGGTTGGCGATCTTGTAGCCGTTGAGGTGCAGGATCGGCAGGACGATACCGTCGGTTGCCGGGTTCACGAGCTTGTTGGACTGCCAAGAGGTCGCGAGCGGACCGGTCTCGGACTCGCCATCGCCCACCACGGCCACGGCCAGCAGGCTAGGGTTGTCCATAACGGCACCGTAAGCGTGGCTGAGCGTGTAGCCGAGCTCGCCGCCCTCGTGGATGGAACCGGGCGTCTCGGGCGCAAAGTGGCTCGGGATGCCGCCGGGATAGGAGAACTGGCGGAAGAACTTCTGCAGGCCTGCCTCGTCATTGGTGATGTCGGGGCGAATCTCGCGGTAGGTGCCGTCGAGCAGCGACTGAGCAGTACCGGCGGGGCCACCGTGACCAGGGCCCATCAAGAAGATAGCATTCTGGTTGTGGTCGGCGATCAGTCGATTGACGTGACCGAACAGGAAGTTGATGCCGGGCGTGGTGCCCCAGTGGCCAACCAGGCGGTGCTTAACGTCCGGACGACCGAAGTCGCGCACCTCACCGGTTTTCTCGTCGACAAAGTCGGGGCGCATTAGCGGGTTAGAGCGAAGGTAGATCTGACCGACGGACAGATAGTTCGATGCGCGCCAATACAGGTCGACGCCCTCGAGCTCGGAAGCCGGCACCTCGTGGCCCAGCTTTTGCCACGGCGTCCCCAGTGTTTTAGCCATTGTTTATGTCCCTTCGCTGTGCGGTCACCCTCCAATACGGCAACCTTTCGTTGGGACCAGTATATTTGCTAAAACGTTTTATCATGGTGAAAAAACGTTTTACCACCCTTATCAATCCCATCGATTAGCAAAACGCGACATTCACCTGCGGCGTTGATTGTCACAGGTGCTCCACATTCGGTCTCTGCAAATTGGTAAACGTGTTTAGTTGTGTTTAGTAAGCTCGAGCACGCTGCCCTTAACGATAAGCGCCGGCTCCAGGACGACCTCTTCGGCACGCCTGCCGCCCCTACCGGCAAGACGCTTGGACATGCAGCCAAAAGCATGCTCCGCAAGGACACCAGGATCCTGCTCAATCGCGGTCAGCGCCGGCTCAAAGAGAACGTCGGCCGCCGAGTTGTCATAGCTCACCACCGAGATATCGCCCGGGATGCTCTTCCCCATCTCGTGCAGGCGCTTGAGCAAACCGAGGGCAATGTTATCCGAGCTTGCGAACACGGCGGTGGCGTCAGTTGCGAGTACCGCCTCCGAGGCCTCGTATGCGCTCGGAATGTAGTACTCGCTCTCAAACTCCAGACGGGCGTCGATGGGCAGGCCAACCTCGCGCAGCGCGCGCTCATAGCCGGCAAGTCGCTTACGCCCCGTATTGGAACGGCGCGCGTTAACCAAGCAGGCAATGCGACGGTGACCCTGCTCGATCAGATAGCGAGTGGCCATGTAGCCACCCATCTCGTGGTCGAACATCACCTTGTCGCACTCGAGCCCCTCAATGGCACGGTCGACCATCACGGCAGGGATAGGCAGATGGCTGACTTCTTCGCGCAGGGCGCGGTCGTCGGAGAACTCGTCGCCCACAACCAGGAAGACGCCATCAACGCCGCGCGTTACCAGCTGGCGCAGCAGCTCCAGATCGTCGTCAGCACTTCCACCCGAGCTGGTAATGAAGAGCGCATAGCCGTCCTCGCGGCAGCGCTTTTCCAGGCTACCGGCGAGCGAGGCGAAAAAGCGGCTCTCGATGTTAGGGACGATAAGGCCCAGCGTGCGCGACTCGCGCATGACCAGACTACGCGCAATCTGATTAGGAACATAGTGGTTGCGCGCCGCGACCTCCTTGATGAGCTTGCGGTTTTCTTCCGAGATGCGACAGGGCCGATTATTGAGAACAAGCGAGACCGACGAGGGGGAAAGCCCCACCTCCTGGGCGATCTGCTTGAGGGTGACTTTGTTGGCCATCTCGCTCCTTCCAGGTTTACGCGCAATCTCTTGAAAGTATAGCGACCACCCCTCTACCTCGGTGATAAACACTTTACCAATCCGGTAGACGGCTGTTTTATCGCCGCCAGCGCACCAAATCCGTCCGGGTGGGGTATATTGCAATCGATTGATGACAACGACCACCAAAAGGCGGATATTCGTATGCACGAGAACGATTTTTTTAACGAGGACCTGCTGTGCGCGCTCGCTGGCGTTGCCGGCGAGGACAACGTGCTGATGAGCGAGCCCATGCGCGAGCACACCACGTTTAAGATCGGCGGTCCGGCCGACGTCTTTGTCACGCCCGACACTGAGCAGGGCCTCGTCGCCACGCTCGATACCTGCTATCGCTGCAATCTACCACTCACCATCGTGGGCAACGGCTCCGACTTGCTCGTCGGCGACAAGGGCATCCGCGGCGTCGTCGTAGCGCTGGGCGAGGGCCTCTCCGACATTACGGTCGACGGCACGCACGTCACGGCGGCAGCCGGCGCCTTGCTTTCCGATGTCGCAGCCGCGGCAGCCGAGGCCGGCCTTACCGGCATGGAGCCCATCTCGGGCATTCCCGGATCGGTCGGCGGTGCCTGCTACATGAACGCCGGAGCATACGGCGCCTGCATGGCCGATGTGCTGGAGTCCGTGCGCGTCTACAAGCCCGCCCGCATGCTCGACGACGGCACCCGCGGTAGCGGCAGCATTATCGAGTTCGATGTCGATGAGCTCAACCTGGGCTATCGCAAGAGCCGCATTGCCGACGACGGTTTCATCGTGCTTTCGGCCACTTTCAATCTCGCCCCGGGCAACGCCGCGATGATCAAGGCCGACATGGACGACTACCGCCAGCGCCGCGAGGACAAGCAGCCGCTCGACATGCCGAGTGCCGGCTCCACCTTCAAGCGCCCCGAGGGCCACTTTGCCGGCAAGCTCATCATGGACGCCGGCCTGCGAGGACACGCCATTGGCGGCGCGCAGGTGAGCGAAAAGCACTGCGGCTTCATCGTCAACGCCGACCACGCCACCGCCGCCGATGTCGACGAACTCATCCGCCACATCCAAACAACCGTCAAAGACCAATTCGACGTGGACCTCGAACCCGAAGTCCACCGAGTAGGCGAATTCCTCTAAACAAAGAAGGCCCCGAAAGGGGCCTTCACTTTCTTTAATTCAGACAACCAGTCCGGTGTGTCGCGCCCCGAACCCAAGAGGGCCGGGACTGTCCGAGAGGCATAAGGTTGATCGCGAGTTCCGCACGAGCCGGAGAGCACTTAATGTGCTCTCCGTGCGAGCAAGACTGTCCGAGCAGGCAACCTTATGCCTCTCGGACTGTGCCGGCCCAACCTGCGTTACGACAGCACCACGCCGCCAAGCCAGCCCCAACGCACGCCAGAGCCAGTACCATAGAAGCTAATAAACGAATCAAGCGACTTAGACGTAATGGCGCCCTCGTTGCTCATAACGATGCCGCCGCCAACGTAGATACCCACATGACCGTAGATAAGGCCCGGAGCACCCGTGCCGCTGTGCGAGGAATCGGCCACGATCATGCCCACCTGCAGCGCCGAGCGGTCGGAGCTATAGCACCAGGCGTTGAACATGTCACACGCGTTGCCGCCAAAATAGCCCACGCCGGCATTGCGGAAGACGTTGGTAACCCAGGCAGCACACCAGCCCTGGCCGGGAGAAGGCGTCGAGTAGCACGCATTGACGACGGCCTGCTGCTTGCCCGAACCGCCCGTCTGTTGCGGGGTGCCGCCGGCATACGAGCCGCCACCCGAAGAAGAGCCCGTGTTCGCAGAGGCCGCGGCTGCCGCAGCCGCCTTCCTAGCGGCCTCCTCAGCCTGGGCGGCAGCGAGGATCTCGGAATCGCGCTGAGCCATGAGCTCCTTGACGTCATCGGAAAGACCGTTCAGTACGGTCTGGACTTCTTGCTGCTTGGCCTGCATATCCTGCATCTGAGCCGTCTGCTGGTCCTTGAGTTTCTCCAGGTCGGCCTTTTGTGCTTCGAGCTCGGTCTTCTGTGCGTCGAGCTCAGCCTGAATCGTCTGGATATCCTCGATGGCATCGCGGTCGCTCTTGTTGATCTTCTCAACGTAATGCGCGTTGGCGACGAGTTCCTCAAACGAGCCAGAGGCCAGCAGCAGCGACAGGATGTTCGTGCCGCCGGACTTGTAGCTGGCGGCCACGCGATCGGAAAGGTCGTTGCGCTTCTTCTTGAGCTCGGCCTTCTTTTCATCGATCTGGGCCTGCGTGTCGTCAATCTTGCCCTGGACATTCTCGATGTCGTTGAGGGTCTGGGCATTCTTGTTGGCCAGCGCCGCATACTCATTTGCGATGCTGTCGAGCTGGGCCTGAACCTCGTCGAGCTGGGCCTGGGCGGCATTCAGTTTATCGGTGGTTTCTTTGGAAGCCTCCGCCGCATGGGCGCGAGTGGGCAGGCCAAAAAGAACTGCCGCAGAAGCGGCGCCGAACAGGGCCTTGAGGGCAGTGCGGCGCGAGAGCTCCTGGGAAAGGATGGAATCGCTGTTTGGTGACATATGTACTCCGTTACATGCTTATTTATATGTCGCTCAACTCATACATATTAGCGTACATATGACGCGTCCCAACGATTTCCACGAACGGCAGGAAACTGCAAGGTCGGCGGCTCGTAAGCAATTGTTAAATTTGAGGTAACAATTGAGCAAGCTCTTCTATGAGTACGTTAACATAATCCTCTGCTTTTCCTCAGCGCACGATTTGGGCGTCCCCGCCTGCGCTATACTCCCCTCTAGAAGTGTTCCTGATTCGATAGGAGACTACATGTCCAAAGCACTCGACCCCAAAGACACCTGCGTCCTCGTTACCGGTGGCGCCGGCTTTATCGGCTCGCACACCGTCGTTCAGCTGCTCGAGGGTGGCTACCAGGTCGTCATCGTCGATGATCTCTCCAACTCCAGCGCCGTCGCCGTCGACCGCGTCAAGACCATCGTGGGCGACGAGGCCGCCAAGAACCTCACCTTCTACGAGGCCAACGTGCTCGACCGCGATGCGATGAACAAGATCTTCGATACCCATCAGATCGACCGCGTCATCCACTTTGCCGGCTTTAAGGCCGTCGGCGAGTCGGTGAGCAAGCCCGTCGAGTACTACCACAACAACATCGAGAACACCCTGGTGCTCATCGACGTCATGCGCAACCATGGCTGCAAGTCCATCATCTTCTCGAGCTCCTCGACCGTCTACGGCGACCCGGACAACCCGCCCGTCACCGAGGAGGATCCTAAGAAGCCCGCGACCAACCCCTATGGTTGGACCAAGTGGATGATCGAGCAGATCCTTATGGACGTCCACACCGCCGACCCCGAGTGGGACGTCGTGCTGCTCCGTTACTTCAACCCCATCGGCGCTCATCCGTCGGGCCTGATCGGCGAGGACCCCAAGGGCATCCCCAACAACCTGGTGCCCTATGTCGCCCAGGTCGCCGTGGGCAAGCTCGAGGCCGTCCAGGTCTTTGGCAACGACTACCCCACCCCCGACGGCACCGGCGTGCGCGACTACATCCACGTGTGCGATCTGGCCTCTGGTCACGTTGCCGCCCTTAACTGGATGAACGGCAAGACCGGCGTCGAGATCTTCAACCTGGGCACCGGCACCGGCACCTCGGTACTCGAGGTCGTCGCCGCCTTCTCCAAGGCTTGTGGCAAGGAGCTGCCCTACGTGATCCGCGAGCGCCGCGCCGGCGACATCGCTGCCAACTGGTGCGATGCCTCCAAGGCCGAGCGCATGATGGGCTGGAAGGCCCAGTACGACATCGCGGACATGTGCCGCGATAGCTGGAACTGGCAGAGCCACAACCCCAACGGCTTTGCCGACGCCGAGTAGAAAAAACCTACATACCGTTCTTGCCCCGATCTCACGTTGTGAGGTCGGGGCTTTTTCATGGCATGTAGCCATTCGCCGAAAATCGACCAACTTTTTTATCTTGCCTGTACATGTTTAAACAACATGTTTTACAATAGGCGTATCGAATCAGAACATCGGAGGCGGACTGCATACCCATCGGCAGGCCGACCCCACAACAAGAAGGTTGGTGAGCGCATTCATGGAGCGTGCAAGCGGCGTCCTCATGCCCGTCTCATCTCTGCCCGGACCATACGGAATCGGCGGCTTTGGCTGGAATGCCTACGACTTCGTCGATTTTCTCGCCTCGTGCAAACAACATTACTGGCAGATTCTGCCCCTTACGACGACCAGCTATGGCGATTCGCCCTATCAGTCGTTCTCGGCCCGCGCAGGCAACCCCAACTTTATCGACTTTGCCGAGCTTATCGAGGCAGGGTATCTGGAGCAGCGCGATATCGATGGCGTGTATCTGGGATCCGACCCCAGCAATGTCGACTACGGTGCTATCTTTGGCGGCCGCCGTCAGATTCTCGACCGCGCCGCCGAGCGCTTTGCTGCCGACAAGCCGGCCGATTTCGATGACTTTATCCAGGCCAACGAGGACTGGCTCATCCCCTACTGTGAGTTCATGACCGTCAAAGAGGAGTGCGGTCTCAAGGCGTTTTGGGAGTGGCCCGCGGAGCTCCGCACCCGCGGCGAGGCTTCCGCCAAGGTCTGCGCCGACCATCCGGCGCGTATGCTCTACCACCAGATGACGCAGTACTTCTTCGATCGCCAGTGGAGCCGCCTCAAGGCCTATGCCAACGAGCGCGACATTCTCATCATCGGCGACCTGCCCATCTATGTCTCGCGTGACTCCGTCGAGATGTGGGCGACACCCGAGCTCTTTAAGATCGACACCGCCGGCAATCCCGTGAGCGTCGCTGGCACGCCGCCCGACCAGTTCTCGGCCACCGGCCAGTACTGGGGCAACCCCATCTACGACTGGGACGCCATGGAGTCCGACGGCTTCTCCTGGTGGGAGGGCCGCATTCGCGCCGCCCTCGACATGTACGACGTCATCCGCCTGGATCACTTCCGCGGCTTCGAGGCCTATTGGGAGGTGCCGTTCTCCTCACCCGATTCGTCCTACGGTTCGTGGACGCAGGGTCCCGGCCTCAAGTTCTTCAAGACGCTCGAGGAAAAGCTCGGCACGCTGCCCATCATCGCCGAGGACCTGGGCTTCCTCACCCCCGGCGTCATCGACATGCGCGACAACTCGGGCTTCCCCGGCATGAAGATCCTGCAGTTCGCCTTTGAGGGCACCAACTCGTACTACCTGCCGCATAACTACATCGCCAACACCGTCGCCTATGTGGGCACCCACGATAACGAGACGGCGCGCGGTTGGTTTGAGGGAACGGCCACCCCGCGTCAGCGCGAGCAGGCAGCCCTGTACACCCATCAGCAGGCCGGCGAACCCATGGCAGATGCACTCAATCGCACCATCGCCGCCAGCGTGAGCGACACGTGCATCTACACCATGCAGGACCTGCTCAACTTGGGCAACGAGGCGCGCATCAACACCCCTGCCACGCTGGGCGGCAACTGGACCTGGCGCATGCTCGACGGCGCCATCACCCGCGAGCTCGAGCACAAACTCACCGACTGGACCGAGACCTACTTCCGCATCCCGTCGGAAGCCGAAATCGAGCTTCCTCAATAGGAGCTACCGCGCCCGACCCCTCCCCACCGTGCGGACGCGCTTGCTTTTCCCGCGCGAGGCCACCCCAATCCCCTCGCGCGGGCTTCTTATGAATTGCAGACATGAAACAACCCATCACAGGAGAAAACATGCCCCAAATTAACCTCATGGAACTCACCGAGCAGTCTTTTGGCACCTCGCTCGAGCAGCTCGACGACCGTCGCATTTACAAGCTGCTGGTCAAACTCGTGCAGGAGCGCTCCGCCGCCTGCCCGCTCAACAACGGCAAGAAAAAGCTCTATTACATTTCCGCCGAATTTTTGATCGGCAAACTGCTCATCAACAACATGATCGACCTCGGCATCTACGACGAGGTTAAGGACCAGCTCACCGCCGCAGGCCACGACCTCAACAAGATCGAAGAATTCGAGGTCGAGCCGTCGCTCGGCAACGGCGGCCTGGGCCGCCTGGCCGCGTGCTTCCTGGATTCCATCGCCACGCTGGGCTTGACCGGCGATGGCGTGGGCCTCAACTATCACTACGGTCTGTTCCGTCAGCGCTTTGTCGACAACCAGCAGAAGGCCGTCCCCGACGAGTGGCTCGGTGAGCAGGACATCCTAGTCGACGATGACCGCTCCTACACCGTCGAGTTCGGCGATTTTGCCGTTACCTCCAAGCTCGTCAACATCGATGTGCCCGGTTACGACCAGCCCACCAAGAACCGTCTGCGCCTGTTCGACCTGGCGAGCGTCGACGACGGCCTGGTCCCCGGCAGCTCCATCGACTTCGACAAGACCGAGATCGCCAAGAACCTCACCTTGTTCCTCTACCCCGACGATTCCGACGAGCAGGGCCGCCTGCTTCGCATCTACCAGGAATACTTCATGGTGAGCAACGCCGCCCAGCTCCTGATCGACGAGGCCATCGAGCGCGGCAGCAACCTACACGATCTGGCCGACTACGCCGTGGTCCAAATTAACGACACGCACCCCACCATGGTCATCCCCGAGCTCATTCGCTTGCTCACCACCGAGCATGGCATCGAGTTTGACGAGGCCGTGACCATCGTACGCTCCATGGTCGCCTACACTAACCACACGATTCTTGCCGAGGCGCTCGAGAAGTGGCCGCTCGTCAGCCTGCAGAAGGTCTCCCCTGCCATCGCCGACATTATCGTCAAGCTCGATGAGATCGCGAAGGCCGAGCACGATGACCCGCGCGTCGCCGTCATCGACGAATACGACACCGTCCACATGGCCCACATGGACATCCACTTTGGCTTCTCCATCAATGGCGTAGCCGCCCTCCACACCAAGATCCTGGAGGACACCGAGCTTCATCCGTTCTACGAGATCTATCCCGAGAAGTTCTCCAACAAGACCAACGGCATCACCTTCCGCCGCTGGATCCATGGAGCCAACCCCGCGCTCGCCAGCCTGCTCGACGATGTAATCGGCACCGACTGGCGCAGCACCGGCGATCTGAGCAAACTCGCCAAGTTCGCCGACGACAAGGACGTTCTTGAGCGCCTGGCCGCCACCAAGGTCGAGGCCAAGGCCATCATGCGCCAGTTCATGGCGCTCGAGCAGGGCGTGACCATTCCCTCCAACGCCATCATCGACGTCCAGGTCAAGCGCATCCACGAGTACAAGCGTCAGCAGATGCTCGCGCTCTACATCATCTGGAAGTACTTCGATATCAAGAACGGCAACAGGCCTAAGCACCCTGTCACCATCATCTTTGGCGGCAAGGCGGCGCCTGCCTACACTATCGCGCAGGACATCATCCATCTGATCCTGACGCTGTCGCAGTGGATTGCAAACGACCCCGACGTGGCTCCCTACCTGCAGGTTGTCATGATCGAGAACTACAACGTCACCGCCGCCGAGCGCGTGATCCCCGCCGCTGACATCTCCGAGCAGATCAGCCTGGCCTCCAAGGAGGCGAGCGGCACCTCCAACATGAAGTTCATGCTCAACGGCGCCCTAACCCTGTGCACGCTCGACGGTGCCAACGTGGAGATTGCCGAGCTCGTGGGCGACGAGAACATCTATACCTTTGGTGCCTCGTCCAAACAGGTCGAGCAGCTCTACGCCGACGGCACCTACAACGCCGGTGCGCTCTACCGCAAGCCCGGCATTAAACTGCTGGTGGACTTCATCACCAACCCGGCCTTTATGGCAACCGGCAACGCCGAGCGCCTGCAGCGCCTGCACGACGACATTAAGGGCAAGGACTGGTTTATGGCCTTGCTCGACATTGAGGAGTACATCCAGACCAAGGAGCGCGTGCTGGCCGACTACGAGGACCAGGACGCCTGGATGCGCAAGGCGCTCATCAATATCGCCAACGCCGGCACCTTCTCGTCCGACCGTACGATCTCCCAGTACAACGACGAGATCTGGCACCTGGACTAACCCATTCCCCTTACCCATTCTCTTGAGGAACGGAGTCGTGGCAACACGGCTCCGTTTTTTGTGCCCGCACGTTACCCTGTGATCCAACTCGGCCAAACAATCTCGATCCGTAGCAATTACTCAACCAAAACGGTCCCAGCCGTTACAGATTGAGACATACCGGCCCCTCCCCTCGGGTTTATCTCAATCTGTAACATCTAGCAGGTGAAATTCGCCTTTGGTGTTACAGATTTAGATGAAATGGTTAGCTCAGCGGAACCGTCTCGATCTGTAACATCTAACGTCCGAAATCGGCCCTATCCGTTACAGATCGAGACAAACGACCGGTCAGACAGTCCCAACACAAAGAAAGGCTCCCCTCTCGCCCAGTGGACGGGAGGGGAGCCTTATATGTGACCGCGGCAAAAGGATGGCAAAGCCGCAGTCGCCCAAAGGAAGGGCCTGGTTGCACCGGGCCTAGATAAGGTTCTTGCCAGAGACCTTATCGAAGAGGTGGGTCGCGTTCTTCTCGAACTTGAACCAGATGGGGTCGCCCGCCTTGAGCGCGCCCTTGGCCTCGAGGTCGACGACGGGAATGATCAGGACAAACTGGCCGTCGGGAGCAGTCACGTGGACATGCTCGGTCGAGCCCATGAGCTCGGTCACCTCGACGGTGCCCTGGAGCGCACCCTCCTCGTCCTTGTCGGCAAGCAGAATCTGCTCGGGGCGCACGCCGGCCGTAATCTCCTTCACGTCGCCGCCGTCCCAGTTGAGGGCAAGCTGAGCGCAAGTCTCCGGGGCGAGCGCCACGTTCATATCCTCGGTCTTGACAGTAAAGCCGTTGCCCGAGCGCACCAGCTGGGCATCGAAGAAGTTCATCTGCGGCACGCCGATGAAGCCGGCGACGAAGATGTTCGCGGGATGGTTGAAGACCTCCTGCGGCGTGGCGATCTGCTGGACGACGCCGTCCTTCATGACCACGATGCGGTCGCCGAGGGTCATAGCCTCGGTCTGGTCGTGGGTAACGTAGATGAAGGTGCCCTTGATCTCGTGACGCAGCTTAATGAGCTCGGCGCGCATCTGGTTACGAAGCTTGGCATCCAGGTTGGACAGCGGCTCGTCCATCAGGAAGACCTTGGGGTCACGCACGATGGCGCGGCCGATGGCGACGCGCTGGCGCTGGCCGCCAGAGAGCGCCTTGGGCTTACGGTCGAGGTACTCGGTAATACCCAGGATCTCAGCAGCGGAGCGAACCTTACGGTCGATCTCGTCCTTGGGGACCTTCTTGAGCTCAAGCGTAAACGCCATGTTCTCGTACACCGTCATATTGGGGTACAGAGCGTAGCTCTGGAACACCATGGCGATGTCGCGGTCCTTGGGCGCCACGTCGTTGACGCGCTTGCCGTCGATGAGCACGTCGCCGGAGGTGATGTCCTCTAGGCCGGCGACCATGCGCATCGTCGTGGACTTACCGCAGCCAGAGGGGCCAACGAGGACGATGAACTCCTGGTCGTGAACGGTGAGGTTGAAGTCCTCTACAGCGAGCACACCGTCCTCGGTAACCTTGAGGTTGTGCTTCTTCTCCTCGGTCTTCTTCTTTTTGCCAAAGAAGCCCTTCTTTTTTGACTCGTTGTTGGGATACACCTTCTGAACATGTTTGAGAACGATCTCGGCCATGTCTCTACCTTTCGATACGCGGCGCCGCGCTGAGGGGCGCCGCCAAAACTTGCAAAACAGTTACGGCATCAGCCCTTGACGGCACCTGCCACCACACCGTCGATGATGTACTTCTGGCAGAAGATGTACATGATGACGATGGGGACAACGACCATCATGATGCAGGCCATCATGGGGCCGAGCTCGACGTGGCCATAGCCGCCGCGGAAGTACTGGATCAAAATAGGAATGGTCTTGTACTTGGTGGAGTCGAGCGTAAGGTAGGGCAGCAGGTAGTCGTTCCAGACCCACATGGTCTCGAGGATGCCGACCGAAAGATAGGTGGGCTTCATGATGGGGAGAACGATCTTAAAGAACACCTGGACCGGGTTGCAGCCGTCAATCATGGCCGCTTCCTCAATCTCGAGCGGGATGTTCTTGACGAAGCCGGCGAACATAAAGACCGCGAGGCCCGCGCCA
The DNA here is from genome assembly GCA_905194675.1 of uncultured Collinsella sp. GTDB lineage: Bacteria > Actinomycetota > Coriobacteriia > Coriobacteriales > Coriobacteriaceae > Collinsella. The sequence goes on along the minus strand of CAJJTG010000038.1, from coordinate 7,424 downwards.
AAACCGAGGTAGATGAAGCAGATGTTAAACGGCGTGTTAAAGCCGATGCGGTCCGCGAGGTTGGACAGCGTGAACATGAGCATCTGGAACGGTACGACCATCGAGAAGACGAACAGGTAATAGAAGAAGTTCGAGATCTTGCTGTTGACGCGCACCACGTACCAAGCGCACATGGAGCAGCACACCAGAATCAGCACGACCGACGTGACCGTGATGATGAGCGAGTACATAAACGCCGAGGCAAAGCCCTGCTCGTTCAGAGCGTGCACGTAGTTTGCGAGGCCGTTGAACGTCTCGGGCGTGAGCAGATCGAACGCCGTGGTGGTGCTGATTGCGGTCGCTTTCTTAAAGGAATTGAGCGCAATCATGAACACGGGGTAGATCCATGCGAGCGACAGGATCGTAAAGAAGATCGAGAGCGCGCGGTTGATAGCCTTATCGCGTTTCATTACTGCTGCACCTCCTTGGACCTCGTGGCCTTAAGCTGGATCATAGAAATAGCGACAACCAGGATGCAGAAGATAACTGCCTTGGCCTGACCGATGCCCTGCCATGCGATGCCAGCACGCGAATAGAACGTGTTGTAGATGTTCAGGGCGAGCATCTCGGTGGAGTGCGCCGGGGCGCCACCGGTAAGGGCAAGGTTCTGGTCGAACAGCTTAAAGCCGTTGGTGATGGACAGGAACAGGCAGATGGTAATCGTCGGCATCAGGTTAGGAATCTTAACCTTCCAAAACGTCTGCCATGCCGTAGCGCCGTCGACCTTGGCGGCCTCGATGTAGTCGGACGGAATGGACTGCAGACCGGCGATGTAGATGATCATCATGTAGCCGACCTGCTGCCACAGGGTCAGGATGATAAGGCCCCAGAAGCCAGCAGCAGAGTTAAGCGCGATGAGCTGGGCACCCACATTGGAGAGCAGGCAGTTGATCAGAATCTGCCAAATGTAGCCCAGCACGATGCCGCCGATCAGGTTAGGCATAAAGAAGATCGTGCGGAAGATGTTGGTGCCCTTGAGCGCCTTGCGGGTGAGCGCCTGCGCGATGGCGAGAGCGATCACGTTGATGAGCACCGTCGACAGGAAGGCAAACGCCACGGTAAAGAAGAACGACGTGGAGAACTGCGGATCGGACAGCGCGCGCACGTAGTTCTCGATACCGACAAAGTGCGCGTTATTGATGGTAATAAACTGGCAGAACGAGAGATAGAAACCCTGGATAAAGGGGATCACGAACCCGATCATAAACGCCAGGCACGTGGGCAGCATAAAGAGCGGCCACCAGCGCTTGAGTGCTTTGCCCATAGAAGGGTCCTTTCAATATGCAGGGGGCGGGCAAACCAACGTCTGCCCGCCCCCTGTCGCTAATCAGATAGCTTGGGCAGCAACTACTTACTCGGAAGCAGCCTTCTCGGTCTTCCAGCCATCGACGAAGGCGTTCTTGACGCCGTCCCACTTGGTGTTGTCGGCAGCATAAGCGATGAGAGCCTGCTTGAGGTTCTTCTTCCACTCCTCAGAGGGGATGTAGACGAAGTCCCAAGCAACGGTCTTCTTGCCGTCCTTGGCCATGGCAACGGCCTGCTGCGAGAAGACGTTGTTGGTTTCCTTGGCGCTCTTGAACGGGGCGGTCAGACCCATCTTGTCAGCGATGATGCTGGTGGCGGTGTCAGAAGTGACGCACCAATACATGAAGTCCTCGGTGGCCTTCTGAGCATCCTCGGAAGCCTGGGAGCTCACGCACCAGTAGTTCTCGCCGCCGGAGCACAGGCCCTGGTTCTCCTCGCCGTCAACGCCGATGTAGATCGGCAGCATGCCGAGCTGGTCGTCGGTCATACCGGCCTTGGTGAGGTCAGCGTATGCCCAAGAGCCGTTCTGATAGAAGACGGCCTTGCCGGTTGCGAACTCGTTGGTGGCGTCGTCACCGGTCTTGGAGGCAAGCTGCGAAGGATCGCAGGTGGAGTCGGTGATATACAGGTCGAAGATCTGCTTGAAGTTGTCGAGATACTCGCCCTTGATCTCGTCGTCCTCCTGGTTGTGCTCTTTCTCGAACTCGTAGTAGAGCGGGAGGTTGGCGAGGTGGGTGGTGTAGCGCCAGCTGGAAGAGTCATCCATACCGGCGGAAGTGAAGGCACCGTCAACACCGAGCTCGTCCTTGCGGGCCTGGATGTCATCGGCGCAAGCCTTCAGCTTGTCGAAGGAGTTGATGTCCTCGGCCTTGTAGCCGGCCTTCTCGAGCAGCTGCTTGTTGTAGATGATGCCGTAGCTCTCCTGGACCCAGTCGATACCCAGATCCTTGCCATCGGACTGCAGAGCCAGGGAGTCGTCAATGAGCTCACCGCGGAGCTTGGTATCGGACAGGTCGGCGCAGTAATCCTTCCAGTTCTTAAGACCGGTGGGGCCGTTGACCTGGAACAGGGTCGGAGCGGAGCTCTTGGACATCTCGGACTTGAGCTTCTCCTCGTAGGTGTTGGAGGCGGCGGTCACGATCTTGACCTCGACGCCCTTCTCCTTCTTGTACGCCTTGGCGATCTCCTTCCACTCCTTGTCGACCTCGGGCTTGAATTGGAGGAAGTAGACCTCGGCAGCGTCACCAGAAGCAGAGGAGCCGGAGCCGGCAGAACCGCCGCAGCCCACGAGACCCAGACCAAGAACCGCAGCCGCGGAACCAGCAAAGCCCAGGAACTGCCTTCTGCTCATTTCGTTCTTCATTACAATCCACCCTTTCACACCGTGGCGGCACCCTTTGCCGCCGCCTTCGGAGATTGGCTCGGGGACTTTGCCCCTTTTGCTGATTAGTACGATACGCTATTTGGCTAGTTGTTTGAACAAGTATTACTAGAGCGGTAGAAAAACTTCGGTGAACGGTAATTTCAACTTGATACTTGACAAGTTTTGTATAAACAATTAATTGTTATCGAATGCAGAGAAAACGCCCGGTCAAGCCGATGCATCGTCGGTTTGACCGGGCGCTTTCTCTTTGAGGGCTTGAGTCTCGTCAGGCTGCGAGCTAGCCGGCTATCGCTTGGAGTTGACGCGGTAGTGGAAGATCTCAGGATGCGTGCGGGCATGCGTGACCTCGAACAAGATGCCGTCCGAGGTGTACGACTGGCTCTCCATGACGGCGACGCAGTTGTACTTACCAAGGTCCAAGTAGCTGCAGTCCTCATCGTTGGCGAGCTCGACACTCACCGTACGACGGCTCGCCATCACTTTGACGCCGCGCTTGTGCTCCAGATAGTCGTAAATTGACCTTGCGGCGATCTCGGGCGTCAGGCCTTTGGCGATCGACTCCAGAAAATAGCCGTGGTCCACCTGGCGAGCATTACCGTTAAGGCTACGGACGCGCACCACGCGAATCAACTTCTCGCCCACCTTAAAGCCCAGACGACGAGATAGTTGCTCGGTGCAGACCAGATGTTCAAAAGACTTAACGTCCGTCGATGCAACGGCATTGTTGCGCTTTGCAAACTCGCCAAACGACTCGACTTCCTCGAGCGCGCCCAGCATATCGGTTTCGCCTTTAAGCCAAATGACGCGCACGCCCTTGCCGTGAATGGGCTGTACGTACATCTCGTCGGCCAGCATGGCAAGTGCTCGACGGACGGTATTTCGGGTGCATCCGAATTCCGCGGTCAGCTCGGCCTCGGTCGGCAGCATCTCCTGGAACGCATAGGTTCCGTTGATAATGCGCGAACGAATCTCGCGGTAGATTCCTTCATAAATCGCTTTTGGCATTGTTTCACCTCTAATGAATATGTATGGCTAGGCACGATAGCATTTCTTAAAGTTGTTTAAACCGATTATCGGTAAAGCACGGATTATTTACCGTCGACGGTTCCCCCGAAACCCAAATCGGACCGAATCAAAACCGTCAATGCGGCAAGCAGCCAGTCCTCTACAATGAGTTCATTGTTTAAACGTTCTTGCTCGCACAGCATGTTGCATCCGAAAGGCATATTATGCTGCAGAAAATCCAACGTTTTGGCGGAGCCATGTTCGCGCCCGCCATGCTGTTTTCTATATCAGGCCTCATGGTCGGCATCTCCGCCCTCGCAACGACCGTGGATATCGTCGGCGACCTCGCCGTATACGGAACCCCCTGGTACGTTTTCTGGACTATCATTCAGCGCGGCTCGTGGACGGTCTTTAAGCGCCTTCCACTCCTTTTTGCCGTAGCGCTGCCCATCGGCCTTGCCCAAAAGCAACCGGCACGCTGCTGCCTCGAGGCGCTCGTAGCCTATTTTGCCTACTGTTTCTTTTTGAGCGAGATCATTAAGCTGAGCGGCGACAACCTTGGACTTAAGTACCCGTCGTCTTTAACCCCCGCCAGCGGCATCACCGTCATCGACGGCATCAAGACGCTCGACACCGGCATTATCGGCCCGCTGGCGGTGTCGGCAACCGTCGTTGCCATCCATGACCGCTTCTACGATGCCAAGGTTCCCGATTGGCTCGGCACGTTCTCGGGTTCCTCGCTCGTCTACCTCATCAGCTTTTTTGCCGTGTTTGCCCTTGCCGCCATCTCGGCCGCCATCGTGCCCTTCGCATACGCTGTGACCGAAACGCTGCGCCACGCACTTGCGGGCGTCGGCCCCTTCGGCGTGGGCATCTTTGTGTTTTTGGAGCGAGCGCTCGAGCCCATGGGGCTGCACCATCTGCTCTATATGCCCATCTATTACGACAATCTGGTCATTCACGACGGTATTTACGCCACGTGGACCAACCTGCTCCCCATTCTCTCCCATAGCACGCGCCCTTTAAATGAACTTGCGCCCTGGGCAGGTTTTACCGCCACCGGCTGGGGCAAGCTCTTTGGCCTTCCCGCCATCGCGGCAGCATTCTATTTCACCGCCAAACCCGAACGCCGCGCCGGCCTTAAGGTCATCCTTTTGCCCGCCATCGTCGCCTCGGTGGTCTGCGGCGTCACCGAGCCGCTCGAGTTTCTCTTTATGTTCACCTATCCCGGACTCTTTTTGCTCTACGCCGTCCTGTCCTCCTGCCTTGCCATGACCATGAACTTCTTTGGCATCGTCGGCATCTTCTCGGGCGGTCTCATGGAAATGACGGCCTTCAACTTCATCCCACTCATGCGAATGCATGCCGGCTCCTACCTTTTGGCGCTCGGTATCGGTCTTGCCTTTAGCCTCATCTTTTTTGTTAGTTTTCGAGCACTCATCTTGGTCTATGACCTTAAGACGCCGGGCCGCGAGGATCATGTCTCCAATCGCGCGGCAATCGATCGTTTAACGGGAAGCGGCTTTGCCAAAGAGCAATCTCCCAATGGCGAGGTCAGTATTCAATCCGATCAAGATCACGTCCTCGCTGAGCGGGTAATTCAGCTTTTAGGTGGCGTTGGCAATATCGTGGGCGCAACCAACTGCGCCACGCGTCTGCGCGTTGAGGTCGCAGAACCTTCCGTTGTCGCAGACAACGCAGCCTTCGTCGCGGCGGGCGCCAAGGGCCTCATCATTACGGGCAAGACCGCCCAGGTGATTATTGGCATCTCCGTTCCCCGCGTTAAAGAGCATTTTGACCAGATCATGGGCCTCGAGCCGGGATTTGTGCCCACCACCTCGGCCTCCCCTGCCGCCAGCGCAGCCCATAAGCGCGGCGATATCTGCTTCTTCGATATCGACGGAACACTCGCCTGGCAAGACCCTCGAGTGGCACAAGAGCTTCCCGAGAGCGAGCGAGACCTCTCCCCCTATCCCAATGAAGCGGTCTCGCAAGCCATCCGTGATTTTGTCGCCAAGGGCAATATGGCGTTTATCTGCACAGGGCGCACGCTGAGCTGCATCCATCCAAAGCTGCTCGAGCTGCCCTGGACCGGCATCGTCTGCCTCGCGGGTGGCTATGTCGAACTTGAGGGACACGTGATTCGCGATTTGGCGATGACGCCCGGCATGCTGCAGCGCCTTGCTCCCATTCTTGAGCAATCGGACGAAGTGATTCGTTTTGAGGGACTCAATGGCGTCGTTCGCATGAGTGCCGATGCGCCCGACGCCCCGGGATACGCCCGCACCGTGGGCGATGCAATTACGCAGCTGCAACATTACAGCGCCTACAAGATCTTAATGTCCACGTCGCTTGCCAACCGCATCGCTCAGGATCAAGCGTTTGAGCCGCTGCTCTGCTTTAACGAGCTCGAGCTCGAAGTGACCGAGATTTCGCCTCGCGAATGCACCAAGCGCGAGGGTATCCAGTCCGTACTCGACGCCCTCGATCCCCACCACGGAACCGTATACGGCATCGGCGACGCCAGCAATGACGTCTCGCTGATGAACGCCGTCGACGTTGGCATCGCCATGGGCAACGCGCCGGACTTCCTCAAGGAAAAGGCCGACTATGTCACCGACAGCATCGACCACGACGGCGTCGTCACCGCGCTCGAACACTTTGGGCTTATCTAGCCAAGCCCCTACCGCACTTGCGGCCGCATGGACCAATCGTCTTCAACCGCCGCGCTCGACGCCCTAATGTGGCAATATGTTGTCTGCATAATGCAACGATGCAACCTATCAAAGAATGCGAGAACCCGTGTCCAGTCCGTTTACCAGCTTTTTAGCCCAGCACTTTGACCAGATTAACGACTATCTGGCCACGTTCTTTGACGGACAGGCGACTTCCGCCGATATCGAGCGCTACCTGTATACCCCGCTCTCGACATTTACGGCAAACGCCGGCAAGCGCCACCGCCCGCTTATCTGCATGCTCGCCGCAACCGCAGTGGGCGGTAGCTTTGAGAGCGCCCGCAGCGCCGCGGCAGCCATCGAGCATTTCCAGTCGGGCGCGCTGATCCACGACGACATCGCCGACAACGGACAGCTTCGTCGAGGCAAGCCCTGCATGCACCTTACCGAGGGCACGGGCCTTGCCATCAATTGTGGCGACCTAGCGCTCACCATGGTCACCAAGACGGTTCTCGACGACCCCACGCTGGAGTCCGACGTGAAGGTGCGTGTGCTCCACGAGCTTACCGAGATGATCGTCCGCACCATCGAGGGCCAAGCGCTCGACCTGGGTTGGGTCCGTGATGAGCGCTTTGATATCTCGGTTGATGACTACCTGGACATGGCGACGCACAAGACCGCGTTTTACAGCGGAGCGACGCCACTTGCCGCCGGAGCCATTATTGGCGGCGGCAGCGATGAGCAAATCGAGGCGCTGCGCACCTTTGGCCTGCACACCGGTCTTGCCTTCCAAATCCAGGACGACCTGCTCAACCTTGTTGGCACCAAGGAAACCGCCAATAAGGACTTCCGTACCGACATCACCGAGGGCAAGCGTACGCTCGTCGCCGTACACGCCCTCTCTGATGAGCGCCACCACAACGAGGTCGAGGCGATTCTTTCCTCGGGCACCGATGATCCCGCGCAGCTCGCACGCGCCGTGGAGATCTTCCAGGAGACCGGCTCCATCGATTACG
>CAJJTG010000037.1 GCA_905194675.1 uncultured Collinsella sp. | reverse complement strand
CGGGGTCGAGCGCCGAGGTCGGCTCGTCCATCAGCAGAATGTCGGGCTGCACGGCAAGTGCGCGGGCGATGCACAGGCGCTGCTGCTGTCCACCCGAAAGACCCAGGCCCGACTCCTTGAGCTTGTCCTTGACCTCGTCCCACAGGGCAGCGCGACGCAGGGAGTCCTCGACCAGCTCATCGAGCACGGCGCGCTCGCGCACACCCATACCGCGAGGACCGTAGGCGACGTTGTCGTAGATGCTCATGGGAAACGGGTTGGGGCGCTGGAACACCATGCCCACGCGCCGGCGCAAACGGCAGATGTCGTAATCGCCCAGGATATCTTGACCATCGAGCGCGATCTTGCCCTCGATGCGGCAATCCTTGATGCCGTCGTTCATGCGGTTAAAGCAGCGCAGCAACGTGGACTTTCCGCAGCCCGAAGGCCCGATGAACGAGGTGATCTGCTTGTCGCGGATCTTGATATTCACGTCCTTGAGCGCATGGTGGTCGCCATAGAACAGGTCGAGGCCCTCGACATCGATGCGCGTCGGCGAGGCGGCAAGATCCTCTGCCGTGGGGCGAGTCGCATCCCCAACCTCGCGCTCATGCGCGGCCTCGGCCTGCGCTTCCATGAGTTCTTCAAGCTCCGTGGGCTCCACAGCCGCAGCAGCCGTCATACCGCATACCTCCATATCGATATCAATTCAGCAGTATCGATAGTAGGAATCGCGGCTCATACGCACGTGAGCACATTGTCAAGTGTTTGTAAGGGCACGCTGGCTATGCGGCGGGCAGCTCGATGGTGAATATCGTGTGTTCGGGCGTCGATTCACATGCAACGGTACCGCCGTGTGCCGCGATGATCTCCTTGGCAATAGCAAGGCCCAGACCGGCGCCACCGCGATTGGTTGCACGCGCCGCATCCAGGCGATAGAACTTCTCAAAGATCACCTTGAGCTTTGCCGCAGGGATCGGATCGCCCTGGTTTATAAATCGTACGCGCACGCCGCCATCGTCTTGGCGCCTGGCCTCAATCGTGATCATCGAGCCTTCATAGCTATAGGCAACGGCGTTTTTCATGATGTTGTTGAATACGCGAGCCATCTTGTCGCCGTCCACGAGCACCGTCAGATCCTCGCAGATATCAACCTGGGCTTCTTTATGCTGTTCGTTGAGAATGGGATAGAACTCGTCGGCCACCTGTGCCAGTAAGAGCCCTAAATCGACGTAGCTGCGGGTGAGCACGATATCGTGGAAATCAAAGCGCGTGATGTCGAAGAACTCCTCGATGAGCGCATCGAGCCGGTGGGCCTTGTCGAGTGCCACGCCCGTAAAACGTGCGCGCTGCTCAAGCGGCAAATCGGGGGCCTCCTGCAAGAGCGAAAGGTAGCCCACCACGCTGGCGAGCGGCGTGCGCAGGTCGTGCGCCAGGTACGTCACCAGGTCATCTTTGCGGTGGGATTCGTCACGCAGGGCTTGTTGAACCCTACGCTCGCAATCGCGCACCCGGTTGAGCGCGCCCTCGACCTCGAGGAAGTCGCCGTCAATGTTGTCCCATGTGTCGGGGTTATCGATCAGACGGTCCTGAATGCGGGCGGCGATCACGCGGTCGGCATGCTGCTCGCCCTGCTCATAACCCTGGTAGTACAGGGCACGCCCGCAAAAGAACAGGACGCACACGGCAAGTGCCAGCACAAAGCCAAGCATGTTGAACACAAAGCCGGCATCAAAGAACACGGGCTCGCGAATACCGCCAAGCGCCAGGGCCCCGATCGCCAGCGCAAGGGTCCACGCGGCACCGCCGATTACCACGCAGCGGCGAACGATTTCGAATCGATCGATCAGCAAAAAGCCAATGAGCAGCACCGCCAGGATGCCAACGATATTGTCGATGCCGATGAGCAGCAGACTCAGCATAAAGAGCAGTACCGTCGCCAACGCACGGTTGTCAACGACCGCCCTTACGTATTCAAAGAGTCGATCGGGCACCTCGAATACCCGCCTATCGTCTTTTGTCATATCCACTTCCCCACCATCAAAGGCGTTATTCGATTATGTAGCCGACGCCCCAGACGTTTTTGATAAAGCGCGGCTTTTGAGCGTCGTCGCCGATCTTTTCGCGCAGGTGGCGAATGTGCACCATCACCGTATTGTTGGAGCCGGGCATAAAATCCTCGTTCCACACCGCGCGGAACAGGTCCTCCACGGCCACCACGCTGCCGCGATGCTCGACCAGATACAGCAAGATGGAATACTCGATGGGCGTGAGGCGAACCGGTGAACCGTCCACTGTCACGGAACGAGCATCGCGGTTGATCTCAAGGCCGTCGAGCTGGATGGTCGGCGACTCGGCCGCCTGCGCGCGGCTACCGTAGCTGGTGTAGCGACGAAGCTGAGCGTGCACGCGTGCGATGAGCTCAAGCGGACGGAACGGCTTGACCACATAATCGTCCGCGCCAAGCGAAAGGCCCTCGATCTTGTCTTGCTGGGCATCGCGCGCCGTCAGCATGATCACGGGATAGGTATGGCTGGAACGGATCGTACGTAGCAGCTCAAAGCCATCGATATCGGGCAGCATGACATCCAGCAGCGCCAGATCGAACTCCTGCTCCAAGATTGCCTTGGCAGCATCGGCCCCGCTATAGGCGACCTGTACGTCAAAGCCTTCTTTTGTAAGGTAGATACCAACCAAGTCGGCGATGGCCTTTTCGTCATCAACTACCAAAATGCGCTCGTTCATGCGTGCTCCTCTCGCGCTCCATTATGCCCGAGGGGGCGCATGCCACACACAACAAGCGTGGGTGATTAAGTCGGCCTTAAGCACCCTTGTGCCCGTTCGGGCGCGGATGTGGGCCACGCACGCACGCGATGATCGCCGACACCGGCAAACGATATACTCTAGTTCCAGAAGAGACCATCCCGTCGAAAGCGAAATCTGTGAAGTCCCTCATCTCTTTTGCAAAGCGCTCAGCCCAGCTTGCCGCCGGCTTTGTCTGCGCTATCGCCCTTGCCGCTGGCGTGCCCACCGTCGCCGGCGCCCAAGTGCTCACGACCGACAATGTTTGCGGCAAAACCGCCGATGCGCGCGGCATCACGGCCGAAAACCTGCCCGATATCGATGCGACCAATGCCCTCGTCATGGGCAAAGACGGCACCGTCTACTATGCCCGCGGTGCCGATGAGCAGGTCAAGATTGCCTCGATCACCAAGGTCATGACCGCAATCCTAACCGTCGAGAATTGCAAGATGGACGAGAAGGTCACGGTGAGCAACGCCGCAGCCACCGTGGGCAATTCAACAGCCGGCCTACTCGAAGGCGACGAGCTCACCGTGAAGCAGGCACTGCGCGGCCTGATGATTCCCTCGGGCAACGACGCCGCCATCGTGCTCGCCGAATATGTGGGCAAGAAGATCGACCCTAAGACCAAAGACGCCGAGGCAACATTTGTGAAAGCCATGAACGAGCGCGCTAAGAAGCTCGGCTGCACCGGTACGCTTTTTGAAAACCCGCATGGTCTGGACTTTGATGAGTGGGCTGGCGATATGCACTCAACCGCACACGACGTAGCGCTGATGATGCAGGAGGCCATGAAAAACGACACGATCCGCGAGGTCGTAGCGAGCGAGGATTCCTGGATCGAGGTCACGGGCGCCGACGGCACCGACCATTCGCATTCCATGGACACGCACAACGTTTTGCTCGGTCAGGACGGAAACATTGGCGGCAAGACCGGCACCACCGACGACGCGGGCTACTGCTTTACGAGCGCCTACAACCGCGACGGCGACGAGATCTACACTGTTATTTTGAACTCCACCACCACCGACCAGCGCTTTACCGATACCGCCAGCCTTGCCAACTGGTACTACGGCCACAAGGTGACGGTCGCAATCGCCAACACGCAGGAAAAGACCGCCAACGGCAACCCGCTTATGGCGCGTATTGGCCAAACCGACTGGACGGATAAGACGATCGACGCCACACTCGCCGATCCTACGGCGCAAGCGACCGTGTTTTCCCTTGCCGGCGAGGTGACCGAAAAGGTTAGCTACGACGATCTTTCGGGCACGGTGCATGTGGGCGATAAGGTGGGTAGCGTTACGCTCAAGCAGGACGGCACCAAGATCGCCGTCATGGACCTGGTTGCCGACGAAGAAGGCGCTGGGCCGAATCCCATTGAATGGCTCCTTGTGAAGCTCGACCGTCTGGGCCGTCGCATCGACAACCGCCCGCTCACGGCAGAAAGCGAGACCGTCGCCAAGGCGCCCGAGGTGTAGTGCGCAAGAATAATAAGCCCACTGAAAGGAGGCGTCCGAAAGGATGCCTCTTTTTTTGAGGGTTCGAATCCCCAGATGCCCTTTCTCGATAATAAAAAAGGGCCCCAAATGGAACCCTTCTTTCAAGTCATACTGGCGGAGAGCTGGGGATGTCCGGGCATGCTACGCATGCCCTCCGGCTTCAAAGCCTGACGGCTTTTCGCCCACGGGCTACAAACGCTTTCGCGTTTGCTTAACGCCCGTGCCCTCTCGGGTTCGAATCCCCAGCCTCCTTTCTCCGCACAAAAAAGGGCCCCAAATGGGACCCTTCTTTCAAGTCATACTGGCGGAGAGCTGGGGATTCGAACCCCAGATGCCCTTTTGGGGCATACTCGCTTAGCAGGCGAGCACCTTCGGCCTCTCGGTCAGCTCTCCGTAACAGCCGTTCTATAGTAACCAAACAGCCAAGGATGAGCAAGAGGAAATTTTCTAATTGCCTAGCAGCCTTTCCTTCTTGAAAGCTTCGCCTACCCCAGCGAGCGGTTGAGGGAGCCGAGCTCGTCGTTGCCCATGGTGCGCCACATTTGGAAGATACAACCGCGCGCCAGGAAAAAGAAACCGTTGTCGACCAGTTGCACAGCGGCATCTGCCAGCTGATTCGTCACGGCGGACACTGGCGGCAGCTCTAGTCCAGCCTTGTGGATGGTCTCGACCGCTTCCTCGAACGTCGGAGGCTCGCTGACGCCCATCTCGTTCATAAGGCCCTGCATTTCTTCCAGCGCGCTGCTGCCCGACTCCTCGCCGCGCGGCACCAGACGGTAACAAGCCAGCGCCAGGTCGAGCTGATCGCAATTCCAATAGGCAAACGCCAAGCGATAGAACAGGTAGCCGATTGCAGAACGATCGCTGGCAATACGTAGGCCGTGGCGCGCCACCTCGATAATCTCGTCAAAGCGCTCCAGACGCGCAAGCACGTTGATGAGCGCAAAGTGCGACTGCATGGACGAGCGCGCCAGATCGTAAAGATGGCGCACCTCGGGCAGTGCTCGTTCAAAGTCCTCTTGCTCGGCGTAAAAGCTGCAGATCTCGTGCTGGGCAAAGTACAGCGCATCGGGCGCACGAAGGATTCGCACAGAGCGGTCTTCTTCCAACACCGGTAGCACCATGCGCACCAGCTGGTTATCGCAAAACTGCGTTTGAACCGGACCTGTCGCCAAAAGCTCGGCGACGGCGCACTTAGCCTCCAACTCCTCAACAAGACGGGAAAAGCCTTCAAAAGCACCTGTACGGTCGACTTTTGCCTGCTCGCGCAATTCAACAACACGGGCCACGTATGGGTCGTCGTCCTCTTCCATGACCTCCAGCTCGTCAGCCGTATCGGCAAGCAGCAGATCGCGCAGCGCCGGCGGCAGCATGCGATGGTCATCACGCGGACGAGCATGAACCTCCGCAGGTTCAATCGTCTCCGGAGCGGTTGACTCATATGCCTCAAGCACACGCTTGCACGGCATATCGTCCATGTCCATGCTCTCAAGATCCTTGGCGACAGGCACGCAATCGGCCAGATAGGCCGCGCGCCCAAAGAAATACGTTGCAACAACGCGCTCGCCCTGCTCACTGTCGGGAGCAGCAATCTGCACATAGCAGCGCGTGATGCAGGTGCCCGCGGCAAAACACGCTGCCGCAAGCGTGAGTGCCACGCGCGCATCGTGCTCCGCGGCCCAGATCGCACGCGCGTCCTCGTCCAACTCGCGCCAGGCGTCATCTTGAGCGTCGTATTCACGTTGCGGCATGGCATCAACGACAGACTGCCCAAACCGAACGAGCATGATCCCTTCGGCAACGTTGGCCCGATAGGTATAGTCGAGCCGCGTGACCACGTTAAGTGCCTCGACAATACGCGCGAAGCGGGTACGCACATCCCACTCACCGCCCGGCTGGCAAGCCACCGTACCCGGTTTGCCCCACGGGTTATCGCTCGAGGCCGTATCAAGCAGTCGGGGAACATCGTTGGTCGTCTTGGCGATATGCCACGCATCAAAGAGCGCGCAGCCCTCAAGGCTCGGCGAGGATGCCGCAGGGACCAATCCGGCCCCGATGTGCTCAAGGATGCCGGAGAGACGGTTAAGACGGCACTCGATGGCAAGCAGCATGTCAATCTCGTCCCGGTCCAGCAGGCTGCGATCAAAATTGAGATAGAAAAGCTTTGAGCGATCGATGCGAGCCAGGCTCATCTCGGACTTAGCGGCGATGGTGCGCAAGCGAGGCAAGTCAATTTCACTCATAAGGGCGGCGGCATAGCGCTCGATACCGCTCGGATTCTCGGCATGGTCAACGCGGTAGAGCAGCGTCTCGATAGCGTCAGGTAGCGGTGTCGTGTTAAAGCCCAAAAACACCTCGACCGGCTCGGGCAACTTTACGAGCTTGATCTTGTCGACAACGTTTTGCATACCCTCGTCGAGTCCGTCGGCGTCCGCCGTGCTCGCAATGGTATTTTCGGAGTCAGCGAATATCACGTAGCGCAGGAACATCGATGCCATGAACTCACCGTAAGGAAGGGAGCGGGTCGAATTCCATGTCTCGTGATCGGACTGTTCGCGCATGGGACCTTCGGGAGAGCCGACGGTTCGCGCGCACGCGCGCATCGTGCCGTTTGCTCCCCTCACCATAATCTCACCAATACCGGAGTCCGACTCGTCAAGGACCAGTTCCATGTCGGGATCGTTGGGCAGCGGAGCCTCGCTGACGGGGCGGTCCACCTTGCACACCTCACCCGAAACGCTTACGTAGCCCAAAAGCGACACATGGCTTTTGCCAACGAATTCGACGACATAACAAGATTCATGCTGATCCTCGCCAAAGAGTTTCCAGACCACGCCATATGAGCGTCCCGCAGGCTGCTCGGGCATCGCCGGAAAGCGCTTCTTGGGATCGAGAAACCTGAGCTTGTATGTCGGACGCTCTGCCACGGAATATCACCCTGATCGGTCGCTTGAAGAAGGAGTGGTCGCGAATAAGTCGCGACATCTACTCGGAATCTTACACGAGTCGACAGGAAATCGTCCCTTTGGACGAAAGCACTCAAGCTGGCGCAAAAGAAAAGCCCCCGTTGCCGGGAGCTTTAATCTCAAATGGTGCGGCGTATAGGATTCGAACCTATGACGTTCTGATTCGTAGTCAGACCCTCTATCCAGCTGAGGTAACGCCGCAGCGCAAGACATATAAAACCACTTTAGCTTATTGGAGTCAAGCACAATTTCAAACTTTTTTGTGGAACGCAGTCTTGTCATGCTGCTCCGCATATACCGCCATTCCCCGTACGATCGATTGGCTTTTCGATCACGTCAAACTTAGCATCAAGTTCCCTCAGGAGCGATCTCACCCGCTGGGCACAATCATAATCGGCAAACGAGATGCTCAACATGCGAGCAACCTGATTAGATGTCTGGACCCCATAGAAATGCTCTAGGGCCACAAGCCCCTCGTGCGCCACAAACGTCTCAACCACATGAGGCGACTCCTCGTAGCACCATTGCGTCAACGGCCCCTCGCTCGTCTGTCGAACCACCAGGCCACCCATGCCAGACGGCTCACACGTCACAAGCAGGTACTCCCCGCCCTCGTCGCTCTCAAACAAAACCACCCGATCATCAAACAGCTCCATCGCGTCCCCTTTCTCTCGCTCTTATTTAGCAAAAGCATAGCAGGTAGATGGCTGTATACAGAACAGTTGTTCGTGTGTTTTCTATTGAGCTGTCCGCACAGCATGGTATGGCCGCACACAAAAAGGGCACCCCAAAAAGGAGTGCCCTAGCAAATCGCTTATGCAGCCAATCTACGCGACCGGCTCGATCTTCTCGAGGCCGCCCATGTAGGGACGCAGAACCTCGGGGATCGTGATGGTGCCGTCAGCGTTCTGGTAGTTCTCCAGAATGGCTGCCATGGTACGGCCAGCCGGCAGACCGGAACCGTTGAGGGTGTGCAGATAGCGCGAACCCTTGAAGTTCTCGGGGTCGCGATACTTGATGTTGGCGCGACGGGCCTGGAAGTCACCGCAGTTGGAGCAGGAGCTGATCTCCTTGTAGGCGTTGTAGCTCGGCAGCCAGACCTCGACGTCGTAGGTCTGACGGGCAGAGAAGCCCAGGTCGCCGGTGCACAGGCTAATCACGCGATACGGAAGACCCAGCTGCTGCAGCAGGAACTCGGCCTCGGCGGTCATGCTCTCGAGCTCCTTGTCGGACTCCTCCGGCTTGGCAAACTTGACCATCTCGACCTTGTCGAACTCGTGCTGGCGAATGATGCCGCGGGTATCGCGACCAGCGGAGCCGGCCTCCTCGCGGAAGCAGGGGGTGAAGGCGGTGTAGCGGCGCGGCAGGGTATCGGCGTCGAGGACCTCACCGGCGTGCAGGTTGGTGAGCACGACCTCGGCGGTGGGGATCAGGAAGTTGTCGCCCGAGACGTGATAGGCGTCGTCCTCGAACTTGGGCAGCTGGCCCGTGCCGAACATGGTCTGACGCTTGACGACGATGGGCGGCCACCACTCCTTAAAACCACGGCTGGTGTGCGTATCGAGGAAGAAGTTGATGAGGGCGCGCTCAAGACGGGCGCCGGCGCCACCGAGAACGGTGAAGCGGCTGCCGGAGAGCTTGTTGCCGCGCTCGAAGTCAAGGATGTCGAGGTCGGTGCCCAGATCCCAGTGCGGCTTAAAGTCGAAGTCGAACTCGCGCGGGGTGCCCCAACGACGGCGCTCGATGTTCTCGTCCTCGTCCTTGCCGTACGGGGTAGCCTCGCACGGAATGTTGGGCAAGTGAGCCATGAAGTCGTACTGCTCCTGCTCGAGGGCGGTACGGCGCTCGGCCAGACCGTCAATCTTCTCGTTGACGGCACGCACGGCTTCCTTGGCGGCCTCGGCCTCGTCCTTCTTGCCCTCCTTCATCAGGGCGCCGATCTTCTTGGACTCGGCATTACGCGTGGCCTGGAGCTCCTCGACCTCGGTGATGACGGCACGACGCTCATCGTCGAGCTCAAAGAACTTCTCGCGATCCCAAGACGTCTGGCGATTAGCCATGGCGGTATCGATGGCATCGGGGTTCTCGCGAACAAACTTGATATCAAGCATTAGATCCTCCGGCGATATACATTCCATTTAGGTTGCAACCTTGTACATGTATGGGCAAGTATATACTTATGAGCGTTTACGACCCAACTCAACTACGCAAGAAGGCACCCAATGGACGCAGTTTTTTCCTTTTTGTTTGGCACCCGCACCGGTTTTGCCATCCTTTTCGCCGGCGGCATCCTGCTGTTTGCGATTATTGCCTTTGTAATGGAGAAGCGCACCCATAAGATGTATGTCGACCGCGGCCCCAAGTCCGAGGACGAAGAAGACAGCTTCTGGGACTAACCTGCCAAAAAAGGACAGGTTTATTTTGGTCGGTTTTATCTGGGCAAACGCAAGTGCCCCGCAACTGGAATTGAGCCAGTTGCGGGGCACTTTTCGCTAAAAGGACAAAACCGCAGGAAAAACCTGCCAAAATAAACTGTCCCTTTTTTGGTCGGTTTTACTGGAGGGTTGCGTCGATTGCCTTGACCAGGGCGCTGCGCATGCCGGCGTCCTCGAGCGCAACGACGCCCTTGATGGTGGCACCACCGGGCGAGCATACGGCATCCTTCATCGCCGCAGGATGCTGGCCAGTTGCAAGCTGCAGCTTTGCCGTACCCAGCACCATCTGGCTCACAATGCGATAAGCATCCGCACGCGGGATACCGTGCTTGACCGCCGCATCGCCCAGGGCCTCGATTGCCATGGCGACAAACGCCGGAGCGCAACCACCCACCGTGCCGCCCACAAACAGCAGGCTTGTGTCGAGCTCGACGACAGCGCCAAGCTTACCGAGCAGGTCGAGCACCACAGCACGCTGCTCGTCGTTAAGCGTCGAAGCCTTCTCGCAGGCGATGACGCCCTCGCCCACCGAAACCGGCGTGTTGGGCACCGTCGAGATATGCGCGACGCCCGGCAGGACCTGCTCCCACTTGGCACTGTCCCAGGTCCAGGCAACCGACAGAACGACCTTTTTGGCAAGAGCATCCTTGAGCGGGGCGAATACCTTCTCGATCATGTACGGTTTGACCGCAGCAACCACGATATCGGATGCGGCGACAACCTCGGCGGCATCGTGGCAAGCGACCGTCCCGCGCGCCTCACAGCGCTCAACCAGTGCGTCGTAGCGACCCGCACAGGCGCACATGTCGCTCGCAGCTACACCGGCAGCGATCCAGCCATCGGCCATAGCGCTCGCCATATTGCCAAAACCGACAAATCCAATCTTCATATCACATAGTCCTTTCAGACACATTCCTCAAAACGAAAGGTATTGTCCCACGCCATTGTTTCGTATTGCCGACCTATTTGTGATACGGCTCGCCACGGCTAATCTTGCAGGCACGGTAAATCTGCTCTAGCAGCACCACGCGCGCCAGGTTATGCGGCAGGGTAATGCGTCCAAAACTGAGCATCTCGTCGGCGCGTGCGCGCACGTCATCGCTCGCGCCGTCCGAACCGCCGATTACAAAGGCAATGTCGCTGCTGCCTCGCAGCATAAGATCGTCGAGCCGCGCCGAAAACTCCTCGCTCGAGCGCTCCTTGCCCTCGATAGCCAGCAGGATCACATGCGCTCGAGATGGCAAAGCGGCAAGAATCGCCGCCCCCTCCTTGTCACGCGCAGCATCCACACCGCCCGCCTTAGCCGGGTCGATATCGGCCACCTCGCGGATATCCACCTTGGCATAGGCACCCAGGCGCTTGGTGTACTCAGCGCACGCGTCCTTCCAAAAGCGCTCCTTGAGCTTGCCAACACAAACGACGGTGTATTTCACGCGCGCCTACTCCTTCGAATCGTTTTGAACTTTGCCGGCAGCCAGCATCTGCTCGAACATAGAGGCCGACTGCGAGAAGTCGCTCGGCAGCACGACCGTCGAGTTTTTGCCCGTACGTGCGAACTCCGTCATCATCTCGGTCCACTGCGTAAACATGAACAGCTGGTTGGCCTCATCGTTGCCAACGCCTGTCTCCTGGATAATCTCAAGCGAATCCTTGATGCCCAGCGCGATGGCCTTGCGCTGGTTGGCGATGCCTTCGCCTGCCTTTTCCATCGCCTCGGCCTCGGCGGTCGCCTCGGTGACGCGCTTGATGCGGTCGGCCTCGGCGAGCTCCTGCGCGGCAGCGCGCTTGCGCTGGGCGGCGTTGATGTCGTTCATGGAGTTCTCGACCTCGGTCGGCAGTGCGATTTTGGTGATGAGCGTCGACACGAGGGTGAAGCCGTAGGCGGCCATCTGCTCGGAAACGGTAGCGTTGACATCCTTGGCGATGTCATCCTTCTTGGCAAAGACCTCATCGAGTGTGTAGACGGGGATGGAGGAGCGCAGGGCGTCGGTGATGAAGTCGCGCATCTGGTCGACGGGCTCCTGCAGCATGTAGTAGCTCTTGTAGATGCCCGAATCTGCCGGGCCGGCGCCCATGTCGTAGCTCACGTGGTACTGAGCGGAGACCTCAAGGCCGATGGTCACGTTGTCCTGGGTCTTAACGTCGATGCCAAAACCGTTTTTCATGGTGCGCAGGCTCACCGTGGCGGCCTTGCGGTCGATCACGGGCACCTTCACGTGGAAGCCCGCGTTGACGATACGATTGAACTTACCCAAGCGCTCGATGATCACAGCGTGCTGCTGTTCAACGACATAGCAGGCGTTGGGGAGCAGGAGCAACAAAATGATGATGGGAAACAAGAGGCTCGTAAGGGCAGCGATGATACCGGAAAACAGCATGGTCTCTCCTCTGATAGGCACACGTTGGCATTAGGATACCCGTCCAAGGAGATCGTGCATAACAAAAAAAGCTCCCATTGCTGGGAGCTCTTTCATTTAATGGTGCGGGCGAAAGGACGTCCGCGTATCCGCTTCGCGGATCCGCACCGGCATCGGCCGCCTGCCGGCGTCCTCGCCAGCTCGCTAAAAACGCTCCGCGTTTTCTTTACGCTCGCTCCTTCGCAAGTTCAAGTCCCTGCGATGGGCCCGTAACAAAAAAGCTCCCATTGGTGGGAGCTCTTTCATTTAATGGTGCGGGCGAAAGGACTTGAACCTTCATGGGGTTGCCCCCATACGGACCTGAACCGTACGCGTCTGCCAATTCCGCCACGCCCGCGTGCAGGAATTAGAATAACGGAGCGCCACCGCGAACGCAAGAACTATTTTTGAAAAAGTTTGCAGGCATTTTCCCAAGCGGCATGCGCGATTGTTTCGGCGTCCTCACCAGTGCGATCGACACGGTCGTTAACCAGCGCGTTTGCCGTAATGGAGATCATTGCGGGCTCGCATTCAAGACCGCGGATGGGCTCCGGAGCCATATACGGGCAATCCGTCTCGAACAAAATTCGATCGAGTGGGGTTGCCGCAAATGCCTCGCGCACGTCGTCGTTGCGCTTAAAGGTAGCCGCACCACCATAGGCGATATAGCAGCCCAGCTCCACAAAGCGCTCCATCGTGGCGCGGTCCTCGCCAAAACAGTGCAGCACACAACCGGCCTGGGGCACGCCCACCTCACGAAGCACGTTGTACGCATCCATATGCGAGGTGCGCTCCCCATCCGAGTCCTCGTGCCGCAGGTGCAACTCCACCGGCACATTGCAGCGCACGGCGACTTCGAGCTGACGTGCCATGCAATCAATCTGCACGCTGTGGGGCGCCGGCGTGATGTCGTCGTCGTAATCCATGTGGTAGTCCAGACCGATTTCGCCAATACCGGCGCACAAAGGGTCATCAAGCGCAGCAACAACCTGCGCGTGAATGTCGTCGGTATAGTCCGGCGCGCCATACGGATGCACGCCGGCAAGATACTTGATCTGCGGGATATCCTGCATCGGCAGAATTTCGCGCGTCAGCCAGTCGCTATAGTCCGTCACGCTGCGCTTGTCGGCGATGGGGTCGAAGACCGTCACCAACAGGTCGATGCCTGCCGCCTTGGCACGCACGAGTGTCTCGGGCACATCCTTGCCCCAGAACGAAAGCAGATGCGCATGTGTGTCGGCAAGCGGTGCCAAGGGCACGGGACAAGCAACCGTCTTCTTTTTCTTGGTAAACGTCACGCGTTCGGCATTAAGCGTCATGGGAAAGCTCCCGAGCCAGGCACACAAAGTCGGCGACGCCGAGCGTCTCGGCGCGCGTGGTGGGTGCGATACCGCAAGCCTCAAAGGCGGCATCGAGCACGTCCTTGGCAAAGCCGTTGGCGCTCATGGAATTGCGGATGGTCTTGCGACGCTGAGCAAATGCAGCATCAATCACGCGGGCTACAAATTCGCGATCGAGTCCTTCGGGCACCACACCGTCAACACGGTCGATACGCACGACGGCCGAGTCCACGTGTGGCGCCGGCATAAAGCAACGCGGCGGCACCTCAAAGCGACCCGTTACCTGCGCATACAGGCCAAGCTTTGCCGTATAGCCGCCATAGGTCTTGTTGCCCGGCACTGCGGCAATGCGATCGGCAACCTCCTTTTGCACCATGACGACGGCACGCTTGAGCGCCGGCATCGTCTGGAAAAATTGCAAAATGATCGTCGCCGCCACGTTATAGGGCAAGTTCGCGACAAATACCGTCGGCTCACCGCCCGCAGCCTGCTCAATCTGCTCCGGGCCCACCTTAAGCGCGTCGCCCATGATAAAGCGGAAGTTGGCATAGTCGGCGGCGTGGGCGTCGAGCACCGGTTCGAGCTCAGGATCGGCCTCAATGGACGTAACGCACGCCGCTTCCTGCAGCAACGCAAGTGTCAAAGTACCGCAACCCGGACCCACCTCGAGTACGCGCTCGTCACCTGCAAGCTCGGCAAGCTCGCAGATACGCTCGATCACATGATTGTCGATTAGAAAGTTCTGGCCCAGGCGATGCTTGGTCGCAAGGCCAAACTCCTCCAGCAGCTCCCTTGTTGCCGTGGGGTTTGCCAAAGGCGAAGTTGTCATAGTTGCCTCCTTAGCATGATGGCGGCGTCTTGAAACGAAAGGGCATGGACCGTTGCGGCCATGCCCTTACATCTAAACAGCAAATTGCCGATATGGCGCTCGCGCGGTCTCTACGCCAGACGCGGGAACAGCGGATCGCCCTTCTCGACGGGCTGACCACCAGCAAGCAGGCCCCAAGCGCAAATGCCCTTGAGGTCGTCGGTCGCGGCCTCGTTCTCGCAGGACAGGCGGCGCAGGGCCTCGGCAGAGGTCTGAGGCATGAGCGGCATCAGCAGGTGAGCGGCAATGCGGATGGCCTCGAGCAGGTTGTAGATCACAAACGCCAGCTCGTCAGCCTTGGCCTCGTCCTTGGCAAGTGCCCAGGGCTCGGAGTCCTCGATGTAGTGGTTGGCGGCGTGGATGAGCTCCATGACCTCATCCTTGGCTCCGCCGTAATCGAGCACGTCCATCTTGACCATGTAGCGGTCGACCAGGCCATCGGCGATCTTTGCCAGCGGGTTGTCGAACGCATCGAACGATGCGGGCTTGGCGGGCGCGCAACCGTCAAAGTACTTGCCGCTCATGTTGAGCGAACGCGAGATAAGGTTGCCCCAGCTGTTGGCCAGGTCGGCGTTGTAGACCTGCTCCATGCGATCGAAGCTGATGGCGCCGTCGGTACCGGGAACGACATCGGTCATAAAGTAGTAGCGATAGCCCTCGACGCCCAGCATGTCGATAACGTCCTGCGGAGCGATGGCGTTACCGCGGCTCTTGGACATCTTCTCGGCCTTGCCGGTCTCGGCATTGCGCACGGTCAGGAAGCCGTGGGCAAAGACGTGCTCGGGCAGGGCCTCGCCGATGGCCATGAGCATGGCGGGCCAAATGACGCAGTGGAAGCGGATGATGTCCTTACCCACGATGTGGAACTGCGCGGGCCAGCGATAGGCCAGCTCGGCACGCGCCTCGTCGGTGTCGACACCGTAGCCGACGGCCGTCATATAGTTGAGCAGCGCGTCAAACCATACATAGGTCACATGGCCCTCGTCAAACGGAACCTGGATGCCCCAGTCAAAGCTCGTGCGACTCACGGAAAGGTCGTTGAGGCCGCCCTCGACAAAGCTGCGAACCTCGTTCATGCGGAACGCAGGCTCGACAAAGTCGGGGTGCTCGTCATAGAGCTTGAGAAGCTTGTCCTGGAAGGCGGAAAGCTTAAAGAAGTAGGACTCCTCCTGGACGCGCTCAAGCGGACGGTGGCAGTCGGGGCATAGATGCTGGCCGACGCTGCCGTACTCCTCGTCGCCCTTCTGGACCTGCGTATCAGTGAAGTAGGTCTCGTCAGGCACGCAATACCAACCGTCGTAGCTGCCCTTATACAGGTAACCGGACTCCTTCATGCGCTCCCACAGGTACTGCACGGCATGATGCTGGCGCGGCTCGGTGGTGCGGATGAAGTCGTCGTTGGAAATCTCGAGCTTGCTCCAAAGCTCCTTGAAGTGCGGGGCCTGGCTATCGGTCCACTCCTGCGGCGTCATGCCATGCTTGGCTGCGGCCTCGGCGACCTTCTCGCCGTGCTCGTCCATGCCGGTCAGGAACTTGACGTTATAGCCGGCGGAACGGCGATAGCGAGCCTGAACGTCGGCGATGATGGTGGAATAAGCCGTGCCCAGGTGCGGATCGGCGTTGACGTAGTAGATGGGCGTCGTGATAAAGAACGAAGGCTTGCTTTGATCCATGGGGTTTGTCCTCCAGAAAAACGTTGCATACAGAGGATGATTCTAGCGCAAGGGCTGGATATCCTCCATCTATTGCATATCGAGCACCATGGCATAGACATCGCGCTTGCGGCGCGAATACTTCTGAGACAGGCGCTTGGCCACCGCAGACGCGGGCTCCCCCTCCTCGAGCGCGGCGCGGATATCCTCGCGCAGGGCCTCGTCGGGATCCGCTGCCGCAGCGCCGACCGGCACGATACCGGCCTCCTCATCCTCGCTCGGCGGCGCGATGACCAGCGCGATCTCGCCCTTTACCTCGCCGCGAGCACGCAGCTCCTCGGCAAGCTGGGCAGCGGGCCCGCGCAAGACCTCCTCGTGCAGCTTGGTGAGTTCGCGGCAGACGGCAACCTCACGCTGGGGAAAGACCTCCGTCACGGCCTCGAGCGTCGCCACGATGCGATGTGGAGACTCGTAGAAGATGAGTGCGCCGGGCACCACGGCAAGGCGCTGCAAACGGCGCACGCGGTCGCCGTGCTTTCGGCCCAAAAAGCCCTCGAAGAAAAAATGCTCGCAAGGAATACCGGACGAAACGAGCGCCGTGACGCAAGCAGAGGGCCCGGGAATAACTTCGACGGGCACATCGGCCTCACGCGCCGCCTCGACCAGCGCCTGGCCGGGATCGGACACGCTCGGCATGCCGGCGTCCGAGGCAAAAGCGAGGGTCTCCCCCGCCAGCAGACGGTCGACCAGGCCGGCGGCGCGGCTGGCGATCACATTCTCGTCGCAACGGACAAGCGGCTTGGAAATGCCCAGGTGCATCAGTAGCTTTGACGTCACACGCGTGTCTTCGCAGCAGATGGCATCAGCAGCGGCAAAGGCCTCACCAACGCGCGGGGACAGGTCGCCCAGGTTGCCGATGGGCGTGCCGACCACATAGAGTTTGCCCGTATGGGCGCTGTTTTGCGTCATATCAACCTATTCAATCATGCCGCGCTCGAGCGTACCGAGCGCCGCGCGGGCGTCCCATGCTGCAATGCGCTTCTCGGTCTTCCACGTTTGGAAGAACCAACCGGCAGCCGGCGCAAACGAAGCCAGCTGGTTGGCGATAAACACGCGCTCGTAGGCATTGCGGCCCTCGGGCGTAACCGACGAGTTGGCAAAGATCGCCGCGCCCGACCATTCGCCCACCAGCACGGGGAACCCAGTCGAAATCGCTTCTTTAAGCTCGCGCTTGTTACGCGAAATCGCCGTCGTCAGCCCGCGAGGGCTCGTGATGTCGAGCGCATACTCGTCGCGGTAATGGTACAGGTGAAGATCCATGTAGACGTTCTTGTACTTGGCGCCGCGCATAAAATGCTTCCACTCGCTGGGATGCCCCGACGACGAGAAGACGACGATCTTATCCTCGGGCATATACGAACGGACGAGCTCGTAGGCATCGCGATAGAAATTGCGCAGGTAGTGAGCAGGAATGCCATCCGTCATGGTGAAGAGGCTCTTGCGAACGCTCATCTGCGGCGTGTCCAGCAGCTCAATGCCCAGCAGGCTCTCGGCCTCGCCATAGCGATCGGCCAAGCGCTCGAGCACGTCGAGTGCGACATGACGGCCGTTGGTGGACGAATGCCACTCGGCAACAGCCTCCGGCGTGGTGGGCGAATCGTTGGAATCGCCCTGGCCACCGGGCACGGTTGCCAGATCGAGCAGCACGCGGATGTCGTACTTGGCAGCCCACTCAATTGCGCGGTCGATGTAATCGACAACCGATATGTAGGAGGCATCGGACTCCTGTGAGCCAAAGGCATACCAGGGCACCGGCAGACGCACGGCATTGAGACCGATCTGCGCCATGCGGCGAAAATCGTCCTCGCTCACAAACGTCTCGTAATGGCGGCGCATGCGCTCGTTATAGGCGGCGGTACCCATGGCCTCCTGTAGCTCAGCCGCGTTGGATGCACCGGTCGCCGCGTACAGCGACGGGGTCACCCAAGGCTCGGGAATAAACCAGCCAGAGAGATTAACGCCGAGTATCCTCTCCATCACTGCCCCCTTCGGATCATGCAGGTCGAACCCGCATCGTATTGCATAGGATAAGTATTGTTTTGAGTATACCCGCGTGTGCGGACAGGCGACCGAACGGTCTGTAAAGTGACGCGAAAGTGGGAGGAATGTCTGGGGCGGGCGGGCTCGGAATGGTGCGACGAGGTGTGTACGCGCGCCGGAGGCAGGCACCGGAAAGTGTGTCCCGTTCTGAGCCCTTATTCTGGGACGCAGTTTCCGCAGAACCCTACATAAAAGAAAAGGACCCCTTTGCAGAGGTCCTAGTCAATTCAAGGTGGCGGGGAAGGGAATCGAACCCCTGACACGAGGATTTTCAGTCCTCTGCTCTACCAACTGAGCTACCCAGCCATTTGAGGTGTGCCTTGTTTCAAGGCTTGATTAGTATAACCAAGGACGCGTTCCGGTCAACCGAGAATTTTAAAAAAGTTTTTGAGCACAGCCTCGGTTCTATAAATCGGCACGTCAGAGACATCAGCCGGCAGCAAGAAGTTTTTCGCTCAGAGCCGCACGGGCAAACTCACTTGGCGTCATCCCCTCGGCAGCCGCCCGTCGACGAATGGCCTCCTTCATTCCCAGAGGAATCTTGACTGACAGCGTTGCCGTCCCCTCACCTGAGAGTGGGGGCCGTCCATGCACGATCCCACCAACGGTGTGTTCGCCATCCGGAAACTCTCCGCGCTCGTACGACTCGCACCACGCGTCAATCATTTCATCCGTTACAACCTGACCATTAGCGGCCGTATACGTCTTGCCCATCATCGACCCCTTTGCCGAGCCCGTTCAATCTCCTGCCAAAATTTCTTCTGGACTGGAGACAAGGCATGAATGATAAGCCACCCACGGAGAAGCTCGACCGCGACAAGCTCCACGCTTCGTCCGTCTGGGAGCCATCCAATCGCAAGCCATCTCGGCGGCTCGTCCTTCGACTCGCGACGAATGCACTCAGTAACCGCAAGCCAAGCGCTAAGCACCTGCTGTTCTGTCAGGTGCTTTTTAGCGTTGGGATGGATCTCAACATCCATGCATCTTCTCCTCCATCTTACCCAATTTCGTATGACGAAAGTCCGCTGTCGCCAATTCTTAAGCCGGCACGCGTTGGAGAGCAGGGGTCGAAACAATGATTGAAGGACGCTCTAGTACGGCCCAGGCGCCGGGGCAGGAGCACATACGCCAGGGACGTACGTTTTCGTAGCATACGAGGACATAGCCACGTGCATCGATAAAGGCGATATCGATGGGATAGGCCATAAAACACGTATGGACCGAAGAGCAGCGTGGAAACGCCATGACGAGCGGCAAGCCGTTGGCGGCAACCGGATGCCGTCCCAGCATGCCGCGCAGGCGCACGACAAACGACTCCGCCACCACAAACTCCGCCGGCGTCCAACCCAGCCTATTGAGTGCCCGTGCGTAGGCGATGTAGGACGAGACCGCGGTCACATGACCACCCCCGGACGCCATGGATCGACCGTCACCGCGCGCTCGTGCGACAACGTTGTCGGCGCCCCCAGCGGAACGCCAGCGATGCTGAGAGAAGTCGGCCACGGCTCATAGCGCATGGTGCAGGTGTAGGTCCTAAACGTACCGGATAGGGAGAGCAGGCCACCATCCGATGCCTCCGCGCCTTGCTCGCTCGACACTTCAATCTGCAAGTCATAACCTTCCATGGCATTCAGAATTTGAGTCTGAACCGTCGCCGAGGCATCGGCAGAGCTTTCGTCGCCCTCCCCCTCCGACGCCACGGCGTGCGCCAACACGATGTCGGGCACCACGCGGTCGAAGCGCGCGACAGCGCTGGCAAAGATCATGACGTTGTACACGATGAGTGCCAGCACCAGCAAAACGGGCGCAACCACTGCCATCTCCACCGTCGCTTGGGCGCGCTCCTCGCGCAGACGCATGCGGATACTCATTACGACCCACCGCCCAGAGCGCCAACCAGCGTGGCGACATCGACGGTGAGTGGGATGGAGCCACCGCCGGGCAGAGGAATCTCCGCAAGCGTGAACACCGTACCGCTAATGGTGCGTTCGACTTGATATTCCAACGCCTCGCAAAGCGCCTTGGGATCGATCACGCCCAACGGAATACTTCGCAGCTTGTCTTGCGCTTGAAAGAGACCAGCAATGTCAGACCCCGGACTCTTAATGACGTTGGCGGAATCGGTCAGCACTGGCTTTCGCAGGCACAAGTCGCACGGTTCCAGACCCAACGCCGCCACGGACGCCGAAACGGTATCGCCGAGCCACGATGCAATGGAGCCCAACGCGCCGCTGCCCCCTCCTAGGCCTTTAATCATCTCGTCCATAAGTTCGTCGGCCGAACCTTGGATGTCTCCGTATCCCACAAGCAGCCGTCCCCAGACATCCATGACGCCATCGAGTACGCCGGCAACGCCACCCGAGCGTTCCTTCAATGTCGAGAAAAATCGCGAAAGCACGTTGTTTTGCGCCGTCGCCTCATCGGGCGCCAGCACCGCGGCAGAGATGGCACCGCGATCGCCAAGCCTGACTGCCGTGTTAAACGAAGAGTTGAGCTCATCGGGGCTCGAGATGGCACCCGAAACCGCAAAGGCAACCACGCCGTTGCGACCGGGCGGAGCGATACGCGGACGCTCGCCCGAAAGCGCTTTAATGGCCTGGTCAAACGCATTGCTCGCACGGTCGGCCTCATCCTCGGTCTGACGCATGAGCTCAAGCTCTTTGTTCCGACATTTGACGTATTCCTCCAAGGCCTTTTTGAACTCGTCGAAGTGATATTCGAAGCCGTTTTCGATAGAGGTTGAAGGCGCCGCAACAGCACCAAGCGACGAAACGCCAAAATGGCATTTGCTGCATTTATCCTGTCCATCGTAATCGGCAACCGAAGCAAATCCGCTCGGCGTCCCTTTCTTATAGTTAGGGCAGGTCGTCCCGTAATGCAGATACGCCTTGTCATCGTTCACGCTCGTCGGCCACACCGCATCGGTATAGAGCTCCGTCGCCCGAACCTCATCAGAGTTGCGCGGCAGCAGCGGAATATAGGAGGAAACCCTGTCTCCGTTCTCGGTTATATGTGCCCGATCGACCTCCGCGCTCGCATAGGTATAAAACGCCTTACGCGCCGCAGACTCTGCCTTCATCTCGACACTCGAGCCGTGGGGCTTCTCATTTGTCAGACGCCAATGGTAGTAGTCCTTCGCGCGATCAAGGGCAACTTGGGGCTCCCACGTAACGCTCGATGAGTAATGCGGATTTTGAACACCGGAGAGATCCGTTAGGCTTTTCGCGCGCTCCCACATGCAAGAACAGCTGCCGACCGAGCCCTTGTCAGACCCACCACAATCCGCCAGCCAAGCACGCTCTTTAGCCTTCGCCGTGTCCTCAGAAGCCTTCCGCAGCTCCTCGGCCGCACGCTCTAAATCATCTGATGTGTCTTTAATGGTATCGGTCGAGATCTCTGACCCTTTGAGCGCAGCGAAGTCCGACTCGGATGTCCTGGGCACGGCAAGCGCCGTACCGGTATAGGTCACACTATCGGTATCCTGCGCCGACACCGCCTGCGTGGCACGCGCGGCGATCAGATACGGCAGAGCCGTCTCGATTTTCTGTAAGCCTTCCGATGCGCTTTTGGCA
>CAJJTG010000036.1 GCA_905194675.1 uncultured Collinsella sp. | reverse complement strand
GAAGCCCTCGCCGCACGAAGTGCGCAGCGAGGGCTTCTTGCATGTCCGAGGACGTTTTGGGAGGTAGCCCAAACAGCCCCGGCGATCCTGCGGGAGTTAAACCCCTTTAGAACTTGTTGTGGAAGGTACGCGAAATGACCTCGTCCTGCTGCTCCTTGGTGAGCGTGTGGAAGTTCACGGCGTAGCCGGAAACGCGAATGGTCAGCTGCGGGTACTTCTCGGGGTGAGCCTGAGCGTCAAGCAGCGTCTCACGGTTGAAGACGTTGATGTTCAGGTGGTGGCCACCCTTCTCGGCGTAAGCGTCGAGCATGTGGACCAGGTTATCGGCCTGAGTCTCGGAAACTTCAGAAACCTTCATAATGTGTCTCCTTCGATCGATAGGCGCCGGCCGAAACCGGCGCGCTAATCAGTAATCGTTATTGTTAGTATAGCACTAACAATAGTTACTCGCCCAGCTGATCAAGGTCGATATCGCCAAAGAACACCTGGTCCTCCTTGCCGAGCGCACCCGGGATGATGGAGAAGGTGTTGGAGATGCCGTCCTGAGCATCGCGGAACGGGAGCTTGGAAACCGAAGACAGCGAAGCGATGGCGCCGTGGCTATCGCGCTTGTGCATGGGGTTAGCACCCGGAGCGAACGGCTGGCCAGCCTTGCGGCCGTCGGGCGTAGAGCCGGTCTTCTTACCGTACACGACGTTGGAGGTAATGGTCAGAACCGAGGTCGTGGGCACGGAGTTGCGGTAGGTGTCGTTCATGCGGATGTACTCCATGAACTGGTGCACAACGTCGTGAGCGATCTGGTCGACGCGGTCGTCGTCGTTACCGTACTTGGGGAACTCGCCCTCGGTCTCGAAGTCGACGATGATGCCGTTCTCATCACGGACGGGGTGGACCTTGGCGTACTTGATGGCGGACAGGGAGTCAGCCACGACGGAAAGGCCAGCGATGCCCGTAGCGAACCAGCGGTGCACGTGCTTGTCGTGCAGAGCCATCTGGATGCGCTCGTAGCAATACTTGTCGTGCATGTAGTGAATGATGTTCAGCGAGTTGACGTACACGCCAGCGAGCCACTTCATCATGTCGTTGTACTTGGCCACAACGTCGTCGTAATCGAGCGTATCGCCCTCGACGGCGCGATACTTGGGGCCGACCTGCTTCTTGGAGACCTCGTCAACACCGCCGTTGAGCGCGTAGAGCAGGCACTTGGCCAGGTTGGCGCGGGCGCCGAAGAACTGCATCTCCTTGCCAATGCGCATGGAGGACACGCAGCAGGCGATGCCGTAGTCGTCGCCGTGGTAAACGCGCATGAGGTCGTCGTTCTCGTACTGGATCGAGGAGCTGGCGACAGAAGTCTTGGCGCAGAACTTCTTGAAGTTCTCGGGCAGGCGGGTCGACCACAGAACGGTCATGTTGGGCTCGGGGCTGGTGCCCATGTTCTCGAGCGTGTGCAGGTAGCGGTAGCTCATCTTGGTAACGAGTGTACGGCCGTCAACACCCATGCCGCCGATGGACTCGGTGACCCACTGCGGATCGCCGGTGAACAGGGCCTGGTACTCGGGGGTACGGGCAAACTTGACCATGCGGAGCTTCATGATGAAGTGATCCACGAACTCCTGGATCTGCTCCTCGGTGAAGGTACCGTTGGCAAGGTCGCGCTCAGCGTAGATGTCGATGAACGTAGAGGTACGGCCGATGGACATAGCGGCGCCGTTCTGCTCCTTGACGGCAGCGAGGTAGGCGAAGTACATCCACTGGATGGCCTCCTGCGTGTTGGTAGCAGGGTTGGAAATATCGAAACCATAGGTCTCGGCCATCATCTTGAGCTCGCCGAGGGCGCGGATCTGCTCCTGCAGCTCCTCGCGATCGCGGATGTTGTCGGCGGTCATGACCGTCGGGGTGGAAGCCTTCTGCGCCTCCTTGTCCTTGATCAGGTAGTCGACGCCGTACAGGGCGACACGACGGTAGTCGCCGATGATGCGGCCGCGGCCATAGCCATCGGGCAGACCGGTGATGATGTGAGCCGAGCGGCAAGCACGCATCTCGGGGGTGTAGACATCGAAGACGCCAGCGTTGTGGGTCTTGCGCTCAAAGGTGTAG
This sequence comes from uncultured Collinsella sp., assembly GCA_905194675.1. Lineage (GTDB taxonomy): Bacteria > Actinomycetota > Coriobacteriia > Coriobacteriales > Coriobacteriaceae > Collinsella. The sequence continues at coordinate 19,813 of CAJJTG010000036.1, read as the reverse complement.
CGCTCGACAACGTTCTCGTCGACCTTGTAGCCGTGCTGGCTGGCAGCCTGGCAAGCGATGCGGATACCACCGTTGACGTGCAGCGCGCGCTTGAGCGGCTTGTCAGTCTGGAGGCCAACAATGGTCTCCTTCTCGCGATGGGCGTTATCGATGTAGCCAGCGGGATGGCTAACGATGCCCGTGACGGTCTTGGTGTCCATATCGAGGACACCGCCCTGCTCGCGCTCCTTGAGCAGCAGGTCGAGAACCTCGCCCCACAGCTCCTTGGTACGCTCGGTTGGGCCGGCGAGGAACGACTCGTCGCCCTCGTAGGGGGTGTAGTTCTTCTGGATGAAGTCTCGGACGTCAACTTCTCCCGTCCAGATGCCTTCCTTGAAGCCTTCCCATGCCTCCTGCATTGTGTAACCACGCTCCTAGTTACGTGTAATGCGGCGCTCTCTCACACCGCTGCTTATTGAATTCTTGAATGTTCGGCTTGCACTACCGGCTTCATTCGCCTTCCGTCGCGCGTTAGCGCAGGGAAAAACGTTTATTCACCTTGGTCTTGCAACCCTAAACCCAAGATTTCACCCGTTAGTGAAGGATAACATAGCCACCCCCTTCATCAGGGCTGTTATATGTTCCTTTTTTTGTGTCATTAGAGCGTTTTCAACAAATCCGCAGGAAACACGCCCGTCATCATCTACCGTTCACCGAATTATTTGATATTTCCCCTTGCCTTTATACGTCCTTCACTCTAGCTGTTATGCCAGCTTTAGCAGGGTAAAGTGTCCTAGAGACCCTTCAGAAACTGAAGGGCGGCCACGGGATTTTCCCCGCGGCCGCCCTGTGGCGTGGCTAGTTTTTTAGCTTTGATTGCCGCTTGGCATTAAGCGGCTGAGGCGGCACTGCCGGTCGCTGCCTTGCTGTTGCTCTGCTGGCCCTGAAAATGCTTGTAGCACCAGCTGGTGACCAGCGGGGTCAAAATGGCCGTCACGATAGCGCAGGCTGCAACCTGAGCCGTAGCCGTCGCGAGCACCGCACCGCCGTACATGGCCTCGTTGACGCTTGCCATAGCGGCAGGCGTTGCCACATTGGCTCCGGCGCAGCTGGAGATTGCCGCACCTGCGACACCGGTGCCACCGGTGAGCTTATCGACCGCAACAACGGGGATAGCGAAGACCACCGAGCAGATCACGCCGAGCAGAATGCCGGGAAGACCGCCGTTGATAAGCTGACCAAAAGTCATGGTCGAGCCCATGGCAAAGAAGACGAGCACGATGATGGCGGAAAGTGCCGGTGCCATCATCTTCTTAAAGCTCGGGAAGAGGTTACCCAGAATAATGCCGACGACGATCGGCAGGATGGCGCCCACGAGCGACCAGCCGATCGGAGCCTGGCCGGCGGCGCCGAGCACGATCATCGTGACCGGAGGGCCGACAACCAGCGTGGTGATGGCGACGGCGCCACGCTCGGCCTCGTTGCCCATGGTGCCCATCAGTCCAGCGTACATAGCGTTGTTGGCACCCGTGCAAGCGGCCAGCATCACCATGGCCGAGATGCCAAACAGGTTGTCGTTGAACACATAAAGGATGAGTAGCGACACGGCGACAACCACGATCTGCTTGACGGCAATGATAATGGCACCGCGGGCAGCGGCAGCAGGAGCGCTCTTAAACGAAATCGTCGTACCGACGATGAGCAAAAAAGCGCCCACAAGCGGGCCGGCGCCCTGCTGGGTCATACCGAGCGTAAAGCTGCCGAGCGTTTTAAACAGGTCGGGGAACAGCGTGTTGAGCAGGCAACCCAAAAAAAGCGGCACCAGGATATTGGCGCCCGGGATGGAGGACATCTTAAAGAACGGCTCTTTTGTTGCCGGCGCCTCCACCGCAGTCGATTCACTCATTTATATCTCCTTTTGATGCGTGTGACACGCGGCCACACGCTCCTGAGTCAGAAAGAAGGCGACGGTCCCGAGTCGCAGGAGCCGTCGCCGAATTATCGCCGCGGGGTATTACCCGTCCAGGACGATGCCGCCGTCGCAGTCGCCGATCTCGCCGTTCACGAAGCTGGCGAGGTCGGAAGCAAAGAACAGCACCATCTGTGCAGGCTCGCTAGCCTGGGCAGCGCGGCCCAGGGGAATACCGTTGATGATGCGCTGAGAGTTCTCATCAGAGAGAATCGAGGTCATGTCGGTAAGGGTAAGCGACGGGCACACGGCGTTGCAGCGGATGCCGAACTTACCGCCTTCCTTGGCGACCGCCTTGGTTAGGCCGTTGACACCGGCCTTGGAGCTTGCGTAGGCAGCAGTGCCGAGCAGGCCGCCGCCGATCTTGCCGGCCACAGAGCTCACGTTGACGATGGTGCCGGTGTGGGCCGCCTTAAAGTGCGGGTACACGGCATTCATCATGGTAAAGGTGCCGTTGAGGTTGATGTCGATGGTGCGGCGCCATTCGGTGTCGTCGATCTCGTCGAACTTTTTGGTGCTGATGACACCGGCGCAGTTGATCAGAATGTTGGTCTGGGGCAGATCCGCGAAGATCTGCTCGACGGTCTCGCGCGCCTTGGACGCATCGGCGACATCGAGCTGGTAGAACTTGTTGCCCTCGCCAAGCTCTGCCACCGCGGCCTCGCCCTTGGCAGCGTTCCTTGCGATGAGCGCGACGTGTCCGCCGCCCGCAACGATACCCTTGGCAATCTCGAGGCCAATGCCCTGAGTGCCGCCGGTAACGATCGCGGTTTTGCCCGTGAAGTCAAATGCCATGACTCCAACCCCCTTGATTCAGGTGTCTCCTTGCGGGAAGTTGGAGCATCGCGCGTGGCGTTACTTGAGTCCCAATCGTCATGGTGGTGACAACCCCTCGCCTAACCGCGTGCATGATAATTCTTTGAAACGCTTCATCAATTGAATGATTTTAAGTCTTTATGCGCTCTTTATATTGCTCACCGCATGAGGCATGCGTATGTGGGTATCATCTTTCACCGAAAATAGTTTCTAGTGTTAGGGGTTTTCGGTGGAAGATACCGATTTCCATGAGCTTGGGCGTCAGCTCTTAACTGAGTTTGGCAGCATGCATCAGCGCATTTCGCGCTTTGCGGACAAAGCTCTCGGCGGCGAGATGGCTGTCATGCGCGCTCTCATGCTCGCTGGCGGTTCGCTCACGCCGAGCGAACTCGCTGATCGCGCCTGGGTCTCGAGCGCCCGCATCGCCAACATCCTTCGCGCCCTCGAAACCAAGGGCTGGGTCGAGCGCGAGCACTCAAAGACCGACCGTCGTCGCGTACACGTCACGGTGACCGACAAAGGCCGACAAGATCTCGAAATCAAACGTCGGGAATTCGAGAAACGCACCGCGGCCTTCCTCGAGCAGCTCGGCGAAACAGATACCCAAGAGATGGTGCGCCTCCTAAGGCGTGCCAACGAAATTATCGATCGCAATCAAGAAAGGAGAGATGCCGAGTGAGGATTCTCAAGCTCTTTAAAAAGCATATCCTGGCGCTACTCACGGCTATCGTACTTATCGTAATCAGCTGCAATGCCGACCTAGCGCTACCTACGTATATGAGTGACATCGTCGACGTGGGTGTGCAGCAAGGCGGCATCGCCTCACCCGTGCCCGACACCATTCGCGCCGAATCGCTCGACGACCTTGAGCTCTTTATGAGCGCCAAGGATGCCAAGGCGGTAGAGGCCGTGTTTGGCAAGGCAGACAACAACGGCATTCGGACCTACAAGGGCACCGAGGAAGAACGCACCGATGGCGGCAAGATTGCTGACATTATGAGCCTGCCCGAAACCGTCGTCCTTTCGCTCAACCAGGGCATCGACGCTGGCTCCATGGGCGACATGGTGGGCACGTCCAACGAACAAGACAACAGCACCGCCCAGGCCATGCCCACCCCCGAGCAGATGGCGGCGATGACGCCCGAGCAGCTCGCCGAGATGCAGCAGAAGGCCGCAGCGGCGCAGAACATGCAAAAGCAGATTGATGCCGACGGCGGCAAAATCACCATGAAGAGCCTGCGTCTGGGCATCGAGGGCGGTCTGGTAGACCAAAGCAAGCTCGTCGAAGGCGCCAACGAGATGGCAGACAAAATGGGCTCCATGTCGGGCTCCATCGTCACCCAACGCGCCGTGAGCTATGTGCAGGACGAGTACAAAGCGCAGGGTATCGATCCCGCCGACGTGCAGAACGCCTACCTGAGCCGCATGGCGACCACGATGTTTGGCCTGTGCCTGATCTCGCTGGTCGCCACCATCCTGACCGGCGCTGTGGCGTCGCGCACCGCCTGCTCCATCGCCCGCGACCTGCGCCGCGAGACCTTCAACAAGGTCATGCACTTCTCGCCGGCCGAGGTGGGCAAGTTTAGCCAGGCCTCGCTCATCACCCGCTGCACCAACGACATTCAGCAGATCCAGATGGCAGCGACTCTGTTCATTCGCATGTGCCTCATGGCGCCTGTCATGGGTATCGTCGCGGTCATGCGCGTCCTGGCCAACCACACCGGCCTGGAGTGGACCATCGCCGTGGCCATCATCGCGGTCTCGGCCGTCGTCGGCGTGCTCATGGGCCTCACCATGCCCAAGTTCAAAAAGATGCAGAGCTTTGTGGACCGCGTGAACCTTACCGCCCGCGAGCTGCTCGACGGTCTTATGCCCATCCGCTCGTTCAACCGCGAGGAGCATGAGCTCGAGCGTTTTGACAAGGCATCACTCGACCTGATGACCACGCAGCTCTACACCAACCGAGCTATGAGCTTTATGATGCCGCTCATGATGCTCGTCATGAACTGCATCACCGTGCTTATCGTCTGGTTTGGCGCGCAGGGTGTGTCCGACGGCGTGATGCAGGTCGGCAACATGATGGCGTTTATCTCCTATACCATGCAGATCGTCATGGCGTTTATGATCCTCACCATGGTTTCGGTTATCCTGCCCCGTGCCGAGGTCGCAGCCGAGCGCGTGGAAGAGGTCATCACTTGCCCCACGAGCATCAACGACCCCGCCTCGTCCAAACTGCCCGCAGCCAGCGCGCCGCACGGTGAGCTCGCCTTCCGCGACGTGAGCTTCCAGTATCCCGATGCCCGCGCCGATGTCATCAGCGGCGTGAACTTTACTACGCACGCCGGTCAGATGCTCGGCATCATTGGCTCCACGGGCTCGGGCAAGTCCACGCTCGTGCAGCTGATTCCGCGCCTGTACGACGTCACGGGCGGCAGTATTTCGCTCGACGGCATCGACGTGCGTGACATGACCCTTTCCGAGCTGCGCCGACGCATTGGTTACATCCCGCAGCAGGGTCGTCTGTTCTCGGGCACCGTCGAGAGCAACCTCAAGTTTGCCGGCGACATGGTGAGCGACGAGGACATGCACCGGGCGGCACGCATCGCACAGGCCGAGGACTTTATCGCGGAGCGTGAGGGCGGCTACGACTCCCCCATCAGCCAGGGCGGCTCCAATGTCTCGGGCGGTCAGCGCCAGCGTCTGGCCATCGCACGCGCCCTGTCCAAAAAGCCCGAGGTCGTGGTGTTCGATGACTCGTTTAGCGCCCTCGACTACAAAACAGACGCGCGCCTGCGCGAGGAGCTTGCCAAAAACGTTACCGACGCCGCGCTCGTGGTCGTGGCCCAGCGCATCGCGACCATCATGCACGCCGACCAGATCATCGTGCTCGACGACGGCCACGTGGTGGGCACCGGTACGCACGAGGAGCTGCTGCACAGCTGCCCAGCGTACCTGGAGATCGCACAGTCGCAGCTTTCCGCCGAGGAGCTGGGGCTTACCCAAGAAGAAATTGCAGCCGTCATGGAAGGAGGCGAGCGCTAATGGCAGGCGAGACCAAGACTCAGATTCCCAAGCCCACCCGCCAGCGTGGTCCCATGGGCCGCATGGGTGGCATGCGCCGTGGCGAAAAGGCCAAGGACTTTAAGGGCACCATGAGGCAGCTGCTCGGCTATATCGGCCAGCACAAGATTGCCGTGTTTGCCGCCGTCGCCTTTGCCGTGTGCTCGGTCATCTTTAACATTGTGGGGCCCAAGGTGCTCGGCCAGGTTACGACTAAGCTGTTCGAGGGCTTGGTTGCCAAGGTCAACGGCACCGGCGATGTCGACTTTGCCTGGATCGCCAAGACGCTCGGCTTTTTGCTCTGTCTGTATCTGGCGAGCTCTGCCTGCAGCCTGATCCAAGGCTGGCTCATGACCGGCGTCACGCAAAAGATTTGTTATCGCATGCGCAAGGAGATCGCCGCCAAGATCGCTGTCGTGCCGATGAGCTACTTCAACGGCCACAGCAAGGGCGACGTGCTCAGCCGCATCACCAACGATGTCGACACGCTGGGTCAGTCACTCAACCAGAGCGTGACGCAACTCATCACATCGGTGACGCAGATTATCGGCGTGCTCGTCATGATGCTGTCGATCAGTCTGCCGCTCACCGGCGTCACCGTGCTCACGCTGCCGGCAGCCGCGATTATCCTGACCGTGATGATTCACTTCTCGCAGCCGTACTTCCGCGAGCAGCAGCAGGTCCTGGGCGCCGTCAACGGCATCATCGAGGAGGACTTTGCCGGCCAGAACGTCATTCAGGTGTTCGACCGCGCCGAGGCCTCGATCGAGGAGTTCGACAAAGAGAACGACCGCCTCTTTATTAGCGGCTGGCGCTCGCAGTTCCTGTCGGGCCTGATGATGCCGCTTATGAGTCTGGTGGGCAACATGGGCTACGTGGGCGTCGTCGTGGTGGGTGCGCAGCTCGCGTTGACCGGCAATGCCACGCCCGGCGACATCCAGAGCTTTATCCAGTACGTTCGCAACTTTACGCAACCCGTACAGCAACTGGGCAACGTGAGCAATACGATGCAGTCGATGGCCGCTGCCACCGAGCGCGTCTTTGAGTTCCTGGCCGCGCCCGAGGAGGAGCAAAAGGCCGACGCGCAGATTCCCGAAAAGCGCCCCGGCCACGTGGAGTTCGACCATGTCAAGTTTGGCTACACGCCCGACAAGACCATCATCCACGACTTTAGCTGCGAGGCGCAGCCCGGCCAAACCATTGCCATCGTCGGCCCCACCGGCGCCGGCAAGACCACGCTCATTAAGCTGCTGCAGCGCTTTTACGACGTGGACGGCGGTTCGCTGCGCGTCGAAGGCGTCGACGTGCGCGACTGGGACCGCGCGGCGCTGCGCGGCGAGTTTGCCATGGTGCTGCAGGACACCTGGCTGTTTAACGGCACCATCCGCGAGAACATCCGCTACGGACGCCCCGATGCGACCGACGCCGAGGTCGAGGCCGCCGCACGCGCCGCACGCTGCGACCACTTTATCCATACGCTCGCCGGTGGCTACGACTTTATGATCAACGAGGAGGGCACTAACCTGTCGCAGGGTCAGCGCCAGCTCGTGACCATCGCCCGCGCCATTTTAGCCGACCGTCCGGCGCTGATTTTGGACGAGGCGACCTCCAACGTCGATACCCGCACCGAGGAGCTCATCCAGCGCGCCATGGATGCGCTGATGCAGGGCCGCACGAGCTTTGTCATCGCGCATCGCCTGTCCACGATCCGCAACGCCGACGTGATCTTGGTGATTCGCGACGGCGACATCGTCGAGAAGGGCACGCACGACGAGCTGCTCGCCCAAGGCGGCTTCTACGCCGACCTGTACAACTCGCAGTTCGACGAAGCGGCGTAAATTCTGCCGCAGGGAACGAATAACGCCCTAGAACGGGGACGCAGGACAATCTGCGTCCCCGTTTTTGTTTTGCAACCCTCGAACCGCCTCCCCTGGGACCTGATTGACGCCCTCCCTCAAGGCCCCGTGGACAAAAAATGGCAAATATGAGTACTGTCACCTTTTTAGTAACAGCCAAAACTGCCCCAAACGACCTCATTGCGGCCTAGATATGCCTTCAAATTGATCAAAATGCCCGGTAGCATACTTCTGTGTGCCAACGTTAATGAACATATTTACTGTTGTGTCTATTATCTTGTAAGATCGATATGATACTACGCTAGCAACAGTACTCATATTTGCCATTTTTTGTCCACAGGGTATGCCGCAGAAGATCCAACTTGCTCCAGCGTGCCGTACGTTGGCCCTCCCCTTCCGGCGAGCGCCGACATTTCCCCAGATAAAACCGACCAAAATAAACCTGTCCCTTTTCGGCAGGTTTCACTTGCACTTTAGCGTGCGACAGCGGATAATGCCGAGCATTCGAGAATTCGCCAATTGTTGCCGTTAATTGATAAAGGAGGCCCCATATGGCCATGGAATTCAAGCGCAGGCTGCCGATCCCCATGGAGATCCGCGAGGAAATGCCGCTCTCCGCCGAGCTTACCGCCAAAAAGCAGGCATTCGACGCCGAGGTCGCCAAGGTCTTTACCGGCGAAGACGCACGCAAAGTGCTCATCATCGGCCCGTGCTCTGCCGACCGCGAGGATTCGGTGCTTGAGTACATGAACCGACTGGCCAAGACCGCCGAGGAGGTCAAGGACAAGCTCATCATCATTCCGCGCGTCTATACCAACAAGCCGCGCACCAAGGGCACCGGCTACAAGGGGCTGCTGCACAACCCCGACCCCGAGGCGCCCGATGACCTGCTTGAAGGCGTTAAGGCCATCCGCCACATGCACCTGCGCGTCATCGAGGAGACTGGCTTCTTTACCGCCGACGAGATGCTCTACCCGTCCAACTACCAGTACCTCGTCGACCTGCTGAGCTACGTCGCCGTGGGCGCGCGCTCGGTCGAGAACCAGGAGCATCGTCTGGTGTCGAGCGGCATTTCGGTGCCTGTGGGCATGAAAAACCCCACCGCCGGTTCCACCACCGTTATGCTCAACTCCATCTACGCCGCCCAGGCACATCAGAGCTTTATCTTCCGCAACTGGGAGGTCGAGTGCGACGGCAACCCGCTCGCGCACGCCGTCATGCGTGGCTACATCGGTCTCGACGGTCGCACCTACCCCAATTACCACTACGAGCACCTGGAGCGCCTGGCCGAGCGCTATACCGAGCATGCCGGCTACGCCAATCCGGCGGCAGTCATCGACTGCAACCACGACAACTCGGGCAAGCGCCCGCTGGAGCAGTACCGCATTTGCAAGGAGGTACTCGACAGCTGCCGCCGCAACGAGTCCATCTCCAAACTGGTCAAGGGCTTTATGATCGAATCTTACCTTGAGGACGGCAACCAGCCGGTCGATGGTGGGGTCTTTGGTAAGTCGATCACCGACCCGTGCCTGGGCTGGGAAAAGACCGACTACCTCATCCACGAGATCGCGGAGCGGGTTTAGTTACGCGGGCCGCATTTGGACAATCTGACGTTCAACTTCAAGGGCGCGACCAGAAGGTCAGCGCCCTTTCGTTTCACGTCACCTTGTCTCAAATGCGGCCCGCTCGCTGTCCGTCCTCTACCTGCGGCGTTGTCTTGCTCCGGATGCGGCAGTTAGGGACGTTCCTTTTCTGCCGGCAGTCTGGGATGTTCCTTGGGGTAGTCATTGGGACGTTCTTTAATGACTGGTCGTTTAAGAACGTCCCCAACGACTACCCAGAATGAGAGTGGATAATCTCCCGTTTTTGGCCTATACCAGCGCTAAAAGTGGGAGATTATCCACTCTCATCGAGCAAGTGTCCGAAATTCCGCCCTCATTCCTTCTTAGGACCCTCCGTCCCCGAGGATTCGAGGCTCGTCTGCCGAATGGTTGATGCGGCAACGATGTCGCCATGTCACACTCATAGGTGGCCTGACCCAACCTGGAAGGAGCCTCCATGAGCCTTGACAACGTAACCCTGCGCGCCGCCACGCTCGATGACCTGGCCGGCATCGCCGCCATCTACAACCAGCTGTGGTGCAACACGCTGCGCAACCGCGGCGACGTCGAAGCTGCCGATTTCTGCGCGCGCTTTAACATCGCCATGCAGCTGCAGCGCTCCCCCATCGCACTCGTCGCCGAGACCGAGGGCCGCATTATCGCCGCCTGCTGCATCGGCATCTTCGAGGACGGCAAGCCGCGCACCAATCCCACGTGGGAGCCCTGCTATAACGAGATGTTTGCCCAGGCAACCGAGATGGCAAAGACCGCCGATGCCAAGCTCGAGGGCTCGCTCTTTGGAGACAGCCGCGAAAAGGCCACAGCGGATCGCTTTGCCGCCACAGGCAACGAATATGCCCAGGGTCAACTCAACTTGATTATCATTATGCCTGAATGGCAGGGCAAGGGACTCGGCCGCAAGCTCATCGACCTTGCGCGCGCCGAACTCGCCAAAGCCGGGTGCACCAAATTCTTCCTGATGAGCGACTGCAACTCCGACTGGCAGTTCTACGAGCACCTCAACATGAAGCGCATCTTGGAGGATCACAGCCAGGACACCGGCGACGGATTTATCGTCTATATGTACGGAGGCGACACGCAGGATTAACTTGCATGTCGCCTCACGGGCTTTCTACAAGACGGCCCAAACCATCAACCAAGACGAGTCAACAAGGCGCGCTCTCCTCGGCAGCAAGGGCATTCGTGCTGTAACGAGTGGTGGAGATGGCCACGCTTGCACACAACTGTCTCGGATAGATAGCGGTCGAGCAGGCGCGCCCATGTGCGTGCGTCAAGACGCTCCTCCGCCCTGCCATACAGCGATCGACGGAGTGCCTCGCCCATAAGGCCGCTAAAATCATCGAGCTCAAGAGCGTACTTTGGGACAACGTATCCGACCAACGTCCCCACAAACGGGCTGTGCCCATTACACACGCAGCTGTTTATCAATGGTGCAGGCGGAATGTCATCGTCGTCCAGGTCAAATATGTCCAAGTCCAGCTCACCAGAAGCGTATGGGTGTATTCCGCGGTTAAGCATCTTAAAGATATGGACCGCGAGTCCAAAGTCATCCGTCTGTGGCGTAAACACGGGGGCATTCGTGGACGCTGCCAAGCTCTCGAAATCGCTGATGCCGGCTATCTCCATGAGTTGAAGCACCTCGGGGGCAATATAGCCGGGAGCGGCGCACGCAGTCCTATGTGTCACATCCGAAAGCGTAAAGCTATACGAGCGCCTTGATGGTATCCATGCCCGCATGCGCCGAAGCCTCGCAACCCTTCTGCCCGTTGAGCACGCACTCGAGCAGCGTATCGTATGCGCGCTGGGCTTCGGGGGCCAGGTACGCCCTGTTAAACATGCCCTCGGGTCGCACGTTTCCCTTCGAGTCGATCATATAAGGCCCCAATCTGTTTGGTTTCCCCAGATTGTGTGCCCGCACACCCAAGCCGCACGGCCCGCCGTTCAGCTGAAACCACCACACAAAAAGTCCGCCGACCATTGAAGTCGGCGGACTTTCGCGTGCGGACAATCAAGCACTGTTCACCATGGAACTGCTATTTACAGCGCGCCTTGGGCTGCTGCTGGGTGATGCAGTGGATGTTGCCGCCACCATAGATGACCTCGCGCGTCATGATGCCGATGACCTCGCGATCCGGATAGGCGGCTTGGATATCCTTGAGTGCCTGGGCATCGTTGGGGTCGCCAAACTGTGGCACCAGCACTGCGCCGTTGATGGGCAGGAAGTTGAGGTAGCTCGGCTCGAAAGCATCCTCGGGGGTACGCGGCAGCACGCCCTCGACGGGGTCAATCGTGCTGGCCTCCTCTTCGGTCATATATACCGAGGTCGCAGGCATAATCACCTTGTGGATCTTGAGCTTGCGGCCACGAGCATCCGTCGTCTCGGAAAGCGTCTTATACGCCTCTTGGCACTCCTTGTAGAACTTATGGTTGGGATTATCGGTCCACATGCAGCAGACCTCGCCGGGCGCACTAAAGCATGCGACGTCGTCCACATGACCGTTCGTTTCGTACGGATCGATACCGTCCTTGATCCAGATAACCTTCTCGATACCGAGATACTCAGAGAGCTTCTCCTCAATCTGCTCCTTGGTGTACTGCGGGTTGCGGTCCTCGTTGAGCAGACACATCTCGGTGGTCACGACGGTGCCTTGACCATCACAGTTGAACGAGCCGCCCTCGAGGATATAATCCTCGGGACGATAGCGGTTAACCTGCTCGAGCTGTGCCACCTGCAGGCCAATGGAAGCGTCCTTGTCCCACGGGAAATACAGGCCGTCAATGAAACCGCCGTAAGCATTAAAGTGGAAGTGCGAAAGAGCAACCTCACCATTGTCATTAACAAGGAACGCCGGGCCGGGGTCGCGAATCCAGCTGTCGTCGTACTCCATGTGGATAACGCGCACGTTCTCAACGCCGTCGAAGATCTCACACACCGCGGGGAAGTCTTCGGTGTTGACGCCCACAGTGATGGGCTGAAAACGTGCAATGGTCTTGATGATCTCGGTGAAGACCTTCTGCGCCGGCTTGGCGCCGCAGCGCCACACGTCGGAGCGGTGCGGCCACAGAATCCAGGTGCGCTCCTGTTCCTCATACTCGCCGGGCATATAGAACCCGTCCTTCTTAGGTGTGGACTCACTCTCGTAGATGGTCTTCATTTCAAGCTCCTAAATCTCGGTGCTTTTGCTTGACGAGACCATGATGCGGCCGTACCGAGATGTTCTCAATGGTCCCTCGAGCCCCTTTCAGCGACCGACGGTATACCATTCGCTGACCTAAAGTTCTATTCAGGCCGAGAACATGACATACTGGGTTCCACAATGGAAAGGACGCCCTATGCCCCCATGCAATAAACAGCAGACTATTGAGTTGGACAGTACGACCTGGACTGCTCTCAACGAGCTCGCGCTTGCAATCCACGCATCACACGGTGTCGATAAGCTGCAAAAGGAGACCCTCGAGGGAACGACAGGGCTCGTGCCCCATCGGATCGCCATGTTCGACCTGATCGAGGCGGCGGGCAGTGATGCCCCACGCTACGTCCACCCCGCAAGCAGCGGAATGGACGACCGCGCGCTGAGCGACTACTACAACCGCTACGCCGCGATGGACTATACAACATGGAGCTTTGACTTACATAAGGTCGGCGTCTACCGCGACCTCGACCTCGTCGACGTCGAGCGACGCGATGCCACGCCCATCTATCGCAAATGGATGGAACCGCAGGGCGTCTACTTTGGCTGTACGGCCACGCTCGCGCACAACGACAGCCCGCTAGGAAGCATCACCCTGTTTCGCGAACGCACGGCCGGAGACTTCACCGACACCGAGCTCGCAATCCTGCTCGAAGTCGCTCGGCACGCGAGCCTCGCGCTCGCCAACCTCTATCCTCGGGGCATTAAGCTCACCCAGACAGAAGACGCAAACCATCTGAACGCCTTCATTACAGAACACAATATCCAACCGCGCGAAGCCGAAGTCATGCGACTCATGCTCGACGGCAAAACGAACAAACAAATGGCAAACGAGCTATTCATAAGCGAGTCAACCGTCAAGAAGCACGTCAACGCCATCTATCGCAAGCTCGGCGTCAGCAACCGCCTGGGCCTTATGACTGCCGCGCAAAACATCCTGCGATGAAAAAGGGCGCCCTCCATGCGGAGAACGCCCTTTGATTTCGCCATTTGAATTAGTGTCGGCTCTGGCTCAAAGAGTAGACGGGGTTATCTTGGCAGGTTTTATCTGGGCAAACGCCAACCGCCGTGAGGAGAGCTGCTTGCCCTTGCGGCGGCCTTCTCGCCGAAAAACCAAGTGAGTAGACCTTTTGCAGGAGGCCGAGCACACTCCAAAACGCCACAGCTCTGACCTGCGGTTTTATTTAGCGTTTGTCGCGGTGTGCTCGACAGATCCAAAAAAGCCTACTCACTTGCATCTGAGGCGCACCGGATCGGCAAAAAACCGCCGCGAAAGGGGTCCGATCCTCTTCGCGGCAGTTGTTAATACGCCGAACTTGTTATCGCAAAAGCCAATCACGCGCCGAGACCACGCTACAGTCTTTCGACTCATACGTTGAATCCACGCGGGCCACAACATAGCGCGCATCTTTTGCAATGTCGATCTCATCGCATACAGCCTGTAAATGGCGGGCGTACTTATCGTGATACGTTCTGGATGATTTTATTTCGATAGCCTTGGGCCTCCCTGAGTTTGTGCAGTCGAGCAAATCGATTTCTCGCTTGCCGTCGTCCCTATAGAAATACAACTCGGGATTCTCGCCCACGTTGAGATGGCTCTTCGCCGTTTCGGAAACGATGAGGTTTTCGAAAACTGCCCCCAGATAAGGGCTCTCCAAAAGTTGCTCCAGTGATCCAATTTTGAGCAAGTAGCAGAGCAGCCCCGTGTCGTAAAAATAAAGCTTGGGCGTTTTAGTCAAACGTTTCCTGGCATTTGCATAATAGGGCTGCAGTGAAAACGTCAGGTAGCTCTGCTCCAGGATAGACAACCAGCTTTTAATGGTCGATACGTTCACACCCGTATCTCGAGAAAGCGAAGATATATTAATGAGAGCACCGGCGCTCTGGGCAATTATGGACAGAAACTTATGAAACTCTGCTTTATTGCGCACGTCAAGCAAGCCCACAACATCGCGCTCAACATAGGTATCAATATAGCTGGGGAAATAAACCGAGGACGGCATTCCGGCGGAACGCAGGCGAGGGTATCCCCCTTCGAGCGCAAACAAATCCACTTCCAACTGCCCCTGCTGGCCCCTCTCCGCTTCTCGAAACGAAAATGGCAGCAATTTTAAGATCCCGACTCGCCCGGCAAGAGACTGGCCGATGCTTTTCATCATCAAAAAGTTTTGCGATCCCGTAAGGATGTATTGACCGGCGTCTCCCCGCTCATCCGAAACAACCTGAATCATCGAGAACAAATCCGGGGCGTATTGCGCCTCATCGATGATGAGTCCGCCCTTTCGGTTGCGGATAAAACTCACCGGATCCTCCAAGGCCGCGCGCCTCGTTTGGGGGTCCTCAAGCGTGACATAGGAATAGTCGGGAAAGGCATGCCTAACCAGCGTAGACTTACCGCTCTGCCTAGGCCCCGTCAACGACACAACAGGAAACCAACCCGCCATGCGAATGAGCAACTCATGCAAATCCCTGTTAATGTACTCGGCCATATCAACGCCCCTTATAACGCTGTTACCATAATCGTATAGTATCATTTGCCATAATCTTGCAGTAGCGTTTTCCATAATCTTGTAGTAGTGTTTTCCACAATCTTTTAGTAGCCCAGTTCAAAAACGTTATTTATAGAGCCGAAATCTCAGACCCTAAATAACAATAGCCACCACAATGGGAACTGTCCCCATTGTGGTGGCTTGCAGGCGAGTTGACTTATTCGACTATCGCGGGCCGGCCGTGTCCGAGTCTAGAGCGTGGCAAGTCGCTTGGATTCGCGGACGGCGAGGGCGATGGAGATAAGACCAGTGATGGCGTCAGCCGCCACCAAGGCAAACCAGACACCCTGAACGCCCATCATGTTGCCAAGCAGGTACATAAGCGGCACGGAGCAGATCACGTAGCGGAGCAGACCGGTGAACGTGGCGATACCCACCTTCTCAACCGCCTGGAAGTACATCGACATGGTCATGGCAAGATAGCCCAGGGCCACGGCCAGGATAACGATGCGCGTGGCGTTGGCGGCAACCTCGACGAGCGCCGGATCGCTACCAGCAAAAAAGGCGCAGACCGGCGTTGCGGCCACCCATAGCACAGCAGACACCGCAGCAAGCGTCACGACCTGGTACTTAAGCGTGCAGGAGAGCGTTTCCTTGAGGCGCGCCCACGCCTTGGCGCCGGCGTTGAAGGCGGCAATGGGCTGCAGGCCGTACGAGAAGCACTGGGCGACCATCATGGTAATGTAGAGGATGTAGCCGTTGATCACACCAAAGGCCGCGATGTAGAGCGAACCCATGTCGCCGCCGAGCTGGCCAAGCAACGAGTTGGCAACGGTGTTGAAGATGAACGTGGCAGCTTGCACCAAAAAGAACGGGAAACCAATCTTGATGATCTGGCCGCAGATGGCCATGTCGAGTTTGAGGTCGGCGGCGCTGATCTGGAGCTGCGACTTCTTACCGCCGATGAACCAGAAGATACCGATGGCCCAGATACCGATGGAAAGACCGTAGTACACACCAGCTCCCATAACGCCAAGCTTGAGCACAAACGTGGAAAGCGCAAGCCAGCAGATAGCGACGATGGCAGACACGGTCATGAGGTTGGCCTGGATCTGAACCTTCTCGTCCACACGCATGACGGCGGTGACCATCTGACCAATGACCGTGAGCGGCAGCAGCACGGAGAAGGTGCGCACGCCGGCAACGGTATCGGCCATGATGTCGGGCGTGGCGCCGAAGAATGCGCAGATGGGCTCGGTAAACACAGCCATCACCACAGCAAGCAGCACACTCACAATCGTGGTAAGCCAAAAACCCTGGCTAAACGCCTTGCTGGCGCCCTTAATGTCGCCGGCACCCAAAAGGTTGCCCACCACGGCGGGCACGCCGGTGCCAAACAGGTTGCCAAAGGCCAGGTTAATGTACTCGACCGACATGATGATCGAAACACAGGCCAGGCCGTGTGCACCCAGGCCCCAACCCATCACGAGGCCCTCAAGGACCACCATGATAATCTGGGCGAGCATACCCTGGCCGGTGATGATGGTGTACTTGCGCACCAGGCCGGGAATCGGCTGCGAGGCAAGCTCACGCTCCTCCTCAACAGCGGCGGTCGTTTCTTCTGCCATTGTTCTCCCCTTTCCATGAGAGATTGATGAATGGATGCATGAATGGATGGGCGGCACGCACAGGCTGCGGCACCGCCCAGCGATGCAGCAGCCCCGCTAGGCCTCGTAGACCACCTTGCCGGCAATCATCGTGAGAGACGCCGTGGCCTCGAGGACCTCAGCCGGTTCGCAGTCAAAGAGGTTACGGTCGAGCACACAGATATCAGCCTGTTTGCCGCATGCGAGCGTACCGATGCGATCCTCGGCATGCATGGCGTAGGCGCTGCCGTAGGTGTAGGCGCGCAGGGCCTCGGCCATGGTGATGCGCTCCTGCGGGAACCACCCTTCTGGGTTGGAGCCGTCCTCGAGCATGCGGAAGACCGCGCCGTACACCTCCTCCATGGGCTCCAAGCCCACAACGGGGAAGTCACTGCCCAGGTGCACCACGGCACCGCTGGCAAGCAGGCTATGCAGGGGCCACGAAAGCGCAGCACGCTCGGGGCCCACGGCATCGTCCTTGGCAAGGTCAGCCATATCGAGCAGCATGTGCCACGGCTGCATACCAGGGCATATACCCAGCTCGGCATAGCGCGGCAGATCCTCGGGCTCAACCGTCTCGTTGTGCTCCATGGAGTGGCGGCAACCCCGCTTACCATGCAAGCGCTCGCCCTCCTCAAAGCAATCAAGCACAAAACGCACCGAGCGATCGCCGATCGTATGGACGCGCGTGTCAACGCCCCATTCCTGCGCCCTGACAATGGCGGCACGGATGCGCTCTGGATCCTCCGCGGGCTCACCGCAGGTATCGGGCGCGTTGGAATAGGGTTCAAGCATCCAAGCGGTGTGGTTGGAGCACACGCCATCAAGAAACTGCTTAAAGCCGTGCCACTCGACCTGCGTACCCGAGAAGGCGTATTTCTCCTTGATCTGCTCGAGCGTTAAGGACTCGTTTTCGAACAGATCGGTGTACAGGAACACGCGCAGTGGCAAGTCGCCCTTGGCATTAAGACCTGCCAACACCGCATACGGGTTTTCCATGCTCACAAACGTAGGATTGACCATGCCGACCGTAGTGATTCCCAGGGCATTGGCGCGCCGGGCGGTTTTTGCAAACGACGCGTCAACAACCTCGGGCGCTGGGTCGTAGACCTCGTCCATAAAGAAGACGCCGGCGTTGTTGGAAAACACGCCCGTCAGATTGCCCTCGGCATCCTTAAGGATCTTGCCGCCTGCGGGATCGGGCGTCTGCGAAGTTACTCCCACCTTGTTGATGGCGCAGGTATTGGCACTAAAGGTATGCAGGTCAACCTGCTGCAGAAAGACCGGGCGGTCCGAGATGTACTCATCGATCATCGCGGCTGTGGGCATCTCGGGGACATCCCACTGGAACTGGATAATCTGGCAGCCCAGGATCCACTCGTTATCGGGATGGTCGGCCGCAAACGCCACGACACGTTCCATCGCCATCTCAAAACTGGTGCAGTCGATGAGGTTGACGGCAAAATCGGGGTCGGTCATGAACGCGCCCTGGGCAAAATGCGTGTGCGAGTCAATCAGGCCGGGCATGACGAGCTGGTCGCCAAAGTCGCGCACCTCGGTATCGGGACCGATAAACGGTGCCAGGTGGGCATCGTCACCGCAGGCAACGATTTTATCGCCCCGCACGGCAACGCCGCCCTTAAACGGCTCGAGCCCATCGCCGGTAAAAACGGCGTTGCTCTTGATAACTACATCAGCCTTGTCCATGTGAGCCTCCTCAGGCATCTTTGGTTGCAACGCGGACGCACCGCCCGCGTGGGCACTCGGTTGGGAGCGTAGCGCTCCCGCATCGGCGCGTGCCTACAAGCCGTGCTCGGACGTCTGTCCCACGTCCGCGGCTTCGCGCTACACCCATTGATACACAGGGGCAAATCCATGCCAAGGCCAGGGACCGCAAACGGTCAGTTTAAGCAGGTTTACACGCTTTACCTGCAGGTTTATTGTCTGAGATTATTACCGCGTCATTACGCCCAACGGCGTGCCCGCCCACACGGCAAGACCCGCATGCAAGGAAGAATAGGGCTAGAAACGCCAAAAGGTATCTATGAGGTCATCTCGGTTGGAGACACCGCTTTTAACGTAGATGCGATGCAAGTGTGCCTTGACCGTGCCAGGGCTGATGACCAACTCGCTGGCGATGTTTTGGGCGTCGTTGCCCTTCAGCACCAGTGTGAGCACTTCCTGCTCGCGCCGTGACAGCTTATGGGCGTCGGCATAAATCACCACACGCGATGCGAGGTCGTCCTCAGAGCTTGCGCTCTCGGCCGCCACGTCCTCATCGGCACGCGGATGACGGGCATACACACGCAGGATATGGCTAAACTGGCAAAAAAGCTGAGCCGCGCATACCACGAGCAGCACGTTTTCGGAGATATTGCGCTCGGACAGATACCACAAAAAGAGGCTGATGACGGGGTTTTGAAAGTCGGGGTGGCAGAACAAGATCATGTAGGTGTCCTCGGCGATTACGCAAAACGCAAGAACGAGTGCCACCTTCCAAAAGAGCTTTGAGCGGTCGAGGTCCAGCTTCTCAACACGAGTGGCTCTGCACCGGTAATGCCAGGCGGCATAGGCAAGACATCCTACATTGCCCAGGTCACGCGTGAGCCAAAAGAGATACTGCTGCATCTCTCCGGCAGCGCCGCTGCGAGGCACCAGCAGCAATTGCAAGATTGAAAACGGCACGATAGCGAGCCCGAGCATGCGCGACGTCGGCCTTTTGCGCAAGCGTGCAAACATCCACAGCACAATGCAAGCATAGATGGCAATACCGAGCACGCAGCGCAGCAAGGGGTGCTGCAGCGGCTCGCTAAAGGTAACGGCGTAGTCATATTTGAGCCGAGTGTACTCGTCAAAAAAGATGACCGACATATCGAGCATGTAGAGCAAAAAGCCCGCCGCGGCCACTAGGCTGTCGCGACGGTGCGTCATGAGCCAAACCACCAATGCCACGGCACTGGTCACCAGAGCCACACCCATGATAATCGTGGTGTAGATATAGAACGCGAAACTCATGCCCGCCTCCCCTGTCTAGATGCCGTGAGGATGTTGACAGATTCTTTGCCGCAAGATAAGACTCACCGATTAAACGTACTGTATCGTTTAGATAAACAAGCTGTGTCTCACCGATGAAAGGAGATGCCATGGCGCCTATCGCACCGCTCAAAATACTCGTTGCCCCTGCC
>CAJJTG010000035.1 GCA_905194675.1 uncultured Collinsella sp. | reverse complement strand
GCCTCGGGATCCTCGACGCTAAAGAAGACGAGCGTGGGGTCGTTAGGCCCCTCATAGTGCTCGCCCAGGCGCTCTAGATGCTTCCACCCGGCTTCGCGCATTTCGTCTAAAGCCCGGTCATCCAAGCCGGCACGCCCGCGCAAGATGAGCCAGCCATGGGCCGGCCACCAACTCGTGGCCTCAAAGCGCTGGTTTTGCAGAAGCTCCTGCCACACATCTTTGGTGCGCGCTGTCACAAACCACAGCTTGCCGTCCTGAATCTGCGCAAACGAGAACGGACGCACATGCGGCTGCCCGTCCACGCTCGTCGCCAGATACCACGCAGGCACCGACGTCAGATACTCCAGCACCGTATTCAATCCGTCCATGTGTCCTCCTGGCACTAGCTAATTCAGAACGGGTAGTTAATTTGAGACGCGCTAGAGCTCCAGGCGCTCCTCGCTGCCGTCGATATCGCAAAAGCGCGCGGCAATGTTGCGGACCGAAAAGAAAGCAAGGCGGCCGTCGTTGGCACTATCGTGTTGCTCGCCGATGCCCACCATATGCTTAAAGCCGGCTTGGCGCACCCGGTCGCTCACGACCGCGTCGTCCTCGAGCGCGGCCTCGCCGGTCAGCACAATCCAACACTCCCCCGGTTTCCAACCCGAAACCTCAAACTTGGGATTCGCACTCAGCTCCGCCCACACATCCTTGTCGCGCGACGTGCAAAACCACAGCTTGCCGTCATCGACCATGGCAAATGAAAACGGCCTCACGCGGGGCTGATGTCCGTCGGCCACATCGGTCGTGGCCAGATACCACGCCGGAATGCGCCTGAGATACGAACAGGCGCGCTCAAGCTGAGCCGTGCGGTCGTTGTCGGTCATAGGGACCCCTTTCTTGCGCTCGAATCGCGCCTAAACAAGTTGAAGATTGATGGCGATGACGCAGATGAGCAGCAACGCCGTCACCACCGCCGCCAACGCATCGCTGCGGCCAAATGCAAGCGCATGCAAACGTGTGCGGCCCTGCTCGCCATGATAGCAACGGGCATCCATGGCGGCCGAAAGCGTCTCGGCATGACGGAATACGCCGGTGAACAGCGGAATCGCCACACTGCCGAGCATACGCACGCCGCCGAGCGGACCGCCCGTCACGCGCGCACCGCGGCTTGCCTGCGCATCGGCCGTCTGTTTCATCTCGGTGGCAAACTGCGGCATAAAGCGCAGCGCGATGCCCATGATCATGCCGAGCTCATGCGCAGGGAGCCCCACGCGCGCAAACGGTGCGAGCAGACGCTCAAAGCCCGCGGTGAGGTCGAGCGTCGGTGTGGTGAGCGTAATGGCGCTCATGCCGGCCATCATCAGGGTCAGGCGACACGTCATAAAGGCGGCGGAATGCAGCGAGCCCTCGCTTATCCGCAGAAAGCCGAGCTGCCACAGGATGCGCCCACTCTGATCGGTAAACAAGTTGAGCACCGCGACCACCACGACAATCGCCAGCAATGGTGCCATCGATGATAGGACCCGGCGCAACGGCACCCGGGACACGGTATAGATCAGGACAACGAAGATTGCGACCGGGGCCAGTCCGCGGAAGCTACTGACCGTGAGCGTCGTGATCAGAAACACAAAGCCCAAGAGCAACTTGGTTCGCGGGTCCAGGCGGTGGATTGCACTATCGCCGGGATAGTAGCTACCAAACGAAAACGCCTCCATTAGCAGCCCTCCTCTCGCGCGACCGTCTTGGATTTAGCAATGTCCGCGACGTTAGAAGGACCGTCCGAGCGACCGATTAGCAGGTCCACCAACTCGTCCGCCAGCGACTCAACCGCATAGAGCCCGCCGCGACGCAGCGGCACGCCTGCCTCCGTAAGCGCCAGCGCCATACGCTGGGCGGCGGGAACGCCCAAGCCGATCGACTTGAGCTCATCGGCATGCGCAAACACCTGCGCGGGGGTTCCCTCGGCAAACACCGCGCCTTCGTTCATTACGACGATACGGTCGCAGCAATTGGCCAGGTCATCCATGCTGTGCGAAACCATGACAACGGTCAGGCCATCACGGTGAAGTCGATCGATAAGCTCAAGGAAATCCCTGCGCGCAGCCGGATCGAGCCCCGCCATGGGTTCATCGAGCACCAGGACTTCGGGCTCCATGGCGAGCACGCCGGCGAATGCCACACGCCGTTGCTGACCGCCCGAAAGCTCAAAGGGGCTCTTGTCGCCGACCGTGGAAAGGTCGAGGCCCACGCGCGAGAACGATGACTCGACACGACGGTCGACTTCATCTTGCGGCAAGCCAAGGTTGTGCGGACCAAACGCCACGTCCTGCGCCACGGTTTCGGCAAACAGCTGACGCTCGGGATATTGAAACACCACGCCGACCTTGGCCTTAACCGCGGCGGCGTCTTTCTTGTTTGACAGATCGAGCCCCAGCGCGCGAACGGATCCCTCCTGGGGGCGAATCAAACCGTTGAGATGCTGGACCAGCGTCGACTTACCCGAACCGGTATGACCTGCTAGCCCCAGGAACTCGCCGCGACGCACCGTCAGCGATACATCGCGCAGCGCCCACGGGCTGCTTGGGTCGTTTCCCCAGAGAGCCTGTTTGCTCGATTTGCCCGCAGTGGCCGAGCGCTTATGCCAGCGGCGGCGCTCGCGCGGACTGAGCGAATAACTGTACGAAACATGGGATAGCTCTATGACGGGCTCCGACGCGTTGCCCTCGTTGTCTACCGGAACAGTGCCGTCAGCGATTCCCAACTGGGATACGGAAGACTGCCCCGCGACGCCTGCTCCACTTCGCTCGGCATAAGCCTGCACAATCTCAGCGACCATATCCGCCTCACGCACCTGTGCGCAAACGGGTACGCCCTTCTCACGAAGTGTCCTACCTAGACAGCACGACGCCGGCATATCCAAGTTGAGCTGCGCAAGTTCGTCCGCCCGCGTCAAGATTTCCTCGGGCGTGCCCAGCATGGCAACTCGTCCCGTCTGAAACACGGCGACACGATCGGCCTCGGCGGCCTCCTCCATAAAGTGCGTAATCATCACGATGGTCATGCCGCGATCGTGCAACGCGCGGCAAGCCTTCATGAGGCCCTTGCGTCCACGCGGATCGAGCATCGAGGAAGCCTCGTCCAATATGAGCACGCGCGGTTCCATGGCAAGCACGCCGGCAAGCGCCACGCGCTGCTTTTGGCCGCCCGAAAGCGCATGGGTCTCGTGGTGCTCAAAGCCCACCAGGCCCACGCCTTTCAGCGCCTCGCGTACGCGCTGCGCAATTTGCGCCGATGGCACGCCTAGGTTTTCGGGACCAAACGCAATGTCATCTTCGACAAGCGTTGCCACCAGCTGGTCGTCGGGATTCTGGAACACCATGCCAGCAGTCGAGCGGATGTCGTAGACCAGCTCGGGATCGGACGCGTCCATGCCGTTGACGCACACCGTTCCCACATCGGGCTGCAGCAGCGCGTTCAAATGCTTGGCAAACGTCGACTTGCCCGACCCATTGCCACCGAGGATGCAGAAAAACTCACCGTCCTCGATGTTCAGATCGACACCGTCGAGTGCCGACACGGCACCGTCATAGCTAAAGGAAACGCCCCGACACTCAATCATGCGCGGCCTTTGACCTGGTCCTTTTTAGGCGTGATGAGATTGGAGACTGCCTTATACACCGCCAGCGTCAACACCGAATTAAGCACGGTCTTGATAAGGTTGAACGGCAGCACGGCAGGAATCATGAGCGGGGCGATCACATCGACCGAGCCATACCAGAACCATACGCCAATGGTAAGGTTTGCGACCATAGACAGCGCCGTAGCGGCAATGACGCCGAACACCAGGCCAATCACGGCACCCTTATAGGTGTGCATCTTCTGGTAGACGATAGCCGCGGGCAGAATGTAGCCCAGCGTGGCAACCAGGTTCATAAGCGCGCCGACCCAGTCACCCGTGGTGAGCGCATGGATAACGATAGCCATAGCGGCAACAGCTGTGCCGGCACCGGGGCCATACGCAAACCCGCACACCATCGCCGGCACCAGCGACGGGTCATACGTCAAAAACGGTGCCGAAGGAAGGATGGGCAGCTGCACGTACATAAACAGGGCGCCCAGGGCGCACATCAGCGCCATGGTAACGAGCTGTTTGGTGCTCCACCTATTCGTGTTCTCAAAATGGATATGCTGCGACTGTTCAGACATAAGATCACCTGCCTCTTTCATCCGGACTCTAACCGTTGGTACTGGGATCTCACCAGTTCAGCCGGCATGCGAACCAACACACGCACGGGTCGCGGACTCATCGGCTCGGTCGCAGGCACCTCGCCTGCGCCACGGCACCCCTTTGGCACCGTCCGATTTACCGCCAGTGGGGAATTCCACCCCGCCCTGAAACAGCAATTGCAAGTGTAGCACCAGTAGGCTTTCGCGCAAGTATGCCAAGGGTAATTTATGGCGGGGATCAGTTGCCGCAACAACCCCGTCCCCCACCCACCCCAAAGCAGCGCGCCTTTCGCGCAAAGCGCGAAACAGCGACCGGGACACGTATCCCCATCAGCCACGATCTCCGCCCACGCCGACCTCAAGGCCGTAAACGCAGGGGATCCGGGGGCGTGACGGGGTTTCTCTCCGGAACATTCCGCACTGACGCAAAGAGGCTCCGCAGCGCGAAGCGCGATGCGGAGCCTCTTTGCATGTCCGAGGACGTTCCGGAGAGAAACCCCGTCACGCCCCCGGATTCCCGGTGGGAGTTCTAGACCTTGTCGGCCTTAGTACATACCGCCGCCCTGCTGACCAGCGGTAGCAGCAGCGATAGCGTCCTCAAGCTGAGTGTTCTTGGGCACATCGGAGACGGTAGCCTCGGTGATGAGGATCAGGCTGGCGACAGAAGCAGCGTTCTGCAGGGTGACGCGGCTGACCTTGACGGGGTCGAGAACGCCCATCTCAATCATGTCGCCCCACTCGCCGTTGGCAGAGTTGAGACCCTGGCCGGCGGGCAGCTCGGCAACCTTGTCGACCACGACAGCGCCCTCAAAGCCAGCGTTCTTGGCGATGGTGGCAACCGGAGCGGTCAGAGCCTTCTTGACGATGTCGACGCCGATCTTCTCCTCGGGGTCGTCGATCTCAACAGCGTCGAGCGCAGGAGCAGCGTCCATGAAGGCGACGCCGCCGCCAGCGACAATGCCCTCCTCGACAGCAGCGCGGGTAGCCTGCAGGGCGTCCTCGACGCGATGCTTGATCTCCTTGAGCTCGGACTCGGTAGCAGCGCCGACCTTGATGACGGCAACGCCACCGGAGAGCTTGGCCAGGCGCTCCTGGAGCTTCTCGCGGTCGAAGTCAGAGGTGGTGTTCTCCATCTCACCCTTGATCTGAGCGATGCGAGCGTCGATGGCCTCCTTGGAGCCAGCGCCACCGACGACGACGGTGTTGTCCTTGGAGATGGTGACGGACTTAGCGGTACCGAGCATATCGGCGGTGATGTCAGCGACCTTCACGCCCAGCTCGTCCAGGGCAGCCTGGCCACCGGTGAGGACGGCGATGTCCTCGAGGATGCGCTTGCGGCGATCGCCGTAGCCCGGAGCCTTGACGGCGCAGACGTTGAGGGCGCCACGGATCTTGTTGAGGACCAGGGTCGGCAGAGCCTCGCCGTCGATGTCCTCAGCGATGATGAGCAGGCCACGGCCAGCGCGCTGGACAGCCTCGAGGACGGGCATGATGTCCTGAACGCTGGAGATCTTCTGGTCGGTGATGAGGATGTACGGATCCTTCATCACGGCCTCCATGCGGTCGTTGTCCGTGACGAAGTAAGCGGAGACATAGCCCTTGTCGAACTGCATGCCCTCGACGGTGTCGATGGTGATGTCGAACGTCTGGGAATCCTCGACGGTGATGACGCCGTCCTTGCCCACGACCTCCATAGCCTCGGCGATCTTCTCGCCGACCTCGGGGTCACCGGCGGAGATGGTACCGACGGAAGCGATCTGCTCCTTGGTCTCGACCGGCTTGGCCTGCTTCTTCATCTCGGCGACGGCGGCGTTAACGGCCTTGTCGATGCCGCGACGAATGGCCAGCGGGTTGGCGCCAGCGGCGACGTTGCGCAGGCCGTCGTTGACGATGGCCTGAGCGAGCAGGGTTGCGGTGGTGGTGCCGTCACCCACGGTGTCGTTGGTCTTGGTGGCAACCTCCTTCACCAGCTGAGCACCCATGTTCTCGATGTTGTCCTCGAGCTCGATCTCCTTGGCGACGGAAACGCCGTCGTTGGTGATGGTCGGGGCACCGAACGTGCGCTGCAGCGCAACGTAGCGACCCTTGGGGCCCATGGTGACGGTAACGGCGTCGGCCAGAGTGTTGACGCCCTTGGCAAGCTTAGCGCGGGCATCGGTGTTGAACGTAATGTTCTTTGCCATGGTAGGTAATCCTCCAAAAGAAATGTGACTCGCGTCGCCGCTTCCGAGTCCTATGCGGCAGGCGCATTCAAAGACGAATCAGAGATTCCGACGAGACTAGGCCTCGACGACAGCGTAGATGTCGTCGGCGCGCATCAGCAGATACTTCTCGCCGTCGACCTTGACCTCGTTGCCACCGAACTTACCGTAGATGACAACGTCACCGACCTTGACGTCCATGGGAATGCGCTCACCCTTGTCGTTGACCTTGCCGGCGCCAACGGCAACGATGGTGCCACGCTGCGGCTTCTCCTGGGCGTTGCTGGCGATATACAGACCAGAAGCGGTCTTCTGCTCGGCCTCGTCGGGCTTGACCAGAACACGATCTGCAAGCGGCTTCAAAGACGACATGCTTGTCTCCTCCTTTTTGGGCCGCGCGGTTATACCACGCGAATTAACCCTTTTTGTTTGCGTACGCGTTGAATGGTACCCACGAATGGCGGGTTATACAACACGGAGTCAAAAAATCTTATTTTTTGGCACTTAGATTTTCTGAATGCTGGGGGATAACTTAGCAGTGGCTCCCGTGTGGCTCCGGAGGGGCGGGGCATAAGGTTTCCTGCTCGGGCAGTCCTGCTCGCACGAAGGCCACATTAAGTGGCCTTCGGCTCGTGCGGAACTCGCGATAAACCTTATGCCCCGCCCCTCCGGAGCCACACGGGAGCCAGGTTAACTAATGTCGGACCCGGCATTCAGAAAAGTCAGTGCAGCAAAATGGCGATGCAGATGGTGCGAATAAGAAAGGGGCACGTTGCTGAAACGTGCCCCTTATAAGTGGGGTTTGAGGCTAGCGCTCGTAAATCAAGTTACCTGCCAGGTAGGTGGCCTGAACCTTGGTGGCTTGGAGCTCTTGGGGGTCAACGGTGAGCGGGTTTTGGTCCAAGACTACCAGGTCGGCGTATTTGCCTGGCTCCAAGCTGCCGAGGTTTTGCTCGTCGCCTGCCGCATAGGCGCTGCCCAGGGTGTAGTTGCGCAGGGCCGTTGCCGCGTCGATACGCTCGCTCGGCAACCAGCCGCCCTCGGGCCAGTGGCTGCGGGGGTCCTGGCGCGTGATAGCCGTGTAGAGCACATTCATGCTGGTAACGGGCGTAATAGGACTGTCGGTACCGAAAGCTTGGCGAATGCCGCGCTGCTTATAGGTCGCAAACGGCCACATGATGCGGCTGCGCTCTAAGCCCAGGTCGCGCTCCGGACCACCCGGGTCGAGCGTGATATGGCAGGGCTGGCTCGAGGCAACCACGTCGAGCTTGCGCAGGCGGTCGATGTCCTCGGGCAAGAGGTTCTCCAGATGCTCGAGCGTGTTATGACCGTGCTGGGGCAGGCCGTACAGGTCAGCCGCTTCCTCGAAGATATCCAGCGCGGCATGAATCGCACCGTCACCAATGACGTGGATGCGCACGGTGTGACCGCGCTCCGCGGCCGCCAGAACCAGTTTGCGCATGCGCTCAGCCGGAACCGTCAGACGGCCCTGGTCGCCCGGGAAGCGCGGATTGGTATAGGGCTCGGTGAGATATGCCGTGTGTTCGCTCGACACGCCATCGAAGAACTGCTTAAAGCCCGGCGCCGAGAGCAGCGCGTTGTTCGCGTAGCGGGTCTGTAGCTCTTCCAAGCGCGATTGGTCATCCAGCAGCGTGGGGAACAGATGGGCGCGGATGCCCAGCTTGCCGGCTGCCTGCAGTTTGTCGTAGACGTCGTCGCGGATAAAATCGCAGCCCGGCATGGGCATGAGCGACATATCGCATATCGAGGTGATGCCCTGCTCGGCCATACGCTTCATCTGGTCGGCGTAAGCGCTCGCGATGCGGTCCTCGCCCAGCCACTCCAGGCAGCGCGGCAGCAGCTGCATAGCAGCTGCCTCGTGGGCGATGCCCGTGAGTTCGCCGTTTGCATCCTTGTCGTAGCTGCCGCCCGCTGGTGGCTCGCTGTCGCGCGTGACGCCGAGCGCCTCGAGTGCGCGGCTGTTGAGCCAAAGCGTGTGCCCGTCGCCCGAATACATAACACAGGGGCGATCGGGGAAGGCGGTGTCGAGGGAGGCCTTGGTAGGGTGCTCGGGCGGATTCCAGCGGTAATCACGCCAGCCCTGCGTCACAACCCAAGCGTCGTCGGGCAGGTCCCGGGAAAACTCGAGCGCATGTTGCACCAGCGCCGCCTCGGACGTGCCCATATCCATGAGCATGTACGGCGAGGAACCGACCGAGGTATGGAAGAAGTGCAAATGCGCATCGTGGAAACCGGGGCAGACAAACTGCTCGCCGTAATCGATAACCGACGTGGCGGCAGGCGCGGCGGCAATCACGTCATCGGGCGCACCGACTGCGACGATACGGTCGCCTGCGATGGCAATCGCCAGCTCGCGGGCGGTATCGATGCCGTCTTGCGCGGTAAAGACGTTCTTGGAGCGGATAATCCAATCGATATGTTGCATGGGCATCCCCATCTCTGGCAGGAAATTCAACACCCCCGAGTGTACTCCCCCGCCCTTGTAACAAAACCCCAAGCGGCAAACGGCAACTTTACCAGCCCTAGCGGCAGGTGGCATACTGGAGAGAGCTTGTACGATTTTGCGATCAACCCAGCAAGGAGCAAATCGACCATGACGAAGACCAAGGCACAGCAGATTATGGCGGCGACCGAGGCTCGCGCGGCTGACGACGTCACCGCAGCCATCAAAGATATCGCTACCGAGTTTGAACCCTACATCATCAAGCAGCGCCGGCACTTCCATAAGCACCCGGAGCTGAGCCTTGCCGAGGAGCGCACGACCTCCGACATCGCCAACCAGCTCGACGCCATGAATATCCCCTACGAGCGTCCGCTCAAGACCGGCTTGGTGGCAACGCTTCGCGGTACCGCGTCGGATGCCTACCACGAGGACGGCACGCCGCGCCGCCGTATCCTGCTGCGCGCGGATATCGACGCCCTGCCCGTCACCGAGCAGACCGGCGAGGAGTTTGCCAGCGTCAACGAGGGCTGCATGCACGCCTGCGGCCACGACTGCCACATCGCCATGATGCTCGGCACGCTGCAAATCCTGCGCCATATGACCGACGACATCCACGGCGAAGTCCGCATCGTCTTCCAACCCAGCGAGGAAAACGGCCAGGGCGCCAAGCTCATGATCGGCACGGGCGTGCTCGACGGCGTCGATGGCGCCTACGCCGCGCACATCTGGAGTGAGGTCGACGCCGGCACCGTGAGCTGCGAGCCAGGACCGCGCATGGCCAATACCGACTGGTTCCGCATCGACGTCCGCGGCACCTCGTGCCACGGTGCCATGCCCCAGCGCGGTCACGACGCCGTTATGGTTGCCGCCGAGATCGTCAATGCCCTGCAGACCATCGTTTCGCGCGAAATCAGTCCCTACGAGCCGGCCGTCATTACCGTCGGCGAGCTGCACGGCGGAACCGCGCGCAACGTTATCGCCGGCACGGCCTACCTCGCCGGCACGGTGCGCACCTACGGCGATTCGACCCACGAGGAAATGCCGGAGCTCATGCGCCGCATCGTGGAGCATACCGCGGCCGCCTTGGGCGCCGAGGCAAAGCTCACCGACTACACCATCGCCAATTACAAGGTCGAAAACGATGCCGCCTCGAGCGAGCGCTGCCGCCAGGCAGTAATCAAATGCTTGGGCCCCACCGGCCAAGGCCATTACCGCGGCACGCTTTCGGGCGAGGATTTTTCGGAGTACCTGCGCCGCGTACCGGGCGTGCTCGCCTTTGTAGGTACGCGCAACCCCAAGATTGGCGCCACGTACGCCCAACATTCCTGCTTCTACAAGATCGACGAGACTGTGCTGGCAAAGGGCTCCATGGTGGCCGCCCAGTATGCCATCGACTTTTTGGCCGAGCCCACCCAAGAGGAGCTCGACGGCCCCGCGATCACCGCGGTCGCCGAAACCAACCCTGACTTGGCCGCCAAGTTGCGCTCTGCCAAGGCCACGTCCGCCGAGGCTCGCGATGCTATCCATGATGCCCGCACGGCGCGCCATGCCGCCATCAAGGGCATCCATGATGCACGTGCCGCCGCTCGCCGCGAGGAGAAGCACGACGAGTAGTCGATCCACGACCATCTCGCAGTCATAGCCGCATCGCGATATCAAAGCGGGGGCGGACGCTTCGGCACGTCCGTCCCCGCTTATTTGTCAAGCGCTATTTCTACCGTTTCCACCCCGTCCCCAAATGGCAGGTGGCAGGGTTACTCGTCCTGCGGGTCCTCGTCGGAGCTTGGCGCAGGCTCGGGCTCAGGCGCAGGCTCGGGCTCCGGTTCCGGCATGGGCGCGGGCTCGGGCTCAGGCACGGGCGTGGGCTCAGGCTCGGGCTCGGGCTCGGGCTCGGGCTCGGGCTCGGGCGCAGGCGCCGGCGCCGCAGCGGAATCGGATACGGGCGCTGCGTCGGCGCCAAAACCAGCCGGAGCAGACTTCTTCTCAAACGGCAGCACAAAAGTCAGGACGTCGTCCTTGTCCTCGTCGGCCCACTCGCTTGCGTAGCGCGCGACCCAATAGCCAACGGCACGGTGCTTGAGCATCTTGCCAAAGACCGTGAGGAATACCGTGACAAACGCCGTCAGCACCAAGAACAATACGAGCGTGATGCCACCGCCGGTAACAAGCGCCTCAATAGCCGTAGGACGGTAGTAGTAGCTATACATACCGACAGAGGCAATGGTGCCAAAGACGAACGTCAGGATCCAGGTGACAACGTTGGCGACCAGGCCCGACAAAAACTCGGGAAGGAACGAAGCGCAGAACAGTTTGGTCTTGTTGTGCTTAAAGGCCGCCCAGACCTTATCGAGCGAAAACGCGCTCTCGACACGACCGGTCACCGCAAAGTGCATCACGGCAATGTCGGCGAACATCTTAAAGAAGACCCCCAAGACCGCCGTGGCAATCATAGCCAGGACAAGCAGGCCAAGCGAGCCGAACAGCGCTGCCTCGAGTGCATAAGAGCCGTAATACGAATACGAGCCCGCGGCGCCAATTACCACGCTCTCCACCAGCGAAAGCACTACACCGATAACGGGAATGGCAGCGATAACCTCGAGCACGACCGAGATAACGCTCGAAAAGACTCCGAGGCCAAACGACGTGGAACGCATGAGTGGACGATCCATACCGTCATCAACCTTGAGCGACAGATCGCGACCCCACTCAATACCAAAGCCGGAACCACACACGCTCGCAATGCAAGCTGCCAAAAAGCCGATGGCAGCCGCAATGCCGCCAATAACGGGAATAAACAACACGAGCACCGACACAACGCAAATCAGCGCCGGCAAAAACGCGATTTGGCATACACGCTGAAGCACACCCGGAGTCTTGGTCATATCTTGGAACGCCTGAGCCACACAGCCCTTTGGCGCATTCGCCACGGGCGGTTGCGGAACAAACTGCTGGGGCTGACCCTGAGGGGCAGAGGCTGCGGCACCGGCATTGGGGGCACCACACGCACCACAGAACTTATCGTTGTCGCCCATGGGGGCACCACACTGCGAACAGAACATCGAGATCATCCCTTCGTATCTAGAGCGAATCACCTGGATCGCAAACGATGTCTTTGGCATCATTATCACCCAATGTGAGGACAAATACTCTTAGATGACGTATTTGCAACGCGCGAGGCGCTTTTCGATTGTTTGATGAGTGTGTCCGCGCTAGTTCGTTCCGCGGAAGCCCTTGCCGACGATCTCGGAGCTGTCGACGATCGTGATAAAGGCACCCGGATCGACTTCGCGCGCATAGCGGCGCAGTTGCACGGCCTCGCGACGGCTCAGCACGCTCATGATCACCGTCACGCACTTGCCCGAGAAGGCACCGTAGCCGCGGCTGATGGTCGCCGTGCGGTTGAGATGCTTGACGATAAACTCCTCGACCTTAAGGGGCTCGGAACAAATGACCGTGCAGACTTTGCGCAGGTGAATGCTCTCAATGGCTTTGTCGACCACAAGCGTCTTGGCAAACAGGCCGAGCACGCAATACAGACCGACACGCGGGCCATACAAAAAGGCCGCGATGGTCACGATGCCGATATCGACCAGCAACAGCGCGCGGCCAATCTCGAGCGTGGTGCGGCGTTTGAGGATCATGGCGAGGATGTCCGTGCCGCCCGTCGAGGCACCGATATCAAAGACGATGGCGCTGCCGAGCGCCGGCAGAATCACGGCAAAGCACAGGTCGAGCCACATATCGCCCGTCATCGAGATATCGGTCGGAATAAAGAGCTCAAACAGCGAAACATAGGCGGACAGCGCAAACGAGGCGAAGACGCTCCACAGGATTGCCTTGCGCTCCAAAAAGATAAAGCCCAAGACGACGAGAACCGCGTTGATAATCCACATAAAGACGCCGACAGGAAGGGTCGGGAACAGTGTGGATAGAATGACCGACACGCCCGAGGTACCGCCAAAAGCAAAGTGATTAGGGGTTTTAAACGCAACGATAGCAAAGGCCGTAAGAATCAGACCCAGATTGAGCTCGGCAAAAAAGCGCGGGAAACCTGGCTCCTGGCTGCGCTTTTGGCCGGCACGCTCGCCGCGCTCGATATCGGTGCGATCGACCACGCGCTCCATCGGCACCACGGGAGGACGATGTACCTCCTCGGCAGCCCGCGATGCCGCCTCTGCCGCGGCAGCCTCAATCGCCCATGCCTGGCTTTCTGTTTCGTGCTCGTCAGCCATTACGGCAACCCCTCGTTAACAATTTGGAAACAATGCGCCCATTAGGGTAACGCGGAACGCGACGATTGCAACCCCTAGTTAGACGAGCGGTATGCCTACATCGGGGGCATACAAATAACGGCCGGCCGCACATACATCCGTGCGACCGACCGTTTGACGTTTTCGCAGATAAAATCTGCCAAAATAAACATCCCTTTTTGGTAGGTTACTCGTGCTGGTTGGTGCGGTGCTCGTACTCCTCGGGGGTGATGACATCCTCGATGCGCAGGTTGACGCCTGCCACCTCAAGGCCGGTCATCGCAGCCAGACGCTCGGTCACGCGCGCCTTAACGTCGTCGAAAATCGCGGGCGCGTAGGCGCCGTACTCGATAATGACGGAAATGTTGACGACCACGCGGTTGTCGTCGGTGACCTCGACCGTCACGCCCTTGGTCAGATTCTCGGCACCGAACTGCTCCTGCACAAAGTGCATGAGGTTGCCCTTCATGCCCAGGACGTGCGGCACCTCGCGGGTGGCCATGGCGACGATCTTCTCGATTACACCATTGGAATAGGTCAGCGAGTCCTCGGACTCGTCCGCTTCCTCATCATCCTCGTCCGCATCGTCGGCGGATTCGGCCTCGACGAGCGCCTCGTCCTCGAGCGTTACGTCCTCGGCCTCGGCGGCGACGGTCTCGTCTGCCTCGAGCTCGGTATCGGCCACATCGACCTTCGTGTTAAAAGCCATGGTTCCTCCTTATGCCCACCGCACACGCGGCGGTCGAATACATGCTAGCGGCCGCTAAACAGACGGCCGAAGAAGTTGACGATCCCGTTCTCGCCGTCGCGGATCTGGCCAATTACGGCGCCGATCAGCACAAAGAAAGCGATGACGAGCGTATCCCACAGACCGAGCGTGAACACCAGCACGGCGAGCACAAAACCAGCGACGGCTCCAAGCGTGGTGTTGGGATGGCGGACGGCATAACTCCAGATAGCCGCCCCCGTACCCTTGATGAGACCCATGGCCTCATCAAAATCATCGGCGACCGCGTCATGTGACTCGGTATCCTCCACCTTGGGATCGACGACCTCGCCTGCCGGCGCGGCGCTCTGATCGATAGTCAGGCGCGGGGTGCGGACGGTCTTGTCTTGATTGGTATCACTCACCGGAAACCTCCACGGTCTGGACGGTAGTCTTGGACGGCAAAAAACGAACGCGTGCGGTCGTGCCCGGCGTGCCGAGCATGGTGTCGCAGGCCTCCTCGATACGTTGCTGCATCGCGGCTGCAAGGGAGGCCACATCCCGGTCGTCGAGCGCGATGGCGTCGACCTTAAAACGGACGCGCGATTCGTCGGAGCCCTGCACGCGTGCCTCGACATGCTCGACCATCACGCGGTCGTCGCGCTCTGCCGCGGTGCGAGCACACGAGGAGAGAGCAGCGAGCGTGACCTCGATATTGCGCTCCCCCGCCGGATGCACGCAGGACGGCTCGCGACGAGCAAACATCAGGCGGAAGAAGCTTGCCAACACGCCGATCGCCACAACTCCGCTGCACACCGTCACGACGATGCGCGGCATGGGGTCGCGCATCAGCAGCATAAAGCGATACGTATACGGCCCCCAAAACTGGCAGACAAGCGTACCCAGCGCCACGATGGTGGCGGCAAGATACACGATCGCTAGGGCTCGTTTGAGTACGCGCACGCGGCGCTCCCTTCAAATCTCGGCTCTCGAAATGCAAAACGGTTCGCATCATTATAAAAGAGCCGGGTCCGGTGCTCTACGCACGCGGATCCGGCTCATCTATTCCACGAGGCTTGCATGCTCGCTTCATTATGCCCAGATATGCACGGCTTAACCCGTGCGGGCGCTACTCCTCCTCGAGGGCAGCGATGACCTCATCGGTCATGTCCATGGTGCTGTAAACATCCTGGACGTCGTCGAGCTCCTCAAGACGGTCGATGAGGCGCTGAACCTTCTTGGCGTCGGTACCGGAGACCTCGGTCGGGGTGGTCGGGACCATGGTGGTCTCGGAGCCCTTGACCTGAACGCCCTGCTCCTCGAGTGCCTTGGAGACAGCCATGACGTCGTTAGCAGCGGTCCAGACGATCCACTCCTCGCCGGCGTCCTCGTAGTCCTCGCCACCGGCCTCGGCGATGGCCATCATGAACTCATCCTCGTCACCGGCAGCACCGTTGGCGATCATGGTCTCCTTCTTGGCGTTCTCGTCCAGGATCTCCTTGGCGACGACGATCTGGCCCTTGCGCTCAAACTGGAAGGCGACGGAGCCGGAAGTGCCCAGGTTGCCGCCAGCGTGGGAGAAAGCGGAACGGACATCGGCGGCAGTACGGTTGCGGTTGTCGGTCAGGCAGTCAACGTAGACGGCGACACCGGCGGGACCATAGCCCTCGTACACGATGTTCTCGTAGACGGCGGCATCGGCACCCGAACCAAAGGCCTTGTCGATAGCGGACTTGATCTTGTCCTTGGGCATGGACTGAGCCTTGGCCTTGGCAACGGCAGCGGCGAGGCTGGCGTTGTTCTCGGGCAGCGGGTCACCGCCGAGACGGGCAGCAACGGTGATGTTGCGGCTCAGCTTGGAGAAGAGGGCGGAACGCTTGGCGTCCTGCGCGCCCTTACGATGCTTGGTTGTGGCCCACTTAGAGTGTCCGGACATACGTGTCTCCTATCGGTTTCGACCTAAAGCCCAGCGCAGATGCTCGGGCAATATAAACAAACGTCGTTATGATATACCTACTGGCCTGCGAGATAAACCCCAAAATGGAGGCGTCGTGATGATGCCACCCTTTGGTGCAAAGCAACCTGTCCCCTTTGCACCAAATTAGGACCAGAGGAGGTCGCTGCGGGTGATGGTGGCGCCGATGGCAAAGGGCATGCAGGCGATAACCGGATACAGGTAGCGCATATAGGTCGAACCGTTGCAGGGACCGATCAGGCACACGGCAAGCACGCCCAGCAGCGGCAACCAAATGGCCAGACCGCGCCATGAATGACGACGTAGCAGATAGACCACCACGGCGATCATGATCCACACATAGGTGGCCGAGCTCATGGTGAGCGAAATAAACGGGACGCGCTGCACCGCCACGCGATACAGGTTAATCAGGTGGTCGCACCAGCGCACAACCTTGCTATCGACCGGATGGAAGTCGAAGTACTTGAGGTTATCGGGCTTCGCCATAATCTCGGCACTGCGCGCCGTGCTGTAGACCCACGCATCGCGGGCACTCGGATAAAAGTAACCGTAGTAGTTATTGATGAGCGCCGAGATATAGCACTCGGGATCCTTTTTGAACATCTGGGCCCACACCTCAAAATAGGCCTTGATGTCCTCCTGCGAGGCGTACTCATTGAAGCAGTTTTTGACGGCGTCCGACTTATCCGGGTCGTAGCGGCGGCCCAGGTTCTCGTACTTGAGCACGCGATCGATCACGACGCGTTCCTCGTCGGTCACCAAACCGTCGCAGGGTGCCTCCACGATAGTGCCGTCCTCCTTAACCGTGGGGTTGACGCCCGAGTTGAGGCCGTCGTGCTTTTGGACGAAACGAGCCGTCTGTTGGAACGGAATCGAGAGGATTTCGCGCTTGGAACCAGGCGTGATGTCGTGCGCCGGCATAAAGACCTTGGTGAAGTACATATTAGAGGCAAGGCAGAGCGCGAGCACCGCGAGAACGCCAACCCAGCGGAAACGCGGGATGGCGCCCGAAGGCGCAGCACCGTCCTGCTTGACTGCACGACGAGCCACATGCGCGTCCCATGCGCAAAACGCCGCCGCGATTACGCATGCCGCCAGGGGAAACACCATGCCGCCGTTGCGCAGAAACGTGGAACCCATAGCAGCCAGCGCAAGCAGCAGCCAGTCGTGGCGCGCAAAGAGCACGGGGGCCTTCTCGCCCTCTCGCTCGACATTGGCATCACGACGGGGCAAGCCACATGCCACGAGCTTGACGGTCTGTACCAGCAGCACCAAAAACGCGTCGGCAAAGAGCACGTCTTTGGTGAGCAACGCCGCGTAGTTAGAGAACATCGGCATAAACGCAAAGAACAGCAGGATCGCACCGCGAACCGGCAGGCTCACGCCCAGTTTGCGCAGCGACGAAATGGAATAGGCCATGCAGGCAGCCGTGATGACAAATTGAGCGCAGGTATAGATGATGAGGCCCGCGTTAGCGCTGTTGAACAGTGAAAGCCCCAGCTGAACGCACGAGCCGATAATGGCCGTGTGCACTACGGGATGATGCCCGTTGAGCAGCACGTTGGGGTTGAGTAGGCGCAGGTAGTCGCTCGTGCCGTTGGGATAGTTGAACCACTGGCGAATCTGCGCGCCCGTATCTCCCATAAAAAGGCCAGGCAGCGAAGCGATGAGCGTGGGCGCCCAGGCGATCATAAGCACCAGGAAGGGCCCGGCAAAGGGATGGACCGAGAGCACGGCGTGAGCCACACGCCATATGCGGCCAAAGTGCGCCTCGGAAAACGGGATGCGTCGGGAGCTCAGCCAATCCAGGCACTCAAAAGCCAGATAGAAGGCCACGATCGCCAGAAGCATCCAGCCCGCGCCGCCAATCCAGGCGCAGATGATGCGGGCTTTGTCGCCAAGGACAATCTCGGCCGAGTCGGTGAGATCGTAGCTGCGACCGAACACCATGCAGATGGCGAAGAACAGCGACGGCAGAATGATCGATGGACGCCAGGTGTCGCCACGGCCAAAGAACACGTAGCGAAACGGCAAGGTGAGCAGGCAGGCAAGTGCAAGCAGCATGACCGCGTCGGTATGGCCGGCAAACGAGAGGAGTACCTCGTAGCACACGTACAGCATGCCCGAGGCTTTGGGGTCAATCGCCAAGACTGCGTTGCTCGACACCGGGGCGGGATCGATGGAAAACGCCGTGGTCGCCAACAGCGCGAGCAAAAATGCGATGAGCATCTGCTTGGCGGGGTAGCGCTTAAACCAGACGATGCGAGCGGCATCGCGCGCAGCCGTTGTGGAGAGGTCGGAATCCTTCACAGTCCAAAGAGCCTTTCTAGAAACCTATCAAACTCGGCAAAACCACCACAAAGGTGCCTGTCCCCTTTGTGGTGGTTTTGGTTAGGCGTCCAAGTAGACGCGCTGGGGCTGGTTGCGGCGACGAGCAAAGATAATGAGCGCCAGGCCCGCAATCACGAGTGGCAGACTCAACAGCTGACCCATGGTGATGACGCCGCCCAGCAGATAGCCCAGCTGGGCATCGGGCACGCGCACAAACTCAATCAAAAAGCGAACGATGCCGTAGCCCATCACAAAGACGCCCATAAACGTACCCTGGGGCAGCAGCGGTTTTTTGCGACTGAGCACCTGCAGGATGCAAAAGAGCACGATGCCTTCAAGAAACGCCTCGTAGAGCTGGGAGGGATGGCGCGGCATATCGCCCGCGGTGCCGCCAAAGACCACACCCCAGGGCAGATCGGTCGGCTTACCCCACAGCTCACCGTTCACGAAGTTGGCGCAACGTCCCAGGCACAGCGCCAGCGGAGCACCGATAACGGCAAGGTCGGCGATGGTCCAGGCGTCGAGCTTATACATGCGGCACACGATGATGCCGCCCAAGATGCCGCCGACCAGGCCACCGTGGAAACTCATGCCGCCCTCGTTGGTGGCAAAGATCTCGAGCGGGTGGGCCCAATAGTAACCATCACCGTAAAAGACAACGTAGAACAGGCGCGCGCCGATAATAAGGCCAAAGACCGCGCCGACCACGACGCTCGTCAGGTCATCAATCGTAATGTCGAAGCCCCAACGACGCTGCGTGCGGTACATAACGACCGCCGTGAGCAGAGCACCGACCACGTAGGCCAGGCCGTACCAGTAGATGGTGATGGGACCCGCCGAGATCGCGACGGGATCAAGCATATGGTAGAGGTCGTTGAGCATATCGATCCCCCTGCTCCCTACATACAAATGCGCCCGCGGGCCTTACGCTCGCAGCCGCATATTTGGGCGTAACGTCTATGCGGAGCGTACCGTCGCAGCTTTCGCATCTTAGAACGGCGCGTACTCGTCGTACAGGTCCTCGGCCTCGCCGGAAGCATTGACCTGCTCAACGCGGGTAACGCCGGGCACATGCTCCTTCAGGATGCGCTCGATACCCATGGAAAGGGTTAGCGAGCTCATGGGGCAGCCGGCGCAGGCGCCCTGCAGCTCCAGCTTGACAACACCCTCGTCGTCGACGCCCACATACTCCATATCGCCGCCATCGGCCTGCAGGTTGGGGCGAATCTCTTCAAGAACCTTCTTAAGCAGCTCTTCGTTAACAGCCACAGGGGCTCCTTTCTCACAATAACGCGGGCACGCCCGCGGACAGGGGCTATGTTACTACAGCCATGTACCCGCTTAGGCGCCAGCCATGCGTGCGGACACGACTTTCACGAGCAGTCAATTTGGGACGGGGCTCTTTTGGCTGTTTTTGTTGCCGAGCAGTGCCGGCGCACATCGTTGCTACTGCTGAGCCTGTCCCCCGGTACCAATCTGGACATCGACGATGACCTGGCGGTAGCTGATGCCGCAGGAGTCGAGAATGCGGCGGCTGATACGGCCGTCATCGGTGTCGGCATACTTATTGTCCAGGTAGACGACCTCGCCCACGCCCACCTGCGCCAGGATCTTGGCGCAGTCGTGGCACGGGAACAGCGTGACGTAAACCGTGGAACCCTCGAGGTCCTTGAGCGAGCCACGGTAGTTGAGCACGGCGTTGGCCTCGGCATGCACCACGTAGTTGTGCTTGTCCTGCAGCGGGTCATCGCTCGTACCCCACGGGAAAAAGTCGTCGTTGAGCGCCGAGGGCGTGCCGTTGTAGCCCACCGAAAGGATGCGGTGGTTGGTGCTGGCGATGCACGCGCCCACCTGCGTGTTGGGGTCCTTGCTGCGGCGCTGCGCGGCAATGGCCACGCTCATAAAGAACTCGTCCCAGCTAATAACGTCGCGGCGCTTGCCCGACGCGGTTTGATGAAGATCGTCCGACATGGCAGACACCTCCGTAATCGCAATAGTTTGACCCATTGTAGCAGGTGAAAGGTGGAGGCGTTTTTGTCCCACCGCCCCATCGCTACGCGCGACGGGGCTTTTGATTGATGTGGTAGAGCTCGGCAAGCCCCCGCAGCGTCAGTGCATCGTCGACCGTCAGGCTATGGCCGACCAGCGCCGCAAGCGCCTCGGCATCGTCGCCGGTAATGACGATGGGCACATCACCCTCCCCCGCGGCCTTGGTCGCGCGCATCTCGGCAAGCACCATGTCGAGCATTCCGTCGATGCGGGCCACCTCGCCCAAGACCACGCCCGAGCGCATGGCCTCACGCGTGTTGCGACCGATGACGTGCGTTGGCGCCGAGGGCTCAACCTGGGGTAGGCGCGCTGCTGCCGCCGAAAGCGAACGGGCGCCGAGGGCCAGGCCTGGCGCGATAACGCCGCCCACAAAGGTACCGTGCGCGTCGATGACCTCGATATTGGTCGTCGTGCCCAGGTCGATCACGATGCACGGCGAGCCGTAGACGGCGCGGGCCGCCACGGCATCGGCGATGCGGTCGGGACCGATCTCGGCCGGGTCATCGTAGTGCACAGGCATGCCGGTCTTGAGACCCGGCCCCACGGTGAGCACGCGCCTCGTGCAGGTGCGGGAAAGCGCCGTCTTCCAAGGGCGCTCGAGCGCCGGGACTACACAGCTCAGCACGGCCGCGGCGGGTGCAAGCACCCCGGGCACACCTGCATCGGCGGCGAGCGCGCCCATGACCTGTACAAGTCGCATGCGTGCCTCGTCGGCCGTAATGCTCGACGGCGTCGTGATCTCGCATGTCGCAAGCGGACATTCCTGCGCCGCGGCCGAATCCTCTGCAAACAGGCCAAAGCGAATGAACGTGTTGCCCACGTCGACCGTCAATATATATGCGCACCCATTAAGCATCGTCGGCGCTCCTTTCGTCTGCCCAGCAGTATATCGCCTACCTAAACCAGTCATCCCAAAATGGCTAGGTTGCGGCTATACTGATGCGCGGTCGTACGCGAGCTCACGCGGCGGCCCTTGGTAACCCGACTTCCCGCGCCGTATCCGTAGCGGCGCTTGCGGGGGAAGCGGATATACGCAAAGGAGTTCTATATGAGCAATCCCTCGAACCGCGCCTCGATGCGCGGTCAACTCACGCTGCGCGGCGTCGTCATCGGCGTCCTTGGTTGCGTGATCATCACGGCGAGCTCGGCCTACACGGCCCTCAAGATGGGCGCACTCCCCTGGCCGATCATTTTCGCTGCCGTCATTTCGCTGTTCTTCCTGAAGCTCATGGGCAACGCCAGCCTCAACGAGGCCAACGTCACCCACACCATCATGTCCGCGGGCGCCATGGTCGCCGGCGGCCTGGCGTTTACCATCCCGGGCGCCTGGATGCTGGGCTATGCCGACCAGATCAGCTGGCTCGACATGTTTATCGTGGCACTCGCCGGCACCATCTTGGGCCTGCTGGCAACGGCGCTCATCCACCGCCACTTTATCGTGGACGCCGCGCTGGAGTTTCCCACCGGCAATGCCGCAGCTCAGACACTGCGCGCCACCGAGGCCGGCGGCAAGACCGGCAAGCAGCTCTTTGGCTCCATGGCCATCGCAGGCATCTACAGCGTGCTTCGCGACGCTCTGGGCGTGGTGCCCAGCATGCTGTGCACGCTCAATATCCCCGGCGTGACCTTTGCCATCTACAACTCGCCCATGTTGCTGTCCATCGGCTTTTTGGTGGGCTTTGCCCCCGTCGCGTTCTGGTTTGCCGGCGCGCTGCTGGGCAACTTTGGCATCATCGTGGGCGGCACCGCTGCCGGTCTATTCGACGTTGTGACTGCGCAGGGCATCGTCAAATCGCTCGGCATGGGCCTCATGATGGGCTTTGGCGTCGCCGTCGTCCTCAAGGACATCCTGCCGCAGGTCGCCGGCATCGCCCGCGGCCTCGCCGCCGACAGCTCCAGCGACACCGACGAGCAGTCGCTCATCTCGGGCTCGCTTAAGCTCGACGCCGGCATCATCGGCCTGGGTACTGCCGCCATCGCCGTGATCGTCGCCATCGCGCTCGACCTTGGCCCCGTCCCGGCCGTCATCGTCACGCTGTTCACCTTTGTCACCACCATCATGAGCGCACAGAGCTGCGGCCAGACGGGCATCGACCCCATGGAGATCTTCGGCCTCATCGTCATGCTCATCGTGGCGGCCTTCGCGCAGCTCGCGCAGGTCAAGCTGTTCTTTATCGCCGGCATCGTGGCCGTGGCATGCGGCCTTGCAGGCGACGTCATGAACGACTTTAAGGCCGGCGCCGTGCTGGGCACCAACCCGCGCGCACAGTGGGTCGGCCAGGCCATCGGCGGCATCGTGGGCGCCCTGGTCGCCGCCGCCGTCATGGTCGCGCTCGTCACCGCCTATGGTCCGGACGCCTTTGGTCCCGACAAGAGCTTCGTTGCCGCGCAGGCAAGTGTGGTCGCCACCATGGTCTCGGGCATCCCGAGCGTGCCGTGGTTCGCAGGCGGCTTTATCGCCGGCATCGTCATGTACTGGCTCGGCATTCCTGCCATGATGATCGGCCTGGGCGTCTACCTGCCGTTCTA
>CAJJTG010000034.1 GCA_905194675.1 uncultured Collinsella sp. | reverse complement strand
GACTTGCAGCGACGGACCTCGGGACGCTCTTACACCACGTCTGCGCGCGCCACCACAGGGGTCGACCATAGCCGACTTTTTCGAAAATCGGCAAGCTTTCTACCCGCGGTTTTGTTTTTGCAAATTCCGGGATGGTCGAAGGTGGCCGGTTTAACGTAGTAGATGGCCGCATTTCGTGGCAAACGGTCCGACCCAAGACCCAAGGCAGCCAACCTCGAATGGCCATTCTCGAAGTTGCGGTGGAA
Source organism: uncultured Collinsella sp. (assembly GCA_905194675.1). Taxonomy (GTDB): domain Bacteria; phylum Actinomycetota; class Coriobacteriia; order Coriobacteriales; family Coriobacteriaceae; genus Collinsella. Next base: position 22,624 of record CAJJTG010000034.1, on the reverse strand, counting down.
TACGGACTGAATTGGCCCCTTAAAGGCAAAAACACTCCGTATTCCACCGCAACTTATAGGGAGATAGGCCTTAGAGGCGGGCGAGGTCGTAGGATCGAGCGGCAGACTCGCCGGCGCAGATAAGGTTGGTTATGGCTTCTTGGGGATCGAGCGCCAGCTCAAGGCCCATGGGCTTGCGGCAGATCGTCAAAACCAGGTCGATGCCCTGCTCGTACACCGCATCCAGGTTGTCGGCACGACCGCCCACGACGGCAACAACCGGCTTGCCATATCGCTTGGCACGGCGGGCCACGCCCACCGGCGCCTTGCCGGCGGCGGATTGCTCGTCCATATTGCCCTCGCCCGTTATGACCAGGTCGACATCGCGTACACGCTCGTCAAACCCCACGAGATCGAGCACTGTCTCCACGCCCGAACGCAACTCGGCACCGAGCGCCAGCAGCGCGGCGCCCAGGCCGCCGGCGGCACCGGCACCGGGCACGCCGAGCACCGAGCCGAACGTCCGTGCACCCTCGGGCACGCGCAGCAGCCCCTGGGCCCGAGCCTCGACAATTGCCGTATCGAGCAGACGACCGTAGCCGACCATCCAACTGTCGCACCTGCTCAGCGCCTCGGCGTCACCCGTCGGCAAGCCTTTCTGCCCACCAAACACCGCCAATGCGCCCCGACGCCCCACGAGCGGATTCTCGACATCCGAAAGCACAACGATACGAGCGTCATCCAAAGCCTGAAGCGCTGGCGCCAAATCAACGCTCGCCACCTGCTCAAGGCCTGCAAGACCGGGGGCGATATCGCAGCCCCGATCATCGACCACACGCGCGCCCAGCGCCTGCAGCATGCCGGCGCCACCGTCGTTGGTGGCGCTGCCGCCCAGACCAATATAGATAGTCTTTGCCCCAGCACGGACTGCGCGAAGCATGAGCTCGCCCACGCCATAGGTCGAAGCCGCCAACGCCGCCGACTCCGTACAGGGCGAATACCCAATACCCGCCGCCTCGGCCATCTCAATAACAGCCGACTCGCGCCCGCCGTCAACCAGTAACCGTGCGGGCACACGATCGCCCAAGGGCCCTGCAACCTCGCAGGTCACAAGCTCGCCACCGCAGGCGGCAACGGCATCGAGCGTTCCCTCACCACCATCTGCCAGCGGCAATGTGCGCACCTCGGCATCGGGCCAAACGCGGCGCACGCCTTCGGCAACGGCCTCCTCCGCCTGCGCACTCGAAACACTGCCCTTAAAGGAATCAATCGCCAACAGCACACGGCGGGGCCGGCGGCACGCGGCACCAAAATCGACCGCCTCAACGACGATATCTTCGGCACACGCGAGCGCCTCAGCGTGAGCGGCATGTGCCTCAAGATCGGCCCCACAACCGCAGCCAGCACCATCGGCACCACGCAGCCCACAAAAATACCCGCTCAACACCTCACGACACTCGTCTGCCAGCACGCCGGCGGTCACATTAAACCGATGATTCAGGCGCGAGTCGGCATTCAAATCGTATAGGGATCCCAGCGCGCCGGCCTTGGCGTCGCTCGCGCCATACACGCAGCGCCCCACGCGCGCGTTGACCATAAGGCCCGCGCACATGCAGCAAGGCTCAAGCGTCACGTAGACCGTGCAATCGGAAAGGCGCCAGCGGCCAAGTGCCTGGGCAGCGGCGCACACGGCCGCAAACTCTGCATGCGCCGAAGGGTCCTGGTCGAGCTCGCGCCGATTGTGCGCCCTCGCGACGATCTCGCCGTCGCGCACCACTACGGCTCCGATGGGCACCTCGCCCACCGCCGCGGCGGCTCGCGCCTCCGCCAACGCCTCGCGCATGAACTTCTCGTCGATTTCGGTGATCGTCATCGTTCGCCTTCCCTGTTGCAAATTCAAAACGATGCTATCATTACGACTCACGGAGAGATGGCAGAGCGGTTGAATGCGGCGGTCTTGAAAACCGTTGAGCGCGAGAGCGTTCCGGGGGTTCGAATCCCCCTCTCTCCGCCACTTTTAGTGATGCACCGGCGTCATGGTCCGCTCAAACAGCGCATCGACCACGTCGGCCATCTCGGGTCGACGCTCAAGATCGTGGCCCGATTCCCACCATATCGTGAAAAGTCGAATAATACCGCCGGCGACAAACTCAGACGTCGTCTCGAGTGACACGGGGGCCAGGGCATCCTCGGCAAGCACGTTCATCACACGCTCGCGGATGGAGCGGGCAATGCGGTCGCAAATAACGTTGGTCAACATGCCCGACATGCTGCTTGCCAAAATGTTATCCATGAGCTGCTCGTGCGCCAGAATCAAATCCATGGCATCGTCCAAAATCGCGTGCCGAAGCGCGCGCACGTCCTCGGCAGACACTGCGCCGGCCTCATCGGGCTGTTTTTGCGGCAAGCCCGACATGAGCTCATCGATATAAAAGGCAAAGTAATCGTTCTTGTCGCGAAAGTGCTTGTAGAACGTCGTGCGGCGAATCATGGCGCGGTCGCACAGCATGGCAACCGTCAGGTCCTCAAAACGATGCTCCTCGAGAAGTTCGGTGAAGGCATCGAACAGGGCGCGGTAGGTTTTCTTAATGCGAAGGTCCACTGGTATCGCCATCCTCAGGGCAAAGACAACACTCGACAATCTGTCGCATATCTTACACCTGTACCTCGCGCGCTTTGCCCCGGTGCCAACCCCGCCGAAAACATAACGCTTACCGGAAAGTTCGGCACGGCAAAACGTTGCGGGTATACTAGTAGCGTTATACCAACGGCAGCTGGCGCATGCCGCCGCGGCCATTCGAAACGGAGACATCATGATTACCGTCATCATCGGCATCGTTGTTGTCATTGTGATTGTCTGCGCCATCGCCGGCATCTACAACAACATGGTCACCAAGCGTAACCGCATCGATAACGCTTGGCAGAACATCGATACGCAGCTGCAGCGCCGCAACGACCTGATCTCCAACCTGGTCGAGACCGTCAAGGGCTACGCCAAGCACGAGCAGGAGACGCTCTCCGCCGTGATCAGCGCGCGTAACACCGCCGTCAAGGCCACCACGCCCGAGGCCAAAATGGAAGCCGACAACGTGCTGACCGGTGCGCTGCGCCAGCTCTTCGCCGTAGCCGAGGCCTACCCCGACCTTAAGGCGAACACCAACTTTACGCAGCTGCAGGCATCGCTCGAGGATACTGAGAACAAGATTAGCTATGCACGCCAGAGCTACAACGATTGCGTGCTCAGCTACAATAACGCCATTCAGACGTTCCCGGCTGTCATCTTTGCCGGCATCTTCCAGTTTAAGGAGCGTCAGGGCTTCGAAGCAGCTGAGGCCGCCCACCAGGCACCGACCGTCAAGTTCTAGTAGTTTGGCAGCGCATCCTTAATCGGACAAATGTATAAACCGCCCCGTCGAATGCATACTTCGACGGGGCGGTTTCCTTTTTCGCGAAGGTCCCCCTCTAAGCGCCGTGCATTTTTAGGAGTATTCAACATAACCAAGGACTTCGGGCGCCGCGATAAATGCCAAAGAGCGCAAATATCCCTGCAAATCAAACGCTGTCGGCCCATAACCCCGCCCATCATTCGTAGAAAACATCGAGAAATCCCGATTTTTTGCCCGAGGTCGGTATGCAGGGGCCTTCGATTGCAGAATACTCGCAAAAATGCACGTCGCCACCACCCCCACATGGCGCGAACCAAAACAAAAGCGCGGCCTTCCTTTCCGGCGCACTCCGCAGGACGAAAGAACCCCCGCCGCACGTAGTGCGCAGCGGGGGTTCTTTCATGTCCGAGGACGCACCGGAAAGGAAGGTCGCCCTCGGGCCGGACAGCTAAGACAGCTTACGCGACGGTGTAAACCCAGTTGTGCTTGTCCTCGACAGCACCGGACTGGATACCAGTCAGGGTCTCGCGAAGCTTCTTCATCACGGGACCGATCTCGGTGTAGCCAGCCGGGAAGGTCACGGTCTCGTCGGCGCCATAGACCTTGTTGTCAATCTCGCCCACCGGGGAGATGACGGCAGCGGTGCCGCACAGGCCGCACTCCACAAAGGTGCCGGCCTTGACCTCGGCCCACTCGACGGGGCGCTGATCGACGGTCATACCCAGGTCCTGAGCGACCTGAACGAGCGAACGACGGGTGATGGAGGGCAGGATGGAGTCGGTGTGCGACTGCGGAACGACGAGCGTGCCGTCCTCCTTCACGAACAGGACGTTGGCGCCACCGGTCTCCTCGACATAGGTGCGGGACTCGGAGTCGAGATACAGGTTCTCGGCATATCCCTCGCGATGGGCCTCCATCGTGGGCTTGAGGGACATGGCGTAGTTCAGGCCGGCCTTGATGTTGCCGGTGCCGTGCGGTGCCGCACGGTCGTACTCGGAAACGCGCAGCTTGACGGGCTTAAGGCCACCCTTAAAGTACGGACCGACCGGGGTCACGAGAATACGGAACGTGTACTCAGGAGCGGGAGCCACGCCGATCACGTCACCGGAGCCGATCATAAACGGACGCACGTACAGGGTCGCGCCGGAGCCGAAGGGCGGAACCCAGGCGGCGTTGGCAGAAACGACCTGCTTGACGGCCTCAACAAACTTGTCCTTGGGGAACGGGGGCATCTCGAGGCGCTGCGCAGAGTTATACATACGCTCGGCGTTCATGTCGGGACGGAAGCAGACGATACTGCCGTCCTCGGCGGTGTAGGCCTTCAGGCCCTCAAAGACCTCCTGGCAGTAATGGAAGATGCCGCCGCACTCGGAGACATGCAAGGTGTGGTCGGTGGTCAGGCCACCCTCGTCCCACTCGCCGTCCTTCCAATGGGCCTCGTAGCTGTAATCGGTCTTCATGTAGCCAAAGCCGAGGCTACCCCAATCGATATCCTTCTTCTCGACAGTCATATGTCGCTCCTTACATACACAGTTGCATACTCGCGAACTCGCACGCAAGGACCGAGGCCGACCGCGTCGCAACGTCGCACGCCCGGAGCGTAGAGCCGGACGGGACACGCGAACAGCATCAAAGCCGATGGCACGTCGATTCGCATGCACGAGATTGTACTCCCCGTACGCGTCTGATAAAACGCTTTTCTTTAACTAAGTAAAGTATTTTCATTTGACCGAAACTAAAGAGGCCCGCCACCGTAAGCGGTGACGGGCCTCAACGGCACGGTTTGCGCGCTGGCTCGAGCTACGCGTTCTTTTTGCCCAGCTTAGCCTTAACCAGACCGACCACAGTCGGGATGATCGACACGGCGACGATGCCGATAATCAGCAGCTCAAAGTGCTCCTGCACAAAGGGAATGCCGCCAAAGAAGTAGCCCAGCAGCGTAAAGACCGTCGACCAGGTAATGCCGCCCAGCACGTTAAAGATGACAAAGTTGCGCCAGTGCATGCCGCCCATGCCGGCGATAAAGGGCACAAAGGTGCGGATAAACGGGAAGAAGCGGCCCAGGAAGATGGCTAGGTGACCCCACTTGTCCAAGAAATCCTCGGACTTTTTGATGCGCTCGGGCGTCATAGCCTTCACTTTTCCCGAGGCGATGATCTTTTTGCCAAAGAAGTGACCGATCATAAAGTTGCACTGATCACCCAAAATGGCAGCCGCCCATGCGACGGCCAGCAGGGCCACGATGTTAAAGCCGCCGTTGTGGGCAAAGAAGCCCGAGGCAAACAGCAGCGAATCACCGGGAAGGAACGGGAAGAACACCACGCCCGTCTCGATAAAGATGATCAGGAACACGCAGCCGTAGGCCATAAGCGGGCCGGCGGCGATCCAACTGGCGATCGCGGTGCGCGGATCCTTAAGCAGCTCGGCGATAAAATTGATGAAACCCATGAAGTAAAACCTCTCAGTTGTGGGCGCGGATACGTCCAAGTTGACCAGTATACGGTTGCGGCGCGGCAACGCACACGACCTTACAAAAGCGTGACTTCATTACCAGCAAGTTTGCATAATTGACACCTGTCGCGCAAAGCCGAGCAAGATTGCTCTTCCTAATCCCTAGCGAATCGCTATACTTTATTGAATTGCATTGTCGCGGCGCTAAGGGAGGGCGGCCGGTGAGCTTTATCAATACCATTCGCGAGGACATCAAGACCGTCCAGGCACAGGACCCCGCCGCGCAAAACGGCCTAGTCATCTTCCTTTCTTACCCCGGCCTGCACGCCAAGTGGAACCACGTGCCCGAGCACTGGCTGTGGGAACATGGACATCGCTCGCTCGCCCGCGTGCTCTCGCAAATCACCCGCCATATCACTGGCGTCGAGATTCATCCTGCCGCACAGATCGGCAAGCATTTCTTTATCGACCACGCCATGGGCGTTGTCATCGGCGAAACCGCCATTGTGGGCGACAACTGCGTGCTCTATCAGGGCGTCACACTTGGCGGCACCGGCAACGAGACCGGCAAGCGCCACCCCACCCTGGGCAACAACGTCACCGTGGGCACAGGCGCCAAGGTGCTCGGCAACATTCGCATCGGCAACAACGTCAAAATCGGCGGCAACTCGGTTGTCGTCAAAGACGTGCCCGACAACTGCACCGTCGTGGGCGTGCCCGGCCGCATTATCAAACGCAACGGCTGCCGCGTGTTCGAGGAGACCTTCGACGCCAAGCAGCATCGCGAGTACATGCCCGACGACGCAGCCGAGCAAAGCGCCCTCAACCGCCAAGGCATCACCGAGAACGCACGCCGGGTCAAAGAGCTCGAGCAAGAGGTGGCCGAGCTTAAGGCCCTCGTCGCCAAACTCGTGGACGAACGCTAAAAGCGGACGGCCGCCGACAACATCGACGCCAACGCAAAGGCGCGCCAGGGAATCCATCCCCGGCGCGCCTTATTCCTGATGTGACAAAGGGACTATTCCTTTGTCACATTATGCGAACTGGCTCAGATAGAGGTCGGCGTAGGCGCCCTCGACTGCCAGCAGCTCCTTATGCGTGCCCTGCTCGATGATATTGCCGTGATCCATGACCAGAATCAGGTCGGCATCCACGATCGTCGACAGGCGATGCGCGATCACAAAGCTTGTGCGCCCACGCATAAGTGCGTCCATGGCGCGGCCGATGGCAAGCTCGGTGCGCGTATCCACGCTCGACGTCGCCTCGTCCAGGATGAGAATCGCCGGGTTGTTGAGCAGCACGCGTGCGATGGTTAGCAGCTGACGCTGGCCCTGGCTGATGCTTTCGGCATCGTTGGCTACACGCGTGTCGTAGCCCTGAGGCATGGTGCGCACAAAGAAGTCGACCTGGGCGGCGCGAGCGGCCGCAACAATCTCCTCGCGCGTTGCCTCGGGGCAGCCGTAGGCGATGTTCTCGGCAATCGTGCCGTCGAACAGCCAGGCGTCCTGTAGCACCATGCCAAACTGCTGCCGTAGCTCGCCGCGATCCATGAGGCGCGTATCCACACCGTCAAGCGTAATGCGGCCGCCGTCGATCTCGTAAAAGCGCATGAGCAGGTTGATGAGCGTCGTCTTGCCTGCGCCCGTGGTTCCCACCACGGCAATCTTCTGGCCCGGCTCGGCGGTAAACGACACGTCGCGCATGAGCGGCTTGTCGGGCGAATAACCAAAGCGCACGTGCTCAAAGGAGACGCGGCCCTCCACGCGACCCGGCAGCTTGGCGGCCTCGCCCGGCTGCGGATCGGCCTCCATCTCGGGCTCATCGAGCAGGTCGAACACGCGCTCCGCACTCGCCAGCGCGCTCTGCAGCGAGTTGAAGGTAAACGAGAGCTGCGTCATGGGCTCGGACGCCTCGTAGATAAACTGGAAGAACGCCTGGAACACGCCGACAGTCATCTGACCGGCCACCAGCATGTTGCAGCCCACGAGCGCGATCACGATCTGCGCCAGACGACCGATAAAGCGAACCGCGGGGCCCACAGCGTTAATCATAAAGTCGGCCTTGGTGCTCACACGCGCCAGCTCGCCCGAGGCCTCGTGTACCTCGGCAGAACTCTGGCGCTCGCGGTTGAACGCGCGAATCACCAGACGGCCCGAGTAGCCCTCCTCGACCGCGCTCGTAATCTTGGACACCCACTCCTGGCGTTCGCCCGTTACATCATGCGTGCGGCGCGAAACCACTTTGGTCACCAGCAGCGACAGGGCCGTGAAGCCCAAAAAGACGAGCGTGAGCTTAACGCTATAGACGAACATCATGATGATGGCACCCGTCACGGTGCCGATCGACACAAGCAGCTGCAGCAATCCGCGCTGCATGCTCTCGGACATCTTGTCCAAGTCGTTGGTCGCACGGCTGACGACCTCACCGGGACGATGCGCGTCAAAGAAGGCAAGCGGCAGACGATTGAGCTTTTGTGCGATGCGGTTGCGTAGACGCAGGTTGAGGCGTTCGGCCACGCTCGACATCAAAAAGCTCTGGAGCGCATAGAACGAGGCAGCGGCAGTCCAGATCATAAAGTAGACGAAGATGGTCTTGCCGCAGTTCTCCCAGGTGATGTTGAAGGTGGTTCCGTTGGCAAACGCCACCTGCATATGCCCCCACAGCTCGTCGATGACGTGAGCGCTGTACGCCGGCGCGGCGGTGTTAAAGATGACGTAGAACACGATGCTCGCAAACACGATGTAAAAGCGCCAATGGTCGCCGGCGGCCTCGCCCCACAAGCGGCGCACCGTCGCCCAGGTATCCCGGGGCGTCTCGTCCTCGTCTTCGTCGTCCACGTCGCGCATACGTTCTGCCTCGGCACGGGCACGTTCGTCCTCGGCACGCTCGTTTTCCTCGTACAGCGCCTGGCGACGAGCCTCGCGCTCGGCCGCCTTGATGGCGTCATCCAGCTCGAGCACCGCGGCAGCCTGGTCGACCGTTTTCTCAGCGGCGTCCGAATCGTTCGAATCGATAGCATCGCTGCACTTCTTGAGCTCCTCGGTCATGCTACTCACCTCCCTTCATCTGCGATTCCGCGATAGCGCGGTACACCTCGCAGGTTTCCATGAGCTCGTCGTGCGTGCCCAGGCCCACGACCTCGCCGTCCTTGAGCACCACGATCTGGTCGGCATGCAAGATCGTCGAGATGCGCTGCGCGATGATGAGCACCGCAGCGTCGCGCGTCTCCTCCTGCAGCGCATGGCGCAGCGCCGCATCGGTCTTAAAGTCCAAGGCCGAAAAACTGTCATCGAAGATATACAGATCGGCATGCTTCATGAGGGCGCGGGCAATGGCCAGGCGCTGGCGCTGACCGCCCGAAAAGTTCGTGCCACCCTGCGCCACCGGGGTATCGAGCCCCTGCGGCTGATCGAGCACAAAGGTGCTCTGGGCAACCTGGAGCGCGTGGAGCATATCGGCCTCGGTCGCGTCTTCGTTGCCAAAGCGCAAATTGCTTGCCACGGTGCCCGAGAACAGCCATGCCTTCTGCGGGACGTAGGCAATGCGCCCGCGAATCTCGTCTTGCGAAAGCTCGCGCAGGTCGACGCCGTCCAGGCGAATGGCACCCTTGGTGGCATCGTGAAAACGCAGCAGAAGCTTTGCCACCGTCGACTTGCCCGAGCCCGTCGAGCCCACAATCGCGGTCATCTGACCGCGACGACAGGCAAAGCTCAGGTCGCACAGGGTGTCCTCATCGGCATCGTCAAAACGAAACGACATGTGATCGAACTCAGCGACCACATCCGCATCGCCCCCGGAGGCAGGCGCCCCGTCACCCAGCGTACGCTCGCCGTCCACGATGCCCGGCTCAATCTCCAACACCTGCTGCGCACGGTTCAGGCACGCCGCGGCGCGCGGCAGCGTCAGCACTACCATCTGCGCCATCATCACAAAGAACAGGATCAAGAGCGCATATTCCAGCACCGCGGAGATGCTCGCAATCTGCATTGCATGGGCGCCAACGCGGTTGCCGCCCACCCACAGCACCGCCACCTCGGCAATGTTCATCAAAAAGAAGGTAGAGCTATCAAGGCCCACAAACAGGTGGTTGACCTTAATGGCGTTGTCCGCGTAATCGCTAAACACCTCGTCCAGGCGCTGCTCCTCGTGAAGCTCTTTATTAAAAGCGCGGATGACGCGAACGCCCACGATGTTCTCGCGCAGCACCACGTTCATGCGGTCGATAAAGCTCTGCAGGCGCATAAAAATTGGCGCGGCGTTAGCCACGGTAAAGACTGCCGCCACCAGCACGATCGCAACCACCACGCCCAGCAGCGTACCCATGGCGGGATCGATGAGCCACGCAAAAATGATGCCCGCGACGGCCAAGAACGGCACCGGCAGCACCAGCTGGATCGTCTGCAGGATGGCCTGCTGAATCACATTGATGTCGTTGAGCGAGCGCGTGATCATCGATCCGGTGCCAAAGCGCTCAAAGTCGCTGGCCGCGAGCTCGAGCGACTTGTCGTACACGGCATTGCGGATATCGCAGGCCACATTGGCCGCCAGACGGGCCGAAAGATAACAGCCCAGCACCGCACCACCGCTGGCCATGCCGGTCGCGATGAGCATGTACAGACCGTTGCGCAAGATGTAATCGACGTCGCCCGTCGTGATGCCCGTGTTGACCATGTTCGCCAACATCGTGGGCACGAGCAGCGTACCGACGTTGTCGATTAGCAGCACCAGCAGCGTCACCGCGATCAGACCGCGGTACGGCCTCATAAACCTCATTAAGAGTCGCATGTCTCCCCCTCGCCCTTATCGGCAGCCTCGTTCTCGGCGGCAACTTGCCGTTTAAATGCCTCGCACTCTTCGTTAAGAACATGGGAGAACTTACCGACCAAGCGCATGATCTCGCGCTGTTCCCACGGCTCGAGCGCCTCGAATGCCTGCTGCTCGGCCTTTTGCGCCGGCAACGCGTAGCGCTTGGCAAACTGCATACCTTCTGCGGTCAGTCGCACAACCTTGTTCTTACGACTGCCCTCGGCAAACTCCAACGTCGCGAGCCCTCGCGCCCTAAGCGTCTTGATCGCCGAATTGATGGTCTGTTTGCTGTAGAACCATTCACTCGTCAGCCGACTCACGGCGATGCTGCCGTCCGCCGTGCTGGTGTCGACGAGCATCCAATAGGCGCAATCCGAAAGACCGCAGGTGCGCGAGAACTCCGAATAGATATGGTCGAGTCCATTGAGCATCCGGTCGAAATCGACCAGCGTAACCGCACTATTCATCTATCCCACCATTCGATTGTCCGAGTTTTGACCAATTTACATCTCTACATTAGTCCGAGTTTTGACTATCGTCAATAAGCTCGTTATATATGGTCAGGTCAACATAGGCATGTCGACAAAAAAGACCGCCGGCGCGGGGGCGGCGCCGGCGGTTGCGAGAGAATATCGATTGTTGGCTGTTACGCAGCGACGGCCTCGTAGACCGTGGCGCCCGAGAAGCTGTCGTGCAGGCTCTTGCCACAGATCCACGGCAGTTCGACGACCTCGCAGACCGTGTTGACCAGCTCGGAGCAGTCAGTAAAGTGGCCCTTATCGTTGAGGGCCTCGCAATCCTGAACACGCCAATAGCCATCGGTGTGCGTGATGTAGTACTCGTGATCGTTGATCGACACGAAAGCGCGCGTCTTGGAACGCAGCAGCTTCAGAAATCCTTCGAAGTCGGTCTCGACGACATCTCCAGCCTGGAACATGATGTTACCTCCTGGCCCGGCGCCACCATGGCGCGCTGATAAACGTTGGTACTCCTTTAGTAAAACCTTTATCAGAGCTTATGCGCGCATCATTTAGGCAAGTGGTAAAAAACCGCAGGGTAGACGGGATAAAACGTTTAATCATCCCACCGGTTTGTCACATTCTGGCTGAAGTTTTATGCAAACCAACTTTTCCACTTGGTAGCTTGCATTGTTTGAGGCCGGCTGCGCGATTACGGTTTTGGTTCGGCGGGTAAGAACGAGGCATCGAAACCAACGTCAGGAGGACACATGGAGACCATCGAAGCGCTCATCCATCGCCGCAGCTGCCGTAACTACAGCGATCGCCCCGTCGAGGCAGAAAAGCTCGCACGCATTATCGTGGCAGGCCAGTACGCGCCCAGCGGCATGGGACGCCAGCCGGTGACGTTTGTCGCCGTTACCGACCCCGCAACCGTCGAGCGCCTCTCGCAGCTCAACGCCCAAGTTATGGGCAGCGAGGGAGATCCCTTCTACGGCGCCAAAACCGTTGTGGTGGTGCTCGTCGACCGCAGTGTGCCCACGCACCTGGAAGACGGCTCGCTCGCCATGGGCAACCTGCTCAACGCAGCCTATGCGCTGGGCGTCGATTCGTGTTGGATTCACCGCGCGCACGAGGTCTTTGACTCACCCGAGGGGCTGGAACTGCTGGCCAAGTGGGGTCTGCCCGCCGACGGAAGCCTACGCGGTGTGGGCAACTGCATTCTGGGCTACGCCGAGGACGCACTCCCCGGGGCCAAACCCCGCCGCGACAACGTGGTGTATGTTCCGCCGTTCTAACGAACGGCGGACCCGCTGACGCTACGCGGGCCGCTCGCTGTTGGTGACTGGCATCGGGTGCGTCGCTGGTGACATCTGGCACTTGGACAGCCAAAAGGCCCCGTCCCAAATTTGCTATCCCGCTCGCAACTTATCTTGCCGATGGAGTTGTCGTCGTTTCGTTCGTGTGAGTCGTTTCGGCGCCGTCGTCTTGTTCGTCCTCGTCCTTTTGCGCATCGGCGATGGTGGAGGCAGCCGCAACGATACCGCGCTGGGGCGCGACGCCCGTCTGGGTCTGAACGCCTTCGACAACTTCTGTGCCTGCATGCGCGAGCTCGGGCGACTTAAACATTGCGTCCAGATTGGCCCCGCCGCCGGCGTAACCAAGCGCCGCGAGCGCGATGACAACCACCGCAACAACAACTGCAATCGGCACATAACGATGCCAGCCAGCAGGATTGAGCCCACTGCGGCGAGCCGCACCGCGGCTGATATAGCCCAGCGTTCCGTCATGCTTGAGCTTAGAGCCCACCACGCGCTTGCGCCCCCGCAGCGACGACTCGGCCTGCATGGCCAAGCGAGCGCTTGCCGAAGGATAGCCGTATTTGGTGCGCTTGAACGAACCGTCGAACCCCGACGCGTGCTTGCCCCACGTCCGGGACGTCGTGCGGCGGTTAACTGGAGCCGCGCTCCGTCTATTCCGGTTTGGTTTTGAAGTCTCCGCCATACGCCCCCGCACGCCGTAACACAATCGAAACATTACCGCTTTGGACTGTAGCACACGCGCCGCACGCGGTCACGGGTGCCTCGCTCAGCGGTCGTCGTCCTTCAGCAAGCGCCACAGGGTCGTGCGGCTTATTCCCAGCACCTCGGCAGCGCGGGTCCGGTTGCCCTGAAGGTAGCCTACGACCAGCCGCGCGATGTCGCGTTCGGTATCGGCCAGTGGTCGCAGGATATACAGGTCGCTGTCGAGCGTCGGGGCGCCAAAAGTTGCGGTTTTGATGACATCCTCCTGGGCGAGCACCTCCTCCGCCACCGCGCGCTCCGCCACACCCGACCCTACTAATATATAGAGTCGTTCCGAGACCTCGCGAAGCTGCAAATAGTTGCGTGGCCAGCGATAGCCGTTGAGCGTCGAGGCGGCCTCCTCGGACATACTCGGAGCGGCAGTTCCAAAGGCATCTGACAGATACGACAAATACTGCGCAACCTTTTTCGATGCGCCACCCTGCTCGGCAATCGCAGGCGCCACACTTACTGCGCACGCCAAGCGCTCGGTTACAAAAGCGGCCTGATCGCTTTCGCCACCGCCCGGCATATCGTTTGCCGTCAGAACCACATGGCAACGCGCGGCCAGCGCCGTGTCGGTCATCGTAGAGACAAGCTCGCGCAGACGCTGCGGCGAAAGTGCATGCCAGCCGCCAATACAAAGGGTCAGCCTTGCCTGGAACAGCGGCGATTCCGAGCTTTTAAGCAGATGGCGCCAGCCGCGATCCGTGAGCTCGTCAAGTTCCACGGACACAAAGGGTTCGTCAGCATAAGGCCCATCCAGATAGAGGCGTTTTGCAATCTCTGCCTGGCCAGCACCCAGCTCGCCCTCTAACATGAGAGGCACGCCGCGGGCATAGCTTTCGCAGACGGGACCAGCGACCGCAGCGGCACCTTCGACAATGCCGTACGCGCTTGCCTCGTAGCGCGCCTCGACCTCATCTGCGTTAAGCCACTCAATACCCGCGTGTGCCGCCACACCGTGCACCTCGCGGACCACGACCACCCAAAGCGCGCCGTATTCCTTGGCGGCCGGACGCACCGTAAGGCTCAAGCGCCCTCCCGCATGCCCCATCACCAGACGCGTGCCGCTGCCCACGCGCCCCAGGCGCTCGGCGACAAATGCCGCGACATCTTGCTCGAGCGCGGCATCATCCATGGTCGATATCGCCACGTGTCCATGCCCATCGATTGCCAACGCCGAGGCCCCGGCAGCAGCCAAGGCCTCGATCAAGATTTGAAGCTTGGCGTCACTGTTCATATTGCGCCCCGTCCTCGGCGCCACGCCGCCACCGACGGCCGCGCGGGCGAGTGTTTCAAAATTGAACGATATTGCTCACCAAACACTATAGGGCAGAAGCCGCCGTCCTGCGAGTATATGAGTTGCCCCGCATCGCCATCCTGGCGGGGCGATAAGAGCTCTTCGGGACCTATAAACCTGCGGACAAGCCATACCCGCAAGAGCTCCTATCGCTCCACCGCGAGGATGCGCTCGCCAGCACGCAGCACGCAAATAAGCTACTTCTCTACCAGATTCCCAGCACGTGCTGCATTCCCAAACTCATGCACGCAATGCCAATCCAGCAGCAAAGGCCCAGCGCAATGGGCTTACCGCCCTTTTTGACCAGCTCAACGATATCGGTATTGAAACCAATAGCCGCCATAGCCATCACGATAAAGAACTTCGACAGCTCCTTGATAGGCGCCGTAACGGACGCGGGAAGCTGAAGCACCGTGGTGATTACGCTCGCCAGCACAAAGAACAGCACGAACATGGGAAACGCGCGTTTAAGCGAGAACGTGCTTTTGGCGTCGCCGCCGGCCTTGCGCGCCAGATGCATCTGCCAGCATGCGAGAGCCAACGTAATGGGAATAATGGCCAGCGTCCTGGTGAGCTTGACCACTGTGGCGCTTTCGAGCACATTGGCGCCGGGATGCATGCTGTCCCAGGCGCTCGCCGCAGCCGTTACCGACGAGGTGTCGTTGATGGCGGTGCCGGCAAACAGGCCAAAGCCCTCGTTGGTCAGCCCGAGCATGCCGCCGAGCGTCGGAAACACGAGCGCCGCGATAACGTTAAACAGGAAGATGACCGAAATAGCCTGGGCAATCTCGCGATCGTCGGCATCAATGACGGGCGCGGTCGCGGCGATGGCAGAACCGCCGCAAATCGACGAACCCACACCCACAAGCGTCGCGATCTTGCCCGGCACGTTCATAACGCGGCAGAGCACGAAGGCGATGACAAGCGAGGTCGAGATCGTCGCCACGATAATCGGCAGCGACTGGGCGCCCTTGGACAGAATCTGGGAGAGGTTCATGCCAAAGCCAAGCAGGATAACCGCGTACTGCAAGACTTTTTTAGACGTATAGGTGACACCGGCGGCGAGCTGTTCGCGATGATTCTTGGGAAAGACGAGCGCCAGAACCATGCCAAAGAGGATGGCGAATACCGGCCCACCGACCACCTCAATCTGTTTGCCGAGCAGCGTTGCGGGGATAGCGATGATCAGGCAGAACAAGACGCCCTTCCAGCGCTCGCGTACGATATTCGCCAGTTGCATATGGGATTCCTTCTTTCTATTTCACGTTTGCGACGGCTTATGATACGGCAACATTGAGCGCAGCCTTGCGCAAACACAGACTAAGATGCCGCAATAGTTCTTGGGCAACAGCCGAATTACCCACCGCGGAAAGCTGATTCGCGGCATAATTAACAACTGACATATGAGTTTGATAGAACAGTTGCGAGGCGCTATGGAAGAATCGATGCACGTCGGCGAGCAGGAAACGAGCCTACAGGACCAGTCCTACCACACCATTCGACGCAAAATCGTCTACCTGGACTACAAGCCGGGCGAAAAGCTGGGCGTCAAGCAACTTTGCGACGACCTGGATATGGGTCGCACGCCCGTGCGCGAGGCTTTGGTTCGCTTGGCGCAGGAAGGCCTGGTGCGCACCGTGCCCCAGAGTGGCACCTACGTCTCACCCATCAACCTCACCCTTGCCGAGAGTGCCTGTTACATCCGCGAACATCTGGAAAAGCAGGTGATTGTGGAGTGCTGTGCGCGAGCCACGTCGACCGGCATCGAGCAGCTCGACCGCGCCATCGTGCTGCAGGAAAAGGCCATGGCCGAAGAGGATCGCATCGGCTTCTTTTTGAGCGACAACCTCATGCATCACATGATTTTTAGCATCGCATGCCGCAGCACCGTGTGGTCGTGGCTCGAGGAGACCAATGCCGACCTGGAGCGCTTCCGCTGGCTGCGCGCCGCCACGCAGGTTCTCGACAATCAGGACATCGTGAACGAGCACAAGCAGATTCGCCGCGCTATCGCCGGTCGCGACCCCATCGAAGCGAGCTTTTTGGTCAGCAAGCACCTGCACATGATGTTCCGCAACCAAACCGAGGTTCTGGACCAGTTCCCCGAGTACTTCGAGACCAGCAAGCTCCGCTAACCTGCCAAAACCACCACAAAGGGGACAGGCACCTTTGTGGTGGTTTCTCCGTACAAAAAGGCCCGGCTCCGTCTGATGACGCGGAGCCGGGCCCTGGCTGTTGGAACGCCGGAACATCCGCTACTCGACTGTGACACTCTTTGCCAGGTTGCGGGGCTGGTCAACGTCGCAACCGCGCAGGATGGCCACCTCGCGGGCGAGCAGCTGCAGCGGGACGCTCGCCGTGATGGGGCTGAACACGTCACGGACGGACGGCACGCGAATGATGCAGTCGGCAATCTTGTTGATTTCCTCGTCACCCTCGGTGGCAACGACGATAACCTTGGCGCCGCGCGCCTTGCACTCCATGAGGTTCGACACGGTCTTGTCGTAGGTGGCACTCTTGGTGGCCACAGCGATGACAGGGAAGCCCGGGTCGATCAGGGCAATGGGGCCGTGCTTCATCTCGCCGGCGGCGTAGGCCTCGGCATGCAGGTAGCTGACCTCCTTGAGCTTGAGCGCGCCCTCGTAGGAAATAGCGGCACCCATGTCGCGGCCCACGAACAGCGCCGACTGCGCGTCCTTGCACAGCAGGGCGGCCTCATGAACGGCCTCGGTCTGGGTATCCAAAATCCACTGGATCTGCTCGGCCGTATCGGAAAGCTCGCGGAACAGCATGCGCGCCTGTTTGGTGGTCAGACGGTACTTAACCTGCGCCAGCAGCAGAGCCAGCAGCGTAAGGCTCACGACCTGACCGATAAAGCTCTTGGTCGAGGCGACCGCGATCTCCTTGTTGGCCTTGGTGTAGATGACGCCGTCGCTCTCACGCGCCACCGGGCTGCCCACCACGTTGGTGATGCCGAAGACCTTGGCGCCCTTGATGCGCGCGTCGCGAATGGCGGCAAGGGTGTCGGCCGTCTCGCCCGACTGGGACACAGCCACGACAAGCGTCGTCGGCGTGATGATGGGATTGCGATAGCGGAACTCGCTGGCCGCCTCAACCTCGGTGGGGATGCGAGCCCAGCCCTCAATAAGGTTCTTGGCGATGAGGCCAGCGTGATAGCTAGTGCCGCAAGCGATCACGTAGACGCGGTCGATATCGTTGAGCTCCTCGAGCGAAAGGCCCAGCTCGTCGATATCGAGCTCGCCGGCGGGGGTCATACGGCCCACCAGCGTATCGCGCACGACGCGCGGCTGCTCGTGGATTTCCTTGAGCATAAAGTCGGGATAACCGCCCTTTTCTGCCATGTCCAGGTCCCAGTCGATGTGGGTGACCTTGGGCTCGATAACGTTGCCGGCCTCGTCGGTGTACTCGACGCCCGCGGGCGTGAGCTTGGCAAACTGACCGTCCTCGAGCACCACGACATCGCGGGTGGCGTCGATGAGCGCGATGACATCGGAAGCAACATAGGAGCCGGTTTCGCCCACGCCGACTACGATCGGGGAATCCTTGCGGGCCACGGCGATCACGCCGGGCTCGTCAGCGCACACGGCGGCCAGACCATAGGCACCGACCACGTGGGTGCAAGCCTCGCGCACGGAGGCCATCAGGTCGTGCGTCTCGGCATAAGCCTCTTCGATCAGATGCGCGAAGACCTCGGTATCGGTCTCGCTCTTAAAGTGGTGGCCGCGGCCCTCCAGCTCTTCGCGCAGCTCGGCGAAGTTCTCGATGATGCCGTTGTGGACGATGGCGATACGACCGTCGCAGCTGGTGTGGGGATGGGCGTTAACGACGGAGGGCTTGCCGTGGGTGGCCCAACGGGTGTGGCCGATACCGCAGGTAGCGTCGCTGTCGATGTTGGAAAGCTCGCTCTCCAGGCCCGCGACCTTGCCCACGCGGCGGATGACGTCGAGGTGCGCCGCGGCGCCCTCACCCACCTCGAGCGCAACGCCCGAGGAGTCATAGCCGCGATACTCCATACGCTTGAGGCCCGTGACCAGGATGTTCTTTGCAATATCAGAGCCGGTGTAGCCGACAATTCCGCACATAGGATAAATCCCTTCGTTCGCGTGACTGCAAGACGTCCACGCACAGGGGGCGCTGAGACGTATAACGTTCGAGTATTGTACTCACGCAAGCGCAAGCTGATATACCAGAAGTGGTATCTCAACTTAGATACCACCCGATGCACACATGCCCAGCCGGTCCAAACCGCCACAATGGGGACAGGAACCTTTGTGGTGGTTTGGACCGGGGCGGCGGCCTATCCCGGCGAAAGATCTCGATCTGTAACATCTGGGCCGCAATAAGCCGGCTTAGTGTTACAGATCGAGACATTACGGTTCGGCCCCTGCACTATGTCTCGATCTGTAACAGGTAGAGCCGGTTTTGCCGTCCAGATGTTACAGATCGAGACAATTGAAGGCCCGGGCAGCTCAAACCACCACAAAGGTGCCTGTCCCCTTCGTGGTGGTCCGGGGCAGTAGCGGCGTTTCCCCAGATAAAACCTGCCAAAATTAACCTGTCCCTAATTGGCAGGTTTTGACACCCTAGGGGCGGGCGATGCTACAATCTGCCTTGTACTTGAAACGCATCAAAGGGGCCGCTATGGCAAAGGTGAAAATCAGCGACGTCGCGCGCGAAGCGGGGGTCTCGCTGGGCACGGTATCCAACGCGCTCAACCACCCCGAAAAGCTGCGCCCCGAGACCCTCAAACTCATCAACGAGACCATCAATCGCCTGGGCTACCTGCCCAACCAAAGCGCCCGCCAGCTCGCAGGCGGCACCACCAAGTCCTTTGGCTTGGTTCTCCCCCGCCTCGACCACGGCTTCTCGCTCCAAATTGCCAGCGGCGCCCATAACGAGGCGCGCAAACACGGTTACGACCTGCTCATCGCCAACGCCGATAACGACGACATTCTCGAGGACCATTACCTGCGCTACTTTATGGGCACTCAGATGTCCGGCGTCATGGTTCAGCCCATGGCGTCCCCCGATTGGCACCCCGCCATGACCAAGATTCCCGTCCCCATCGTCCATCTGGACGTCCATTGTTCAGAACCCGGTTACTACGTGGCCGCCGACAACGAGGCACAGGGGCGCATTATCGCCGAGCTCGCCATCGCCCGCGGCGCACGCCATATCACCGTTGTGGGCAGAGCGGCATTTATGCAGCTCGCCCTGCGCGTCCTTGGCATCCACAAAGCACTTGCCCTGCATTCCGATATCAAAATTGAGATCATCGATGCCGGAGAGTGGAATACCGCAGCCGACGGCTACAGCATCGGTACCCAGATTGCCGAACGCCCTGCTGACGAGCGCCCCGATTTTGTCATCGGCCTGACCGACGTATTGGCCTCGGGCGTTATCTCGGCGCTGACCGACAAAGGCATCTTCGTCCCCGAGCAGGTCCGTGTGGCCGGCTGCGACGGCAACCCCCTTGCATGGAGCGGGTCGGTTCCCCTTACCACCGTGGCGCCGCCGGGCTACGAAATTGGCCGCAAGGGCGTACAGCTGCTCATGGAACAAATCGAGGATAAACCTGCCGCCAAGACCAAACGAGTCCGCATCGGCTCCGCCGCACGCACCGTCACCACGGTCACGGCCACCGAGGACATTAACCGTCAGGAGCTCGTGCGTCCCTTCTTGCTCGAGCGCGTAAGCACCCAAAATGCCAAGCCGCACCCGACGGGCCAACCCATGGTCCCGACAACCGACATCAACCTGGGCGCCTACTTGTAACAAAAAAACGCCGCAACGGAAACAGGCCCGCTGCGGCGTTTTTTACTGGCCCCATGCGCCCCCCCGTTTAGCCGGACCTGCGGCTACGGATATTTATGGAATGTAATCCAATTTTCATTAACTATTTTGTTAAAATAGACTCAATTCCATATTTTTAGATATTTCCTATAAGTATTGATTTTGCTCCAGTTTTTTCTCGCCAAGAAAGGGGTTTCATGAATCTGATTGATCGCAAACAGTACCTCGACTGGCTCATTTCGTGGAAAGACTCGCACGTCATCAAGGTCGTTTCGGGCGTGCGAAGGTCCGGCAAATCAAAGCTATTCGAAATCTACCGTAGCTACCTGCGCGATTATGGAATCACAGGTGACCAGGTTATATCCCTCAACTTTGAAGACCTGGAGTTCGAGTCGCTTACGTCATATAGAGCACTCTACGACTACATTTCCGCCAGACTCGTCCCCGATAAGATGAACTACGTTTTTCTGGACGAGATACAGCACGTCGAGCATTTCGAAAAAGCCGTCGACAGTCTTTTTATCAAGGACAATGTCGACCTCTACATAACCGGTTCCAACGCCTATCTGCTCTCGAGCGAGCTGGCTACTTTGCTCTCCGGTCGCTACGTAGAGCTCAAGATGCTGCCCCTATCCTTTAAAGAGTTTTGCTCGGCAAAAACCAATGACGGAAAGGCTCCCGCGCAGTTATTTGACGAGTACATCACCCGGGGCTCTTTTCCCTTTATCGCCGAGACGGGTATTCAGGGACCCCAGGCGCGCGATTATCTTATGAGCCTCTACGATACCATCGTCATACGCGACGTTATCGAACGCCTGAAGGTCTCGGACGTCCCGACCCTGCGCGATATCACCAAGTTCCTACTCCATAGCATTGGAAACCGGATCTCGATTAAAAAAATCTCCGACACGCTCTCGTCCAACGGCAACAAAACCGACCATAAAACCGTAGCCAAGTACCTCAAAGGCTTAACAGACAGCCTTGTGCTGTACTTTGCTCCGCGCTATAACGTGCGTGGTCGGCAGCTTCTTTCAACAAACGGCAAATACTACGCCGTTGACCTTGGACTTAGAGGCGCTCTTGTCAAAACCCAAAGCAGCGATATCGGTCATATCCTCGAAAATGTTGTTTATCTCGAGCTCCTACGCCGTGGATACGACGTCTACGTGGGCGATATCGACGGCGGGGAAATCGATTTTGTTGCCCTAAACTCAGACGAGACAGCCTATTTTCAGGTTTCAGCCACAACGCTCGACGAAACCACCCTCAATCGAGAGTTGGCCCCCTTTAAGAAAGTCCGAGACAACTACCCCAAGACGCTTCTTACGCTCGACACGCTGTTTGCGGACGCGAACTACGAAGGAGTCCGCAAGCGCAACGTGATCGACTGGCTCCTGGAGTAACTTGTAGCGTCATAACCCTCCGCCAGCTCCTTACCAAGGCCGCAGCCCCAGTCGCTTAAAGCACAATGCCCCTCTTATCAGCCAAAACAGCAATCTTGGCGTGATAAGAGGGGCTGACTGCGTCAGCGCCTCCACGCAGGCGCCGTTGCCGCCACCGTCCCGCGGGATCGGGCGCGGGGCATGGCAACTCGCGTGCAAACGCTAACGCACGGCCTTGACCGCTGCCGGCAGATCGAACAGCGTATCGAGCACGGCCTCGCAGCCGTCCGCCACGTCCTGCGGCAACGGCACGATATCGGGAACGGCAAAGACGTGGCAGCCGGCCGTGATGCCCGAGACGCAGCCGTTGCGTGAGTCCTCGACCACGGCGCACTCCTCGGGAGCAAAGCCCGCGCGCTCGCAGGCGAGCAGGTACATCTCGGGATCGGGCTTGCCGTGCGCGACGTCCTCGCCGCAGGTCACCGTCTCAAACTTGTCAAAGAGGCCAACCGTCTTAAGGTTGCGCTCGGCGGTAACGTGGCGCGACGACGTCGCGAGGCCCACGTGATAGCCCGCAGCCAGCAGCTCGTCGAGGCACTCGGCGGCGCCGGCCTTAAGCTCCAGATCGATCTTGACCATCTCGTCGCGAATCTCCTTATGGCGACGATAGATTGCCTCTGCGGTTTCGCAGCTGCCGTAATGCTCATCAAGGATCTCCATGACATCGGGCAGCGTGCGACCGATAAACTGATGGATCAGCGCATCATCAAT
Organism: uncultured Collinsella sp.; assembly: GCA_905194675.1. Taxonomy (GTDB): domain Bacteria; phylum Actinomycetota; class Coriobacteriia; order Coriobacteriales; family Coriobacteriaceae; genus Collinsella. Next base: position 211 of record CAJJTG010000034.1, on the reverse strand, counting down.
CGCGAATCCCAGCTCGGCCGCGCCCGCCTTCCACGCCTTGATACCCAAACGCTCGGTATCGACCAGCGTTCCGTCCATGTCAAAAATAACGGCCTTGATCATATCGGTCCCCCATCGCTTCGCGCTGCTGTACTCCCGCAACTTTACCGCACCTGTAAACTTGTATATAACGTATATAGCATATTGCACTTTCGTTACATAGATAGAAGTC
>CAJJTG010000033.1 GCA_905194675.1 uncultured Collinsella sp. | reverse complement strand
GCCAGACCCCGTTGTCTATGCCGTTGTGTGATTGGGATGAAGCAGTTTTACGACTATCGAAGGCTATGCGTACAATGAATATACGCGACGGCCATGCCGGATAAGGAGATCCGATGCCCTACCTGCTTTCTTGTGATATCCATACTCATACGATGTTCTCTGCGCATGCATATTCGACCATTGAGGAGAATGTGTACTGGGCGGCAGAGCGTGGCCTGCAGGTGCTCGGATCTGCCGACCATCTGAGCTCTATGGTTTCGCCTTGCCCCAATGACCTGCGTAGCTACCAGTTCTTTATCAACCAGGATGTCTGGCCTCGCATTTGGAGTGGCGTGCTGGTGTTGCGCGGTGCCGAGGCCGATATCGTTTCGCTGGACGGAAGCCTGTTTGGCGAGGACACTCCTGTCACGCTCGATATTGCCGGCGATCCGTTCAGCCGCCAGCATTCGCTGTTCGATTTGGTTACGCGCAATTTGGATTATTTGGTGGCAAGCGTGCATAATTCACAGATTGCTGAAGGCGCGACGCTGGCCCAGACGACCGAGATGTATATCAATGCCCTGGAGCACCCCAAGGTGTTCATGCTGGGTCACACGGGTCGCTCGGGCGTTCCGTTTGATATCGATGAGGTGCTGTTGGCGGCCAAGGCCAAGCATAAGATTATCGAGATTAACAACCATAGTCTTGAACATGGTACCGATGCCGAGCATTGGGGCGTGTGCCGCAAGATTGCCGAGCGCTGCGCCGAGCTGGGCGTGGGGATTGGCATCTCGACCGACGCGCACATTGGTATGGCGATTGGCAAGCTCGAGCAGGCGCGCAAGATGCTCGATGAGATTCACTTCCCGCTGGACCTGATTGTGACGCGCGATCGCGAGACGCTGCTGCGCGAGATGGCGGCAGCCGGCGTGTGCGACCTGCGCAAGAGCATGTAACGGGCTCATATAGCCAACGAAAGGGGGCGGTCCAGACGGGCCGCCCCCTTTCTTGTGCCGGTAGATTTTAAGGCATGTCCCAAAAATCTACTGGGGTGGGCTAGCGGCGCCCGAGGATCGCTACGGTTTCGGTGTGGTCGGTATGGGGGAACATGTCGACCGGCGTGATCTTGAGCAGGCGATAGCCTCCGTCGAGGAGCTGGTGCAGGTCACGCTCTTGGGTCACGGGGTTGCAGCTGATATAGGTGATGCGGCGCGGCTTGAGTGCGCAGGCGGCTTCGAGGAACTCGGGGGTGGAGCCGGCGCGCGGCGGGTCGATGGAAAGGACGTCGACGCGTTCGTTGTTGTCGGCGGCATCGAGGATGTAGTCGGTGGCGTCGTCGGCCATAAACCAAGCGCTGCGGGTGAGACCGTTGAGCTCGGCATTGCGGCGCGCGTCGGCAATGCCCGCGGGGTTTCGCTCCACACCGAGCAGCATGATGCCAATGCCCTTGTCCTGGGCACCCTTTGCGGCGCAAAGGCCGATGGTGCCGCTGCCGCAGTAGGCATCCATAAGCACGTCGCCCTGGCGCAGGTCCATGCCGTCGATGGCGAGCTGGTAGAGCAGCTCGGTCTGTTGCGGGTTGGTCTGATAGAACGCGGTGGGGGAGATGTCGAAGTCGCAGTCGAGCAGCTGGTCGCGCATGCATTCGGCGCCATGCACGATGCGGGTCTCCTCGCCTAGAATGGCGTTGCCGGGGCGTCCGTTGATGTTTTGGGCAACGGTGACGATATGCGGATCGAGTGCGGCGACGGCCTCAAAGAACTCCTGCGCATGCGGCAGGTCGCGCTGAGCGGTCACGAGGGTGACCATAATCTGGTCGGTGCGCCAGCCGCAGCGAACGACGGCATAGCGAAGCAGCCCCAGATGCTTGTCTTCGTTAAAGGCGGGAATGTGCAGACGTTCGGCCTCGCGAGCGATGCCGTTGAGAATCTGACGAGCACCCGGCGCCTCGACAGGACACTCGGGTACGGCAACGATCTTGTGCGTGCCGCGCTCAAAGAAACCGCAGCGGACAGCGCCCTCCTTACCGGGGGCAAAGGGAGTGGCGGCCTTGTGGCGAAAACCGCGCGGCGCAGGATATTTGCCCGGGTCGCCTAGGGTGACGCCCATACCGCGAATGGGATCGACGGTTATGCCCTCGCGCTCACAGAGCTCAGCAAACAGTTCCTCCATAGCAGCCTGCTTGGCCGCCAACTGCTTCTTATAAGGACGATTGAGTGCCGTGCACCCACCGCAAGCTTTCATGATCGAACAGGGAGACTTGGGGTCCACAGTCTTGCACGCAGACGAAGCCGGATCTTTATGCGAGTGCTTGGGGCGAGCCTGAGATGCCCTATCCCCGCCCCGACGAGAGCCAGAACGCTTGGCCTTAGCCTTGCCCTTCGCATCCTGAGACGCCTTGGATTTCTTAGAAGATTTTTTCTCCTCCGACCCCTCAGCCGCCTCGACCAAAGCACGACGAGCCTTGCGCTCCGCACGAGATTCTGCCATCAATAACTCCACTAATTCATGAATTAAAAGCTGCAAGCATTGTACCGTGCCAAGCCAGTGGGCGATATGCAAGCGCCCATTTCCTGTCAGTGATAAGCCCAACGACGTTTGCCCAGCGCGGGCGGGGAGCGGCGCGTAATTAAGTTTATCGCGAGTTCCGCCCGCGCTGGGCAACCCCTCCCTTGTACTTTATCTAGGTAGAGTGTATGATTCTGAACGTTACACGACTCACTTTACTTAACTAAAGTGCCAGCAAGGGGGAATACCATGAATACCGATATGTCTCGTCGTCAGTTTGTTGGTCTAGCCGGCTCGCTCGCCACGGTGCTCGGCCTTGGTCTTGTCGGTTGTGGCGGCGGTGCCGGTAAGGGCTCTGCTGCCGGCTCTGCCGCGGCCAAAGATACGAAGGGTGCCGCGGAGTCCAAGAAGCTCGTGGTGGGCTTTGACAAGTCCTACCCTCCGTACGGCTTTGTGGGCGACGATGGCGAATATACGGGTTTTGACCTCGACCTTGCCAAGGCCGTTGCCGACAAGCAAGGCTGGGAGGTCAAATACGAGGCCATCGACTGGGATGCCAAGGATACGCTGCTCAACTCGGGTGCCATCAACTGCATCTGGAACGGCTTTACCATGGAGGGCCGCGAGGACGACTACACGTTCTCCGAGCCGTACATGCTCAACGAGCAGGTGCTCGTGGTCAAGAAGGACGCGGGTATCAAGAGCTGGGACGATCTTGCCGGCAAGACCGTGATTACCCAGACTGATTCCGCCGCACAGGATGTGCTCGAGGGCGACCAGAAGGATCTGGCCGCGGCGTTTGCCACGCTCGATACCATCGGTGAGTACAACACGGCGTTTATGCAGCTCGAGAGCGGCGCGGTCGATGCCGTGGCTTGCGACCTTTCGATTGCCCAGTATCAGCTCGCCGCCAAGCCCGATGCCTATACGCAGCTCGACAAGCCGCTGTCCAGCGAGCACTACGCCGTTGGCTTTAAGAAGGGCGACACCAAGTCGGCCGATGCTGTAACCGAGTCGCTCAAGGCGCTCTACGAGGACGGCACGGTCAAGGACCTCTGCGACAAGTATGCAGATTACGGTCTTTCCTTCGATAATTGGGTGCTCAAATAACGGCTTTCCCAGGAACCCGATCTTGCCGCTCAAACCCTCCTCGCGTACCAAAGTACGCTTCGTCGGGCTTGTCGCTCGCAATCTTGGGCACTGCGCCTATTTGAGAATAAGATCCGCTGTTCTGCTGTTGCGAAAGAGAGGGTAGGTTGTCTATCCAAGTCATGATGCAGATGCTTGGCCAGGGATTCTTGGTCAGCTTGCAGCTGTTTGTGCTGACGCTGCTCGGGTCGATTCCACTGGGAATCCCCGTGGCGTTTATGCGCATGAGCAAAATCGCGCCGCTTCGCTGGATTGCGCGCATCTACATTTCGGTCATGCGTGGCACGCCGCTCATGCTGCAGATGTTTGCCATCTACTTTGCCCCGTACTACGTGTTTGGCATCTCGCTCACACCCGATTCCAAATGGACGGCGTGCGTTGTGGCGTTCATCATCAACTACGCCGGCTACTTTGCCGAGATCTATCGATCGGGCCTGCAGTCTATTCCGCGTGGTCAATACGAGGCTGCCGAGGTGCTGGGCTATTCGCGCCTGCAGACGTTTTTGTACATTGTGATGCCGCAGGTCGCTAAGCGCATTTTGCCGGCGATGGGCAACGAGATTATCACGCTGGTCAAGGATACGTCGCTGGCATTTGCCATTGGCGTGGGCGAGATGTTCTCGACGGCCAAGGCGCTGGTTGCCTCGCAAGTGAACATGGTGCCGTTTGCAATCGCGGCGCTGATCTACTGGGTCTTTAACTTTGTGGTCGAGATGCTGCTGGGCGCCGCCGAAAAGAAGCTGGACTATTACCATGACTAGATCGTTCCGCCGTTCTAACGAACGGCGGACTGCTCGACGCTGCGCGCGTGCCTGACGGCCAATCTGCTCCTCAAACCGTCGCTTGCGTACAGAAGTACGCGGCGCTCCTCTTTCGGAGCACATTGTCTCGCCAGTCACACGCTCGCTGACTTTTTAAACACATGGAGGCTCCCGTGTCCGGAACGGTAATGAATATATCGAACGCGCGCAAGGCGTTTGGCGGCAATGAGGTTCTCAAGGATATCTCGCTTGAGGTGAAGCGTGGCGAGGTCGTGGCGATTATCGGGCCTTCGGGTGGCGGCAAGTCCACGCTGCTGCGTTGCGCCACACTGCTCGAGACGCTCGACGGAGGCTCGCTCTCGTTTGGCGGCCTTGCCGTCGCGACGGATGCGGGTTCGGGCGCGGTGTATGCGAAGGGCGATGTGCCCAAGCAGGCGCGCTCGCGATTCGGCCTGGTGTTCCAGAACTACAATCTGTTTCCGCACTATACGGTGATGAAAAACATCACCGACGCGCCGATCCGCGTGCTTAAGCGCCCGCGCGAGCAGGCGGAAGCTCGTGCGCACGAGCTGATTGCTCAGATGGGGCTTGTGGGCAACGAGAACAAGGTGCCGTGCGAGCTTTCGGGCGGCCAGCAGCAGCGCGTGAGTATTGCCCGCGCCCTGGCGCTTGACCCGGAAATCTTGTTCTTTGATGAGCCGACCTCGGCGCTCGATCCAGAGCTGACGGCCGAGGTGCTGCGTGTCATTAAAGACCTTGCGGCGCAGAACATGACGATGGTGATCGTGACCCACGCGATGCAGTTTGCGCGCGATGTTGCCGACCGCGTGGTCTTTATGGACGGCGGCCGTATTGTCGAGGAAGGTCCTGCCGAGCAGGTCATCGACCATCCACGCGAGCAGCGTACCCGCGAGTTCTTGAGCCGTATCGAGGGGTAGGCTCAGCTATTTACTCAACTTTTTAATTGAGGCGAAGCCGCCAGGTCTTACGGCCTGCGGCGGCTTTTATTTGTATCGATGGGGTTTAATAATCGCCTCGCACGTTTGCTCTGGCCTCTCGCCGTCTGTATTCATACGTGCGCCGAAAGGTGTGCATGGACAGGCGGATGCAAGGGTAGGGTGGTGGCATAGGACATTTGGAGGGTGAGTCGGCTCGGCTGCCGACCATGCTGCTCCCGGGACGGCACCGACCGCGAACTCTCCCCGTTGGCGTCGCGCATTGCGCGCGGCCCTGCAAGGAGGTCATCATGGGTGCTCCCAAGACCGGTAACGTAAGGAACGTGGTGCTCGTAGGCCAAGGCGGGGTGGGCAAGACTTCACTCGCCGAGGCCATGCTCCACCTTTCCGGCAAGACCGCCCGCCTGGGCGGCCACGACGGCACCAAGCCCACGCTCGACTATGACCCCGAAGAGGTCAAGCGTGCATTTTCCATCTCGACGACCATCGCGCCGATCGACTGGAAGGGCGCGCGCATCAATGTGCTCGATGCCCCGTGCTACCCCGATTTTATCGGCGACGCCTTTGCCGCGATGAGCGTCTGCGAGACGGCTCTGTTTGTGGTCGACGCCGAGGCCGGCCCGCAGCCTACGACGGTTAAGCTCTGGTATGCCGCCGAGGACCTACGCCTGGCACGCGCGGTGTTCGTAAACCGCCTGTCGCGCTCCGAGGCCAGCTTTGCGACCACGATGGACCTGCTGCAGGAGCGCTTTGGCACGCGCCTGGGCGCCGTGACCCTTCCCTGGGGCGAGGGCGAGGACTTTGACGGCATCATCGACCTGGTGCGCATGAAGGCGCGCCACTGCAACGGCGCCGAGGCCGTTGAGTCGGAGATTCCCGAGGAGTATCGTGCCCAGGCCGAGGAGGCCCATGACCATCTGTGCGAGCTGGTGGCCGAGGCTGACGACGAGCTGATGATGAAATACCTGGAAGGCGAGGAGACGCTGACGCAGGAGGAGCTTGAAGGCCTGCTGTCTAAGGCGATCGCCGAGCGCATCTTTGTGCCGGTCTTTGCGGGCGATTGCATTAAGGAGCAGGGCGTCAACTCGCTGATGGACGATATTGCCACGTACTTCCCGGCGCCGACGGACTACGGCGAGATGCCGCTCATCGACGGCGATTCGCTCAAGATCTCGAGCGACGATGACCGCCCGGTGGCGTTTGTGTTTAAGACCCTGGCCGATCCGCAGCAGGGTCGCATCAGCTTTATCAAGGTGCTGACGGGTACGCTTGAGCCGGGCCTTGAGCTGGTCAATGCGCGCACGCGCAAGGGCGAGCGTCTGGCTCACCTGTATGTGATGTGCGGCCGCGACATGACCGAGGTCGGGCACGCGTATGCCGGCGATATCATCGTGGCGCCCAAGCTGGCTGCCGAGACGGGCGATACACTCTCGATTACCGGTAAGGTCGAGGCTGCGGCGTTTAAGTTCCCCAACTCGCAGTACCGTATCGCCATCGAAGCCGAGAACCGCGGCGACGAAGAGAAGCTCTACACGTTTATCGAGAAGGCTTGCAAGGCCGATCCGACCATGAGCATCGACCGCGACGAGGAGACCGGCCAGACCATTATCTCCGCCGTGGGTGAGGCGCAGGTTTCGGTCCTGCTCAATCGTCTGGAGGACCGCACCAAGGTCGCTGCCAAGAGCGTGCCGATCCGTATCCCGTATCGCGAGACCATCCGCCGCACGGCAAGTGCCCAGGGTCGTCATAAGAAGCAGACTGGTGGTGCCGGTCAGTATGGTGACTGCTGGCTGCGTGTGGAGCCGATGATTACCGCCGACGGTACGAGCGACGGTTATGAGTTTGTGGACGAGGTCGTGGGCGGCCGCATTCCGCGCTCGCTGATCCCTGCCGTGGATAAGGGTGTTCAGGAGACTATGAAGGACGGCATCATCGCCGGCTACCCGCTCACGGGCATTCGCGTGGCTGTGTACGACGGCTCGTATCACAGCGTCGACTCCAACGAGATGGCGTTCCGCGCGGCGGCCCGCATCGGCCTGCGCAAGGCGTGCGCCGATGCCGACCCGGTGGTGCTGGAGCCCATCGAGGAAATCACGGTGACGATCCCCGAGAGCTACGCCGGCGCCGTGATGGGCGACATCTCGGCCTCGCGTGGTCGCGTGACGGGCATGGAGACCGATGAGCGCGGAGACACCGTGGTCATCGCCCAGGCGCCGCTGGCCGAGCTGACGGATTACTCGACGCGCCTGCGCTCTATCACGCGCGGCACGGGCGACTTTACCATGAAGCCCGCGGGCTATGAGCAGGTGCCTTATGACGTTCAGGCCAAGCTGGTCGAGCTGTACAACGCGGGAAGGTAGCAAGCCCGCGTGTAACGCCGCGTGACATAACCCCAATTTTGGATCTGTCCCCAATTTGGGTTGGGGGCGGTTGGGCCCGCTTCGGATAAGGTTCCGGGGTGGGCCTCTCTTCTGCGAGGGGTCGTTTGTCTAGCTCTGCAGCATCTGAACGTGATTTTGGGGTCTGGATGCTGCAGGGTTAGAAGTCTAAGCCTATGACAGTCAGCGCGTGATACGAGCCGGGCGCTCGACGCCTGCCCACCCCCTCGGTGACAAAATCGATGCAATCGGGGCGCGTGAATGACTCTTGGGCGCATGAGGGGCCAAGGCGTGCACACCGCGAGTGACAAAGCGCCTGTTAAGCGATTTGCGAATACTTTCTAAACTAAAAAGCGTAGAGAAACGACAACAAACGAGAGGAGGCAGACATGGCACTGTTTGATTCGACACATACGCTCGATGCCGTCGACGCTGCCGACCAGAACGCCGTCTTCGGGGCCCTCGCCGCGAAGGCTGTGGAACTGGGCGTCGCCGCCGATGCGTCCGCTATCGTCTCCGACCTTCATGAGCGCGAGGCCGAGGCTTCTACGGGCTTTGGCAACGGCGTGGCTGTCCCGCATACCAAGAGCGCCAACGTCAGTGCCCCCGCCATTCTCTTCGCGCGCCTGACCGCGCCCGTCGAGTGGCATGCGCTCGACGACGCTCCCGTCGACACGGTCATCAACATTCTCGTCCCCGAGAGTGGCAGCGACACCCATCTGCAGCTGCTCGCCAAACTAGCGCGTCGCCTCGTGCACAAGGATTTCGTCGACCATCTCAAGGGCGACTCCATCGAAGACGTGTGCGCCCTCATCCAGGACGTCGTCGGATAGCAGGTAATGTTCAACCCCGTGTGAAAGGAAAGAGGGGAGAAGCATATGGCAAAGTCAATCGTGGCCGTCACCAACTGCCCGGCCGGCATTGCACACACCTACATGGTGGCCGAGGCGATCAAGACGAAGGGCACCGAGCTGGGTTATGAGGTTCACGTCGAGACCCAGGGTGCCAGCGGCGTCGAGAACAAGCTTACGCCCGAGCAGATCAAGGAGGCCGACTACGTCGTCCTCGCGCTCGGTCGCGGCATGAACGATGACGATCGTGTTCGCTTCGACGGCAAGAAGGTCGTTGAAGTGCCCGTTTCCGAGGCCCTCAAGCGCATCGACAGCCTTATGGGCAACCTTGAGAGTGAATCCAAGGTCTTCCAGGCTTCCGCGGTCAAGCTCGGCGCCAAGCAGGAGAGCGTCACCACCGGCATCATGAGCTACCTCATGGCCGGCGTCTCCGCGGCCCTGCCGTTTGTCATCGGCGGCGGCGTACTCATGGCCATCGGTTCCATTATGGCCCAGTTCGGCGCGCCCAATGTAGCCCCTGGCGACGGCCAGATGGCTTCGCTCGCTTGGGTGCTCAATACCATCGGCGGCCTGGGCTTCACGTTCATGATCCCGATGATGGGCGCCTTCATCGCCAACGCCATCGGTGATAAGCCCGCCATCATGCCGGCCTTCATCTGCAGTTACCTCGCCAACAGTACCGACCTGCTCGGCACCGAGGTCGGCGCAGGCTTCTTGGGCGCCTGCGTGATCGGCCTTGCAATCGGCTATTTCGTCAAGGCGATGAAAAAGATCAACCTGGGCAAGAACTTCCAGTCCCTGCTCGGCTTCCTGATCATCCCGGTCGTGACGCTCTTTATCTTTGGACTGGGCACGTACTATATCATCGGCCCGGCCGTGTCCTGGCTTATGAACGCCTTCGTCGGCCTGTTGAGCTCCATCCCGAGCTCGATGAAGCTCGTCGCCGCCTTCCTGGTAGGCGCCATGCTCGCCTTCGACATGGGCGGCCCGGTCAACAAGGCCGCTTGGTTCTTCTCCTTCTCCTTGCTGGGCTCCGGCGTGTACGACTGGTACGGCATCGTAGGCGTCGTGACGATCCTTCCGCCGATGGCCGCTGCCATCGCTACCTGGATCCGTCCGAAGCTCTTCACGCAGGCCGAGCGCGACTCCGCAATCCCTGCGCTCATTGTCGGCGCAACCGTCGCCACCGAGCCGGCTATCCCCTATGCCCTGGCCGCACCCCTGCCTATGATCTCCGCGAACGTCATCGCCGGCGGCGTCGCCGGTGCCATCTCCATGGCCCTTGGCGTCCAGCGCATCGCTCCGGGCATCGGCATCTTCGATCCATTCCTGGGCCTCATCTACCCGGCGACCAGCTACTACATCGCCGTCGCTGTGGGTCTGGTCTTGAACATCGCCCTCATTATCGTCTTCAAGTCCGCTTGGATGAAGAAGCGCGAGGCTCAGAACGCCTAAGTCTCGATAGAATAATTAGCCCTGCGGGGTCGCCGGTCTGTTCGGCGGCTCCGCAGGTTTCAATGAAAGGAATGGGGAAATGCGTTACGACTTCGATCGCGTCATCGACAGAATGGGTACCTACAGCACCCAATGGGACTATGCGGCCGACCGGTTTGGCAGCGCAGACGTGCTTCCCTTTTCCATCTCGGACACCGACTTCGCCGTGCCCGACGAGGTTATGGACGCCCTCCGCGCCCGCATGGAACACCCCATCTTTGGCTATACCCGCTGGAACCATAGTGACTACAAGGGTAGTGTTGCCGGCTGGTTTGCCAGGGACGGGGCGTCCCACGTGGACATGGACTGGGTCGTGTACAGCCCGAGCGTTATCTTCTCGGCTGCGACGGTCATTCGCCTGGTGAGCGAGCCGAATGACGCCGTGGTGACGCTCACTCCCATGTACGACGCCTTCTACGGCCTGATTGAGGGCAACGGGCGCGAGCTTGTGGCCGTCGCTCAGGCGAGCGCCATGGACGGCTACGGTCTCGATTGGGATGCCCTCGAGGTGGCGCTTGCCCGCCCCGAGGCAAAGGTTATGCTGCTCACCAACCCGCATAACCCCACAGGCAAGGTCTTCACGGCAGGCGAGCTTGCTCGTATCGTGGAGCTCTGCCATGCCAACGGGGTCTTTCTCATCTCGGATGACATCCATCGCGATATGATTCTGGGCGAAACTCCCTACACACCCGTGACGAACATTACGCGCGAGGGCGTGGCGCTGCTGTGTTCGGCCTCCAAGACGTTCAACACGCCCGGGCTCATCGGGTCCTATGCGTTCATCCCCGACGATGACCTGCGCGAACGCTTCCTGTTCGAGCTCAAGCAAAAAAATGCCCTGTCGAGTGTGAGTATCTTGGGGATGACTGCCCAGATGGCGGCGTATCGCTCGTGCTCCGAGTATGTGGACGAGCTTGTGGCCTATATTCGCGGCAACATGCAGGCGCTCAAGGATTTCCTTGTCGCCAATCTGCCCGAGATCCGCTTTGCGGTGCCGCAGGGGACCTATCTTGCCTGGATGGATGCCTCGGGCCTGGGGTTGGATGCAGCCGAGCTCCAGCGCCGGCTCGTTGAGGTGGGCCATGTGGGCATCATGTCGGGCGAGACGTACGGCGGTGCCGGGTACCTGCGCATGAATCTCGCCTGTTCGCACTCGAAGGTCGAGAGGGGGATGGAGCGGATGCTCGCCGGCATCCGCTCGTAGCGGCATGATCAGCAAGAGACAGAGACAGCTCCTGCGGGCGCTCGACGACGGTCCACGCTCCGGCGCCGAGCTCGCTGAGGCACTCGGCGTCTCCCGCCGTACCGTGGTGCGCGAAGTGGCGAGCGTGAGCGCGTGGCTCGAGTCCGTGGGTGCCGGCACCATCTCGAGCGATCCCAACTACCATCTGGTGGTCACGTCCGAGGACGCAATCGCCTCCGTCCTGTCGCAGGACCTCACCGATGAGGCGCGTGTCCTCATGTGCGTGCTCTCCCGGCCGGGGATCTCGACGGTGCAGGTTTCGGGGGAGACTTATCTCTCGGTCCGCTCCGTGCGCGCAGCGATGGATGAGATCAACGTTCGGCTGCGCGGAGTCGTTGCGCTCGAGGCGCGTGTGGGCTACGGGATCGATGCAGACTTTAGCGGCATGGGGCCGGCGGATCTCTTGGCGGCGCTCGCCATCGACAATACTGGTATTGCCGCCGAGCTCGAGCGCTCGTGCGGCTGGGACGCCCTGATGCGCCTGATCGGCGAGCGGGGCGAGGAATATCGCCTACTCATGGAGCCGTATCTGTCACAGCGCCAGCTGAGGATGCAGACGCTTGCTGCCGTCTGGTGCAGCGCGTGGCTCGTGCCCGATGCCCCGGGTGGGGCAGATGCCGGCGCGCGTGCCGTCACCGAGTTCCAGCAGCGCAAGAAGGACCTGCTCTATCGCCTGGTCACGTGCCGTGCGGCCATCCTGGCGCGCATCGGCGAGGTGCTCGCCTCGCACGGCATCAAGTCGACGCGCGAGGACCTCGGTAGTCTTATCTTCGACCATGTACTGCGCTGCGCTCTCTTTCCCACGCTCATGTCGGTGGAGATCCAAAAGCAGATGCGCGGGATCCGTATGGAGCATCCGTTCGAGTTCGATTTCGGCGCCGACCTCTCCGAGTGCCTGCGCGCGTTCGACGAGCGCCTGTTTGTAGAGCCCGACTTCCTCTCGCTCTACGTGCTGGCCTCGCTGGAGCACTTCACGCGCAGCCCCGTGAGTCTGCTTTTGGTTTGCGGACGACCCTCCGTGGCGACTATCAACAAATCCCTGATCGAGCGCGGCACCGACGGCGTTGAGGTCGAGCTCGTGGACAGCGAGCCGCTCGCCCGGCGCGCGCTCAAAGATGGGTCGTTCGACCTGGTGGTGGGCGATGCTGCGGCCGCGCGCAACTTTAAGGCCGCTCGTGAATGGGATCTTTCATTCTCGGGTGTGCTCTCGGCCTACGAGGTCGACCGCATCCGCCAGATGGCGCTGCGTGTGCTCTATGAGCGCGATATCGCGAGCTTGCTGCCGCGTGCGAGCTATCTGGAGCTGCATGTTGGTGCCGGCGACTACCTCGATGAGCTGTCGCGCGCCCTCGGCGGACTGGTAGCAGCGCATGCGATCTCGGCCGGCGAGGCAGCCCTCATCATAGATCGTGAGCGTCAGGGCGACCGTCTACAGCTGGGACATGTCGCGTTCCCGCATACTATCACGCCGGTCGCGGCCTCGACGTTTCGTCTGCTCGCCATCATGCCCGACGCGCCCCTGTGCGACGGCGACGAGCAGATCGACCTGGTGGTGGTGACGCTTGCGAGTCAGCGTCTGGCCGACAAGAGTAGCATGTTCAACTATCTGTTCTCCGTGCTGCACGATGCCGAGCGCGCTCACGTGCGCCTGCCGCGCACCTATGAGGAGACCGTCGCGTTCTTAGGGCGCGACTTTGGCTATGCCGAGGAGAAGAGCGATGAGTGATGAGGCGATGGAGGCGCGCGGGGTGTTTGCGGCCGCATGTGGCGTGGCGGGCGCTGCTGGATCGACAACGGGGGTCGAGCTGACGCCGGCTGTCGAGATTCGCGCCTATGTAGACAAGGTCTGGCCGAGTTTTCTTGATGATCTCGAAGCGCTCGTGGCCGTGCCGAGCGTGGTCGACGAGTCATGTGCCGCGGCGGGCGCCCCGTGGGGCCTGGAATGCTATCGGGCGCTTTGCGTTGCGATGGATGTGCTGCGCCGCCAAGGGCTTGCGGTCGTTGACTGCGATGGGTACGTCGCGTATGGCGAGCTTGTCGGCGAGACGCCCGAACAGGTGGCGACGATCGCCCATGTGGACGTGGTTCCCGCCGGCGAGGGCTGGACGGTCGAACCCTATGCCGTGACGCGCCGCGAGGGCGTGCTTTTGGGTCGTGGCGTGCTCGATGACAAGGGTGCGGCGCTGGCCTCGATCTATGCTGCCGGGTTTTTGGCGCGCCGCGTGCGTAGCGGCTGGAAGCCGCAGCGGACGCTTCGCTGCATCTTGGGTGCCTCGGAGGAGTCGGGCATGATGGATGTGCGCCGCTACCTGGTAGATCACGAGTCACCGGCATTTTTGTTCACACCCGATGCTGAGTTTGCCGTCTGCTGCGGGGAGAAGGGCTGCGTCAACGCCGAGGTCGTTCACGCGGTTGACAGCGCCGGGGCAATCATTGAGTTTGCGGGTGGCGTGGCGAGAAACGCGGTGCCCGCCCGCGCTGAAGCGCTCGTGCACATGGGCGCTCGTATGAATGGGCTACCTCGCGCCGAGGGGATCGATGTGGAGCCCGTCGGCGGCGGAGTGGCCCGCATTGTGGCCCACGGTATCGCCGGTCATGCCGCCGAACCGGCGGGTACGGTGAACGCCATCGGCGTGTTGGTGGCCTATCTGGCTGCATGCGGTATCTGCAGCGCAGCCGAGCGGGAGTTCCTTGGCTTTTGCAAACGGGCCCTTGGTGCATGGGACGGCTCCGGCCTGGGAATCGATGTCGCTGACGAGCTGTTCGGCGGCCTCACGTGTATCGGCGGAACTGTACGCACCCAGGCAGGGCGTTTTGTGCTCACACTCGATGCGCGCCTTCCGGGTGCGGCCGATGTCGAGCGGGTGAGCCGTCGCATCGAGGATGTGGCGCGCGAGTGCGGCTGCGAGGTGCGTATCACCCATACGAGGGAGCCGTTCACCATGGACCCCCAATCGCCCGAGGTCATGGTGCTCCGCCGTGCCTACGAGGAGTTCGCGGGCCGGCCCGCGGTACCGTTTGCCATCGGCGGGGGCACGTATGCACATCATTTTCCTCGCGCCGTGGGGTTCGGTCCGCTCGACCGAACCGAGCCTCTGCCCGATTGGGTCGGTCCCGAGCACGGCCCCAATGAGGGTATTTGGGAGCACCAGCTCAAGCGCGCGCTCGCCATCTACATCCGTAGTCTCGAATCCCTCCTCAACTCTAAAGTGGGGACAGACTCCGAATTTGGCTAATGGTGCAGAGCGAGTGGCATAATCTCAAAAAGGGGTCTGTCCTTACTTCGGGATTAGTTGCCGTTGGCCTGGTTGCGGCCGGTGGCGTAGTCGATCTGCACATGCGGCTGCAGGTTGTAGCAGTACACGTGGAAGCACAGTGTCTTGCCGTGGTCCTCGACCGACTGCGCCTCGAGGCGGACACCGCGGCAGACGAGTTCCTCTTCGTTGTACATGGGCGTGACGCGGTAGAGCACGTGGTTGCCCGTGTCGCGGATATAGCCGAGGATCTGCTCTTCGAAGGGCAACATGCCCGTCTCGTTGAGATAGCGCGTGCCGGTCAGGAGATTTTTGCGGTTGGCGTTTTCGCCGCAGAGCGACCAAGCGATAAGGTGGCAACGGTTATAGAGGCTCTGGCTCGGAATAAAGTCGTAGCGCTGCTGGTGCCATCCGGCGGGGTGGATACGCGAGATATCGCCGCGCTTGCCCTGACCGAGCGATTCGGGTCCTATGCAGGCGAGTGCTTTGCGGGTACGGCCCAGGCTGTCGAGCTTTGAGAACCTCTTAAAGCATCCTTCTTCGGTGGCCCGTTCGTATTCATCGAGCGTGAACGACGGTGTGCCGAGCGGATGCGTGCCGTCGGCGCGAAGGGTAACGTAGGGGTTGCCGGCGTAGTCGGGGATGCTGCTGAGATATACGCCGCGGGCGCGGTCGAGATCGGGGTTTTCGACTTCATCAATGGGGATGGCAGTGCTATCTGCGGAAGTGTCGTCGCCGGTGCCGGTCGTGGCGGATTCGGAGCCATCGCCGGTGCTTTGGCCGCCTTTGGAATCCGAGGAGCTTGCCGTCCCCGATTCGAGCCGGGCGACCAGGTCCGCCTCGTCGTCGGTGCGGCTGGGGCTCTCGTTTTGCTTCTCGGCCAGGGCCGCCGCCTGCTCATCGCTTTGCGGCGAGAGCAGCTTGGGCGCCCCGTCGAGCGATCCCGTAAACAGCGCAAAGCCCAGCACTACGGCGGTGCCGATGGAAAGTACTTGCTTGTAGGCGGACTTGCGCGACATGGAGGCTCCTGGATGGACGGTTGGGAACCTACCAGTTTAGCAGGAGCCGGCAGAGGCCGTTCTGTCGAACAAATACTTAAGATTTGGGACAAACGCTACTGGTTCATTTGCTTCATATTTGACGTATGGCTAGATCGAGGTGGAGTCGAGCCAGTTGAGCTTGCACTCGAGAATGCGCTGCTCGCCGGGTTGGCTGCTGCCATCAAGCAAGGCGAGCAGCATCTCGGCCGCCTCCCTGCCTTCCTGGTCGACGGGCTCGATGATCGTGGAGACGGTCGGCGTGGTGAGGTTGGTCCAGTCTTCGCAGTTGAGTCCCAAAAGACCTATTTGCTGCGGAAGTAGATGGGCCATGGGTTGGAGGGCCTTGTAGACACGGGGAAGTGCCCATTGGTTTTGTACGAAGATGAGTGTGCGCTTGGCGGGGTTGAACTTGTATTTAAAGTATTCGGTGAGCTCGTTGATTGACGGCTTGTTGTGATCGATGGGGATGGCTTTGTAGAGCTGCCCATTCGCGGCCAATGCCTCGGCATATCCCTGAAAACGTTCCATGCGAGTGCGCATTTCGGTCATGTTGGCGGCGATGGAAAAGAAGTCTTCGTAGCCGGCGTCGAGAAGCGCCTGCGTGGCATTGTACACGCCGTCGTAGAGGTTGGTTTTGATCCAGCTGGTGCCTGGGCTGTAGATGGCCGCGTCAAAAAAGACGACGGGCTTGCCGGCGCGCTTGATGCGGTCGTGGACTGCCTTGAAATTTGCCGTGGGCTGGATGATAAAACCATCGACGCCCAGTGAGAGCATTTTGTCGACATACATGAGCTCGGTCTCGGGGTTAAAGTTGCTCGTGCAAACGACCGTCTGGTAGCCCGCGGGGAGCATGACCTGCTCCATGCCGTTGAGGACGAGGCCCGCCCACTTGTTGGTGTTATCCAAGATGATGATGGCGATGACGTGGGTCTGCTTGCCGGTGAGCGTTTGCGCTTGGGCGTTGGGAACGTATCCGAGTTCCTTGATGACGCGCGCAATCTTTGCCCGCGTCTTTTCGCTAAGCTTTTCTCGTTTGTCGTTGAGGTAATACGAGACGCTTGCCGTCGAGGTTCCCGCCTCTCGAGCGACGTCTGCGATCGTAACGCGCTGTTTTGCCACAGCGACTCCTTCCGACAGATGAGCATTTTCCAACATGATGACTTTGAGTCTTGGTGAGGGATGTGCTTTGGTGAGCGACTTTTTCCTTTCATATGAGTATGCAACAAATGCGGTATATGGGTGGGGTCGAAATTTGTGACCAGCATGCGCATCTGCCGTCTACCGAGAAAATCAAATACTTCTTGACTTTTGAAATCGAGGGTAAAATCGCAGGATTCATTTTTGGTTAAACGCATAACTAAATAGCGTAACCAACGCTCTGACCTTCGCGTTTACCGAAATAAACTGGCATTAAGAAAAACGAGCACCTATATTGGTCTTGTCGAAAAGACAGCAAGTCCAAACGGCAGGGGATGCTCCGGAGGCCTCCGCAAACGGTGTCTTGCGCACGCAACTCTATGAAAAGAGGGAAGCAATGAAGATCGTAGGCGTTGCCGCCTGTACCGTGGGTATCGCCCACACGTATATGGCCCAGAAGGCGATTCAGGATGAATGCGCCGCTCGTGGCATCGAGTGCAAAGTCGAGGCTCAGGGTGGTCTGGGTATCGAGAATGAGCTCACGCAGGAAGACGTTGATTCCGCCGACCTGGTGCTCGAGTCCGTCGACGTGGGTGTCGAGAACGAGGACCGTTTTGAGCAGAAGATGGCCGAGGGCAAGTTCCTCAAGGTCGGCACCTCGGATGTAATCGCCGATCCGGTAAAGATTATCGACCAGGCTGTCGAGATCATCAAGGCGACGGGCGGTGCCGTTGACGCGTCCAAGGCCGAGGCCAAGGCAGAGAAGAAGGCCGTCTCCGCTGCCCCGCAGGCCCCGACACCGGCGTCCAAGCAGTCCATCTTTGCCGATCCTGGCAAGACGCTGCTCAATGCATTCAATACCGGCGTTTCCTATTTTATCCCCATCGTCGTTATCGGTGGCGTGTTCCTCGCCTTCTCGTTGGCATCCGGTACTGCCGGTGCTAGCGGCATGGAGGTCACCAACCCGTTGATGGTGAGCCTTAACACTATCGGCATGGCCGGCATCTCTATGATGATTCCGGTGCTTGCGGCATACATCGCCTACTCGATGGCCGGTAAGCCCGCACTTGCCCCCGGCTTCGTCCTGGGCTACTTGGTTAACAACGCCGTCGTCACCCCGAGCGGCAACAGCGTTTCGACCGGCTTCTTGGGCGCCATGATCATGGCTGTCATCTGCGGTTACTTTGTCCGCTGGATGAAGACCTGGGAGGTCAACAACACCATCCAGACCATCATGCCCATTCTGATCATCCCGATTCTGACCTCGCTCGTCCTGGGCATGGCTTACATCTACATCCTGGCCACGCCGCTTGGCTTTGTGATGGATTGGCTCACCAGCGTGCTCGGCAGCCTGCAGGGCGGCTCCGCCGTCGTCCTGGGCCTGGTCATTGGTGTTATGACCGCTTTCGATATGGGTGGCCCCATCAACAAGACCGCTTCGACCTTTACCATGGCCATCATGGCCTCCGGCATCTACGGCCCCAACGGTATGTTCCGCGTCGCCGTCGCCATTCCCCCGATTGCTTGCGGCCTCGCTGCGCTCATCGCCAAGAACAAGTTCGATGACGCTGACCGTCAGATGGGCATCTCTGCGCTGTTCATGGGCTGCATCGGTATTACCGAGGGCGCTATCCCCTTCGCGGTCAAGGACCTCGGTCACACCCTGCCCGGCATTTGCATCGGCTCTGCCGTGGGTGCGGCACTTGCCGCCTTCCAGGGCATCGACTGCTACGTCCCGCACGGTGGCTTTATCGTCGCCCTTGCCACCAACAACGTCGCGCTGTTCTGCCTGGACATCGTGATTGGCGCCGTGGTCGCCGCTGCAATCCTGATTGCCATGAAGCCCACGCTCGATAAGCAGGCCAAGTAAACCTTTAAGGACTCCGGTTGTGCGGAGGGATGGATTTGACTCCGCACAACCGCCCCTACACAACAAAATCCATCCGTACTGATAGGGCCCACATCTGGGTCCCAGGGAACTTTTGTCAAAAATCCTCTGGAGAAGGAGAACAAAATGTCCAACCTCACCATCCGTCAGGCCGTTCAGGGCATGCTCAAGCTGCAGGATAGCGGCGATCACGCAACCATGGTCGGCATTGGCCCCATGAGCCCCAACCTGATTCAGGCCGTGTTCGAGCTTGCCAAGGACGAGGATTTCCCGCCCATGTTTATCGCCAGCCGCAACCAGGTCGATATGGACGAGATGGGCGCCGGCTACGTCAACGGTTGGGACCAGACGCGCTTTGCCGCCGACATCAAGAAGGTTGCCGACGAGGTGGGTTACACCGGTCCGTACTACCTGTGCCGCGATCACGGCGGTCCGTGGCAGCGCGACGAGGAGCGTAACGCCCACCTGCCCGAGGACGAGGCCATGGAGCTCGCCCGCAAGTCCTTCGTCGCCGACATGGAGGCGGGCTTTGACCTGCTGATGGTCGACCCCACCAAGGACCCCTATCAGATCGGCAAGGTTATTCCGCTCGACGTGGTGCTTCGCCGCACGATCGATCTTATCGACTACCTT
Organism: uncultured Collinsella sp.; assembly: GCA_905194675.1. Taxonomy (GTDB): domain Bacteria; phylum Actinomycetota; class Coriobacteriia; order Coriobacteriales; family Coriobacteriaceae; genus Collinsella. The sequence continues at coordinate 4,704 of CAJJTG010000033.1, read as the reverse complement.
GAGCAGTACCGTCGCGAGCATAACCTGCCCGAGGTTGCCTATGAGGTCGGTACCGAGGAGACCAATGGCGGCTTGACCTCTACCGATAAGTACGAGGAGTTCATTTCTCAGCTGCAGCCCGAGCTCGAGAAGCGCGGCTGCCCCATGCCCACCTTTATCGTCGGCCAGACCGGTACGCTCACCCGTTGGACCGAGCAGGTCGGCCATTACAACTTCAAGAATGCCCGCGAGCTCGCCGACATGGCTAAGCGCTACGGCGTGGGCCTGAAGGAGCACAACGCCGACTATCTGGACGACGCGACGCTGCTCGAGCACATCCCGGCACACGTGACCGCCTCCAACGTTGCTCCGCAGTATGGCACCGAGGAGACCCGCGCCTACCTCAAGCTCTGCGCCACCGAGCAGATCCTGGTCGACAACGGTCTGTGCGATGACCCCTCCGACCTGTATCACACCCTGCTGGTCAAGGCTATCAAGACCGAGCGCTGGCGCAAGTGGATGACTGGCGACGACGTCAACCTGCAGGTCGACGACATTCTTGCCGACGATGAGCTCAGCCTGAAGATCCTGGATGTCTCCGGTCACTATGCGTTCAACGATCCCGAGGTCAAGGAGCAGGTCGAGAAGCTCTACCGCAACCTCGCCGCTCAGGACATCGACGGCAAGCGCTTTGTCATCGAGCACATCAAGCGCCCGATCAAGCAGTACGTCGTCGGTCTTAACCTCAAGGGCGTCACGACCCGCATCGAGGCCGCTCTTGCCGAGTAAGTAGCTTTTCCTACGCGACGCCGGGCCTGGGGCATGTCCCAGCCGCAGGCCCGGCACATAGGACAAAGGGACATCCCCTTTGTCCTATTTTTTGAGTTTTGGATTCCTTCGAAGGAGTTTGCACCATGAAGTTCTTTATCGATACCGCCAATCTGGACGAGATCGCCGAGGCCAAGAGCTGGGGCTGCCTGGCCGGTGTTACCACCAACCCGTCCCTGTACGCCAAGACCGGCGGCAAGCTTGCCGACTTTGAGCCGCATATGCTCAAGATTGCCGAGCTCTGCGAGGGCCTGCCCGTTTCCGCCGAGTCTACCGCTACCACTGCCGAGGGTATGATCGAGGAGGGCAAGCGCCTTGCCGCCCTCGCCCCCAACATCGTGGTCAAGCTTCCCGTGTGCGAGGCCGGCCTTGCCGCCTGCCGTGCGCTGGCCGATGCTGGCGTGCGCGTCAACATGACGCTCGTCTTCTCGCCGACGCAGGCCCTTATGGCCGCCAATGCCGGTGCTCGCTACATCAGCCCGTTTGTCGGTCGTTTCGATGACATCGCCGAGGACGGTATCTCGCAGCTCGACAACGTCGTGACCTGCATTAAGAACTACGACTGGACGGGCAAGAACGTCGACGACACCGTCGAGATCATCACCGCCTCGGTTCGTACGCCCAACCACGTGACCCAGGCCGCGCTACTCGGTGCCGATATTGCGACCGTGCCCATGGCCGCTCTCAAGAAGTGCCTGCATCATCCGCTGACCGACCAGGGCCTCGCCTCTTTTGAGGCTGACTGGCAGAAGGTCGTCGCTCAGGCTTAACGAGTGGATTGCCCCGGCATCGCGTCATCCGGTGCCGGGGTTGTTCTCAAGAGAGGAATTCGTATGACCAACCAGGAGCTGGCGAAGGTCGCCAATGAGGTCAGGAAGGGTGTCGTGACTGCGGTTCACGCGGCCAAGTCGGGACACCCGGGTGGATCGCTCGGTGCTGCCGACATCATGGCGTATCTGTACTTTGAGGAAATGAATATCGATCCTGCCGACCCTCACAAGGCCGATCGCGATCGCTTTGTGCTCTCCAAGGGTCACGCGGCGCCGGGCCTGTATTCGGTGTTGGCAAATCGCGGCTATTTTCCCGTCGAAGAGCTCGAGACGCTGCGTCATATTGGCAGCCGACTGCAGGGCCATCCCAACATGAACGACGCCCCTGGCATCGATATGTCCACCGGATCGCTCGGTCAGGGCATCTCCGCCGCGGTTGGAATGGCGCTCGCCGCAAAGCACTGGGGTGACAGCTACCGCGTCTACACGTTGCTGGGCGACGGCGAGTGCGAGGAGGGCCAGGTGTGGGAGGCGGCCATGTTTGCCGGCAACCATGCGCTCGACAATCTTGTTGCCGTCGTCGACCACAACGGCTTGCAGATTGACGGCACGATCGATGAAGTTAACTCGGCCATGCCGCTCGCTGACAAGTTCCGCGCCTTTAAGTGGCATGTGATCGAGCTCGCCGACGGTAACGACATGGCGCAGATTGCCGCCGCCTTTGCCGAGGCCCGCAAAGTGAGCGACTCGCCCGTGGCCATTATCGCCGAGACGGTGAAGGGCAAGGGCGTCTCCTTTATGGAAAACCAGGTGGGCTGGCACGGCAAGGCACCCAACGATGAACAGTTTGAGCAGGCCATGGCCGAGCTCGCAGCGGCAGGGGAGGAGCTCTAATGGCAGACGTCAAGAAAGTCGCCACGCGCGTTAGCTATGGCGAGGCACTTGTCGAGCTGGGCAATGAGCGCGATGACTTTGTGGTTCTCGATGCCGACCTGGCCGCCGCCACGCAGACCGGTAAGTTTAAGGCTGCGCACCCTGAGCGCTTCTACGACGCCGGCATTGCCGAGAGCAACCTGATGGGGCTCGCCGCCGGCATCGCGACCACGGGCCACGTCGCCTTTGCGAGCACCTTTGCGATGTTTGCCGCCGGTCGCGCGTACGAACAAGTGCGTAATTCCATTGGCTATCCGCACCTCAACGTCAAAATCGGTGCCACGCATGCGGGTATCTCGGTCGGTGAAGACGGCGCCACGCATCAGTGCTGCGAGGACATCGCGCTCATGCGCACGATCCCGGGTATGACGGTAATCGTTCCCGCCGATGACATCGAGGCTCGCGCTTGCGTGCGCGCCGCCTATGAGTTTGAGGGCCCGGTTTACATGCGCTTCGGCCGCCTGGCAACACCGGTCATCAACGATCACGAGGACTATGAGTTCAAGATTGGTCGCGGCGTGGTCGTGCGCGAGGGGTCCGATGTGACCATCATCGCTTGTGGCCTTATGGTCGCCGAGGCGCTTGAGGCTGCCGAGGCGCTCGCTGCCGATGGTATCGATGCCGAGGTCATCAACATGCACACGATTAAGCCGCTTGATGAGCGCCTGGTAGTTGCCAGCGCCAAGAAGACTGGTCGCGTGGTCACCGCCGAGGAGCATTCGATTATCGGTGGTCTTGGCGAGGCCGTGGCCTCGGTGCTCGCAGAGCAGCATCCGGTGCCGATGCGACGCGTCGGCGTGCGCGATGTGTATGGCGAGTCCGGCCCTGCGGTCGATTTGCTGCACAAGTACGGTTTGGACGCCGACGGCATCGAAGCTGCGGTCAGGTCCGTGTTGTAAGGAAGGTTTCCATGGGATTTGTATCTGCCAACCAGGTGACAATCGGGTATACCGCCGCCTCGCGCGAGGACGCCCTACATTATTTGTCCGAGCAGGCCATCGAGCTCGGCTTTGCCGATGACGCATCTGCCGTAGAGGCCGCCTTCATTGCTCGCGAGAACGAGGCCGAGACCGGCCTTGTCGCCGGTTTTGCCGTTCCGCATGCCAAAAGCGACGCGATCCACACGCCGGGCGTTGCCGTGCTTAAACTGACCGAGCCCGTTGAATGGCCGAGCTTCGATGGGGTGCCCGTCGATGTTGCGCTCGCGCTGTACGTGCCCGCCGGCGAGGCCGGAACTACGCACCTGCGTCTGCTCTCCAAGGCTGCCGTGATGCTGATGGACGCCGGCTTCCGTGACAAGGTACGCGCGAGCACCGATCCCGTTGAGATTGCGGAGCTCATCAATAGCGGACTCGAAGACTAGAACGGTCATCCCGTTCAATCAATTGATCCTTCTCCAAGGAAAAGGGCCGCGACGCCGTATGGGTGTCACGGCCCTATTTGCGTTTCCCCAGATAAAACCTGCCAAAATAAACCTGTCGCTTTTTGGCAGGCTAATCGTGAGTTATTTCACCGCAACTTAGGGCACGGTTAGGAAGTGTGCACCTTAAAGAGTGGAGCCCTTGATTAGTGAGATTGCGCTCGTCTCTCTAAATGTCTCTCTAAAGAGAAAGCTAGTTAAAGAGATAACATTGGGCAATCTAACAGTGAATTCGATACATCTCTCTAAATGTCTCTCTAAAACAAGGCGCTTATCTCTCTAAAGTTAGAGAGATATACGAAACGTTAGAGAGATAAATCTATTGTTTTAGAGAGACGGAATGCCAAAATTCGTCCGTCCGCTACCATCTGCCAAAAATGGAGGATAAAGGACTCATCGAAGTAATGGGTTCGTCGACGAGCCGCAACCGCCGCTATCGGAAGAAGTAGATGCAGGCGAGTCGCCCCTCTTGTGTCTCTCGAAGTGAGATGGGTGCTAGGGGGGGCGACTGCCTCGCGATATTTCCCCAGATAAAACCTGCCAAAATAAACCTGTCCCTTATTGGCAGGTCAGTTAACGCAGTGCAGGTTGAGCATATGCGAGCGAGCGGGCTCCGGGTGCGGTAAGGTGACGTGAAACAAGCGGGCGCTGACCTTTTGGTCGCGCCCGTGAAGTTGAACGTCAGATTGCCGTGCCCGGGGCCCGCGCAGCGCCGAGCAGTTACGCCGTTTGTAAAACGGCGTAACCTAAAGGTTCATGTTGCCGTGGATGTAG
>CAJJTG010000032.1 GCA_905194675.1 uncultured Collinsella sp. | reverse complement strand
TTATCGTCCCGGCTCGAAAAAGTGCTAAATGTCAATTCTGGTCTAACAGAGCCTTTTCTGTTCTGATTAGTCTCGATGGTACAGGATGCAAGCACGATGCATCGCGCCCGTACAAGACGGGAGGCGGCTCTTTCTCCGATATCGACAAAAACGTTCGTCGTTTTTCCGAGTCGTTCCCCTTCGGCGCAAGAGCGACCTTAACAAATAATAACTGTAACCTTGTTGAAGACTATCTTCAGTTTAAAGAGATGGGCTTCAGAAGGATTTACTTCTCGCCCGTGAGCTCATTCGATGAGAATATCAAACTCGACGAACACTCATTAAACAAAATCAGGGCGGGCCTAATAGATTTGGCGGATCAATATCTCAAACAGATTGATCAAGGGGAAAAGCCCTTGTTTAGAACATTGAAAACTGCAGTTGATTTGATTATGAGCAACAGGATCGCCTTTGTCGGATGCGGGGCTGGCAGGCGTTTTATTTCCGTGACTCCCGAAGGGGACGTATACCCCTGTCACAGGTTTGTCGGGATGATGCGATTCAAAATGGGCAACATCGTCACCGGAATTGACGAAACTAGGTATATTGAAAACTGGAGTCAGGGTGTCGAAAAAAGAATTGACTGTACGGACTGTTGGGCTCGGTCTTTCTGTGGTGGGGGCTGTAGCTGGGAGGCTGCAGACGAGCACGGCTACTTGCCCAAGAGTCTACACCCTGCATCATGTGAATATAGAAAAATGTGCTACGAGATGGCTTTTGACCTTATTTCCCGCCACTCATCTTCGCAGGAGAAAAATCAACGAGAAGCTACTGTATCGGAATAAGCGGTTCAGCGCATTGCTGTCACCATTGTGGAGGTGTTCGTTCTTCTGATTACCGTCTGCGAAGCTTATTGCTACGTTCGCCGAAACCATTCTAGAAATATGGTGAACTAGACATCTTGGTTTGTTATACACAATATTGAGGTTTTTCTGCACTCAAAGGGAGGTAGTCGTGAAGCATATTCATCCGATTAATCCAGGAAGTGGCGACGAGGCAGGCGTGAAGCCGATGTCTTTTGACTGCCTCTTGGGCATTACTGACATCTGTACTGTTTATGATAAAGCAGATGGCTGTGGTGCATACGATTACTGCGACTATGACATGGATGGCGGCAGCATCTGCGTTGTAGATCACTGTGGCATTGATCAAACGTAGTCTCTAATTGGATTAAGGTGAGGAGCTGTTATGAAGCATATCCATCCTGTTGGTTCAAATGAACATACTCCCGTTGAGCCTTGTTGTCTTGGAGTTGATATATGCAATTTTTACGACATCGCCGAGTGCCCTGTTGCGGATTGGTGCTATGTCGATAAAGAATCAAGCTGTGTTTTGCCAGCAGATTGGTGCGATCCAGTTGACGAGTAGTTTTTGTGTCTAGGAACTATTTGGTCCAATTCAAAATAAGATGGGGACAAATACCAAAATCTCGTGTCTGGGAGGAGTTATGCCATTATTGCAAGGTCTCGTTGGATTAACCTTTGTACTTGCTTTATATCTGGCACCTTTTTTATTGTTATTCTTCATTATCCGATTCTTTCTTCGGAAAAAATAGGAGTATCACGCAAACATTAGCGTAGCTTTCTTCCAATATGAGCCGAGCATTGGCAAGTGGAATAAGAAGCCCGACCGTTCGTCACATGAAAGTGATCGGACGGGCCTCTCAATTTAACCCGGGCCGCCACCCATAGCGGCTTTCCGGGCGTATTTTCGGTGCAAAGCAATCGTCAGTTTAATCCTATGCGTCGATACCGCATTTCATTTGTTCGGCTCGTATTCTACGGCCTTGTAACCCTCGCACTCTCCGGCAAACGGATTGAACACGAAGGCAGAGATGATGTGTGCGTGGACATCGAGGCTGCTGTAGGCAACATACTGGGGCATGGACCCCCGCTGCGCGTGGCATGCGGCCCGGCATATTCATTGCCGTCCAACCCCGTGTAGTTGCAGCAAAGGGTGGAACCTCAATGCTCAGCTCATGTTGTCCGTGGGACACGAGAATTGTAAGTACACTTTGGTGTGATTCTCACGATGATACTGAGCCACCTGGAATAAGATACGTCGCGACAACACTTCGCTTCACCTCTGTCTCGACAAGACAACGTAGACTAAAGTTTCCTTTAGTAAGAGAATGAGAACTATATCTGAAAGCGTTGCGATGGCGTGAAGGCACCGAGTCCGAACCGACTGAATGCTACGTGCATCTGCATCGCTTTTTTGTTATCTCTGTCAGTTGGGTAGCACTACACTTGTCAGCATTTACCCCGGTACATGCTGCCTAAATCCACTACCCCTTCTACCGCGCCGACCATCTCGTCATCGTGAGAGACAATGATGATCAGCTGGCTTTGCTTGTTGCGCTTAACATAGGCCGCAAGCTCGGCGCGGCTTACAGCGTCTAACCCAGTCGTGGGCTCGTCGAGTACCAAAACTGACGACTTGCGTGAAATCGCCGACCATAAGTACACTCGGCGCAGCTCACCGCCCGAAAGCGCGGAGCAACGTTTCCCGAGCAACTCCTTCACGCTGTTTTCCAGCGAAAGTAGGCCGTCTACACCCCGGTGATAGGAAGAAAAGGGCGTGTCGAAATACTCTAACAGCTCTTTCACCGTTTCGTCCGGCGCGAAGCACGACTGTGGGCAGCACGATATCTCTCTCGCACGTATGTAATCCAAGTCGCATTCTTCGATTGGCACGCCGTTGTATTTTACTTTGCCTTTCGATGAGTATAGCCCGAGCATCAAGTAAAGAAGTGACGTCTTGCCTCTTCCGTTTTCCCCAACTATGCAATATGTACCAGGACCGGAAAACTTGAAAGAAAACCCGCCGAGGACCTCTCGGACAGATCCGTCTGGAAGGGCAACCGAGAATTCCAAATCAGATACCGAAATGTCATTTATTTCATCGAGTTTAGCTAAATCGGTCCGATTCCACCCCGATCTCTCCTTTTCTCTCGTCGCGATAGCCGTCCTATCCCATGATGCTTTGGCATCTTGATAGGATTTGAACAATGACATCATACTTTTCAAAGTCTTAAAGAGAACCGCGAAGTATGTACCGATGATAGTGTACTCGCCTATTGACATAGTTCCGTTAATGATTCGTACTCCGGAAACAACAAGTATCACCGCTTGAAACAACGCTGCGAAAAGACCATCGAGCGATGTCAGAGAATATGATAGCTTTCCGGAGCGCAAAACTTTGGGAAAATAGCTCTTAAACCCAGCGTCGAGCGCTTGTTCGCTCTTGCCGTACGAAGATGTCAGTTGAATGTTGAGAATCTGATTAAGCTGCGATGCAATTGCGGCGTAAAAGGCGCTGTCCGCCTCTTTCTTCTCATACGTGACCCTATACAAAAGTTTCCTCAACCCAGTAATTACACAGAAATACACGATGAGGAGAATGATGGAAAACACCGCGAGAGTTGAATCAATTGACCATATGATAAGCAATACGATGGGAATGGCTACAATGGACAGCGGCGCACTGATAAAATTCGCCAAAACGAAGGATGAGACCACGCTAGAGTCGGAAATAATCCGTTGCGTTGTATAGGCTGGATCGATGGTCCGACTCACCAAGTAATCGTCTCTTTCAAAACGCAAGACGGCCTCCCTGAGAAGATCAAAGGAAAGTCTCGTGGTTATGCGAATGGAAAGTGTTCCTGCAAAATAAGTAAAGAGGGTGGAGAAAACTCCTATTGACGCAACCAGGAGCGCGAAGAGTACGGCGTCTCTTTCGCTGCGGTTACCGAGAAGAAAATCTAAGAATTTCCCGTTCACGTATGGCATGGCATAGGAGAGAGCGGTTCCAATCACCGTGATAGCAATGAAGACGAAAGCCCCTTTTGCTCTGATGAACCTCGAGAGAACGCATCGAATCAAGGAAGGCCCCAATCTACCCGCCACAAAACATCAATCACTGATACCTTACACCTCAACACAACAGGAGCGAAGATTTGCCAATGAGACTGCTTTAAGATTGCCTTGGGCCAATACGATCTCAAGCTCTTCCTACAAGAGAGTCGGAATCGGACATCTCCTCCGACGAACCTGGCAATCGGGCGGTTGAAATATCTTTTTCAACCGCCCGATTGCCACAATAGATTTGAGCATCCGCCCACAAACGTCCGCGTTTTATACCCATCAAATCCTTTGCCTTTTGTCGTCTAGACTAGAAAAATCGCTCGAAATAACGCAACCGGCCTGCTCGCTTGAAGAAACCTAAGCCCGTAACGTAGATGTGCAAACTTCCGAAACGCCTTGCGCGGCATAGTGCGTATAAACTTCGTCAACCGCCTCAGAAATATCTGAGTATCGCGCCGGGTCAAAAGCATACGATGTCGCAGCTATACCCTGCACCCATTCGGAACGCGGATTAATTGAATAGCCACACAGCATCATCATACATGCATCTAGACCTGATTTCCCAAGTATCCGACGTATTGATGAGAGCATCGCGGGTCGCCCCCGCACCATCGTCGTCACCCCTATTAGCAGTATTTACCGTTTTTCTCTAAATGCGTATCGCCACCCTTAAGAATACGAAGTGTTTTATCCAGACCCGATTGTCCTCCATCTCAAACGAAGGGATAAGGAATCTCATCCGGAATCGGCAGTAACGGAGGATTCACAACGACAAGCGAAAAACATGAGTCATCTCTCAGAGGGGAGTAAAGGCTCCCCTCAAGCACCCTAGTTTCGTCATCCAAAGAGTTGATGGCAGTGTTTTTCTTACAAAGGTCGACAACAAAAGGGTTGATTTCTACAGATGTTACATCCATGCCACAGTTGGTAAGTATCAGGCCCTGTATTCTGGGGCCAGAACACAAATCGAGAGCCTTCCGTGCGCTCTGCGGTGTAAGGCGCCAATCTCAGCAAATCTGTCCCACAATACTGCGCTGAAGAACAACACGGAACCCCTGAGCCAAACTCCCCTATACCTTATTAAGGCTAAGACAGGCAAGTTCACGCACCCGGCATATTCCAGAATAACATCCTATTGTTTTAGATGCTCTACAAGCATGAACAGCCGCGAATCGGAAAGATCTTCTAGTTTCGCCCCGACTGACCGCCAAGGGCCAAAATGGCCTCTCCATCCCCAGGCGACCGGCTCTGGCGCGCCGAGGAGTGTCCCCAAGTGCCGGCAGAAAAGGAACGTCCTTAACTGCCGGCTAGAGGGCACCGAAGAGGATGGCATAGGTAGTGGATTCGCCGAGCTTGAGCTCGTCGCCGGGATTGAGCTGGGCGGAACGGCCGGGCTCGACCTGAATGCAAACGCGCGTGGCCCCGTTTACCACCACGGTTCCGTTGGTGGACGACAAGTCCTCGACGTGCCAGATATTTTGAGCATCGCACCAGATATGGGCATGGCGGGCCGAGACATCGTCGCCGACGTCGGTAATATCGCCCTCACCAGTGGCCAGCGCGCCAATCTCAACACCCTGCTCACTCGGCTGAATCCAGCGCGGGGCGCTCACGACAAAACTGTTTTGCACGCGCAGCAAGCCCAAAGGGTGCGCCGGGGCGGGTTCGCGTTCGCCCGCAGTCAGCGACATGCCAAGCGAACGCGGCGTGGATGTGCCTCCGCCGCAGGTCGCGTTCGCGTAGTCGATGGCATAGTTCACCGAGGACCGCACATCCGCCGAACAACCGACGGCGACAAACAGCACCAGCACGACCTCGGCGCGCTCGGCGGGCATGAGTTCCGCCGCCTGGGACAGGCGATCGAGCGCGTTGCGATAGAGATTCGTGTCCTGGTGGCACTCTTCGAGCGCGCGTACCATCGGTTCACCTGCAGGACCGCACACCATATTGATTACAGCCGTGGAGTCCATGGGATTGCGCTGGCGCAGGGCCAGTTGCGACATAATACGCGCAGCCGAGGTACCGTATTCGGCAAAGTAGCGCTGCTGAAGCGTGCCGACCGGCGCGCGAACGATAAAGCGGGAAACCCAAGAGCGATCGGCGGCTCGGCTCTGCGGGCTGCGGCCGTCGGCGAGCGGACGGGACGAAAGCACCAAGCCGCACAGCTCGATATGGCTCAGATGCGCTGCGCGCTTAAAGATGTCAAACATGGCCCCGCATGGGGTGAGCTCAACTTGAGATGCCATGACCTAGGCCTCCTTGGTCGTAGAAATAGAATCGGACGATACTTCGACAGGTCCGCCAAAAGTACGGACAGCTGCGGCTCCACCGGCAAGCGGAGTCGCCATCTGGGCTTTTGTGCGTCGCGGTGCCGAAACGGGAAGTTCAAAGGCAAAGCCCATCGCAAGCAAAAACCACGTAAGCGTATAGGTTGCAACCAGAGCGGCAACAAGGCCGCCCATCACGGCGCGTTGGGAAAATACGCTACATGCAGCCACAACCAGCACCGGAACCTCGCAGGCAGAAAGCGCAAGCACACCCTGCAGGAAGCCCGAGCGCCGATCGCGCGCAAGTGCCCCCGCGGCAACGCCGGCTATGCCTGGCAGCGCCAACGCCAGTGCGGCAATAATACCCGGTAGCGACCCAGACCACACGAGCGATCCCAAAGTCGCCGTCACGCGAGCGCCCGACGCCAGCAGCGCGGCCGAAACCACGACCACAGCCCAAACCACGCCACAGACGACCGTCGCGCCGACCATCAGCGCGCGACGAACCGCGCGGCCAGACGCATCCATGGGGCACGGCGTGAGCGGCTCGCCGCGGAGCGAACGACCGACATTTTGCGCATAGTGGTCACAAAACGCCGAGAGCGCCGCCTCGACCGCCGCCGGCTCGGGACGATCTTTTTGATGGCTGGACAGACAGGCCATCACCACGTCGAACAGCTGGGCATCGACAAACGCCAGCGCATCGCGTAGCTCCTCGGAATCCGGCTCAAGCCCCAGCTGCTGGGCCTGCTCGGCCGCAGCGAGCGCCACATCGGGCTCACGACGAAGCAGCTGAGTCAAATCGCAACCGGGCGCATGGGCACCAATGGGATAGTCGGGCAGCGTGTCCATCTTGAGACGGTAGGGGCTGGCGATGTCGCGCGTCTTTTTGCGCGAACCCGAGGTGCCCGAAGTGCTCGGCGCGGCTTCGTATGGCGCGGCGCCGGCAATGAGCTCGTAAACCGTGCTTGCTGCGGCATAGACGTCGATCGCCGGCGACATACGCAAAGCGCGCAGGTCGGGAATATCGTCGGTGAGCATCTCGGGCGGGGCATAGGCAACCGTCGCGCGACGCAGCGTGGCATAGCGCTCCGTAAACGACGCCTTGCCGCCGGTACCGGCCACGGCCGACGCAGGCTCAAGCGCCAGCGACGAGCCAAAGTCGATCAGGCACAGGTCAAAGGTGCCCTCGGCAAGCTGCCGGTCAAGCGGTAGACGCGCCGTACGCACCATAATATTAGCGGGCGAGATATCGCGGTGGGCAAAGCCCTCGCCCACCAGGCTCATACGGCAGAGCAGATCGAACAGGTCGCGACCCAGACGCGCCGCCACAAGCGGCGATAGGCGGCCGGCATCGTCCACGGCAAAGCGCGAGCGCAAGCGGGCGAGCGTCTCGCCCTCGACCCATTCCATGACAATTGCAGGCACACCGTCGACCTCGCCCCAGCCATAGAGGCGGGGAAAGCCCTTAAGGCCCGAAAGGGCGCGATGGCATTCGTATTCCTCGCGAAACGCCGCTTTGAACTTGGCGACCAGCGCCTCATGGGCGGCGGCATCGTCAAACTCATCGCACGTTGGCAAGATGAGCTGCTTGAGTGCCACGGCCTCGCCTTGGGCGTTGACGGCACGCGTCACGCGGCCGATACCGCCACGGCGCATGGTGGCATCGTCGGCAAACAGTATCGTAAAACGACGCAGATAGGCAGGCAGTTCGTCCTGACCGAGCGCAATGGCCGGCTCAAACCCGTCGACACGCGCCAGGCGCAGGCCGACCATGGGATCGCGACCGAGCGATTGTGGTGTGGTGGATGCAAGATCGGTCATCATAGGGCAAGCGCCGCCACGTTATTGTTGAAGTTACCGAGCGCGACGTCATCATCGCCGTAATGGCCGACCCATTGACATAGGTTGGTGTAACAGCCCCACAGATTGGCATACTGCTGATACCACTTTGACCGGGGCGAGAATGTCTGACGACCGAACTCGGCTCGAATGACAAACATCTCCCCGACCAGGCTGTCGCACGGCCTGGGATCTCCCGTAGAGTTATAGGTCGAGACCACGTCATTGGCACGAGAAACATAGCCGTCGAGCATGTTGTACTTGGTCACAAGCCAGCTGTGAATGCTCTCTTCCTCAGCAGCGGAAAGGCCACCGGAGTTTGCATCGTTGTCAGTGTTGCCGCCCGTCGAGCCGCCGTTTCCAGACCCTCCGGCAGAGGAACCCGACCCAGAGCCACCGCCCGAACTCGACGAATCCGAGCCGGAGCCAGAAGTATCCGAGCTACCGGGCTTTCCGGACTGCTGGGCGTCCTGCTCCTTCTGCTGCTCGACCTTATTCACCGTTGCCGCCACGCTATTGTTGGACAACCGATCGATGATCTTGGTGTTGGTGAGCACGATGGTTTTGCCATTGGCAAGCGTGACTTCGTTGTCCGGGGCCTCGGCGCCGTCCGCGTCGCCGGTGCCAAACACAATATGCGCGACCACACTTGCCCAAGCATATCCAGTCGTGGTCCCCAGGTCACTTTTGACCTCATGCCCCACGCGCGGTTCGCGTGCGGCATGTGCCTGCATCATGGACGGCACGGTCATGCCATAGGCAGAAACGCCAGCTATGACCAGCACCAGCGAGCAAGACAGCAGTGCGTACGCCCGCGGCGCCAAGCCCAGTCGGCGTCGCATGCGCACCGCGGCGCCGCGCTTTGTCTGAGTGCCACCGGGCCGCATGCGTTCTCCTCCAACAAAAACACGCCGCTCGGGAGCGGCGCATTCATTCGAATCCATATTTGAGTGTATCAGCGAACCCAAAAGGTTGCGCAACGAATGGGCAAATTAAGGATGCGAGTGGAAGCATCCATGCGATAAGCGGATACAAAGCATCTTTGTTGCACAACAAACTTACAGTCGCACGGGGAAATTATGGCTACCCCGTGCGTCGCGATGAAGACATACGGCAGGAGCAGGCTCGCCACCTAAATCGTGCGACGGGCCTCGATGGCGCGCCCAAGCGTAAGCTCGTCGGCATACTCCAGGTCGCCGCCCACGGGAAGGCCGCTCGCCAGACGCGATACCTCAACGCCCAGCGGCTTGATAGTGCGGGCCAGGTAGCTCGCCGTGGTCTCGCCCTCGATATTGGGGTTGGTGGCGATGATGACCTCGTGGATGTCCTCGTGGCCCAAGCGTGCCAGCAGCTCACGAATGTGCAACTGCTCGGGACCAATCTTGTCCATGGGACTGATCACGCCGCCCAATACGTGGTAGAGACCGTGGTAGCTGCCCGTGCGCTCAATCGCCTGGACATCGCGCGGCTCGCCCACCACGCAAATGCGAGTAGTGTCGCGCATCGAATCCTGGCAGATGGAGCACTCGTCGGCCGTGGCGTAGTTAAAGCAACGGCTGCAAAAGTGGACCTCCTGCTTAACCTCCAGGATGGCCTCGGCCAGGCGGCGGGCCTCCTCGGCATCGGCCTCGAGCAGGTAATAGGCGATGCGCTGGGCCGACTTGGGACCAATGCCCGGCAGACGGCCCAGCTCATCGAGCAGTTTTTGCAGACTGTGATTCGCACTCATATATATGCGTGTCTTAGAACGGCATGCCCGGGATGTTGAGGCCGCCGGTGATGGCGCCCATCTGCTTGTTGGCGAGCTCGTTGACGCCGCGGACGGCCTCGTTGACGGCAGCCATGATCATGTCCTGCAGCATATCGACGTCCTCGGGATCGAGGGCATCGGGGTCAATAGTGAGGTTGACGAGCTCCATCTCGCCGTTAACGGTCACCTTGACCATACCGCCGCCGGCAGAGGCGTCGACGGTCTGGGACTTGAGGTTCTCCTGCGCGGCGGCAAGCTGCTCCTGCATCTTGCGAGCCTGCTTCATCATCTGCTGCATGTTCATACCGGCCATGATGGCTCCTTTACGTGCGGCCGCACGCCGAGCTGCAAGGGCAGCCGGAGCGCGGCGGGACTTTCAAGCTCAAAAATCGTACCACGGCGTGAGGCCAGCGAACGGGGCGGACACGCTACCTCAGTCGATATACATGTCCTCCAATACAAACCGCACGCAAAGATTATGCAAGGCCGAATTATGCAAGGTTGCATAATATCGCATACTCAATCTAGTAGAGCCGAATCCGGCATTTCATGTGTGCCACTAAATAGCTAAATGCCAAACCGCTGCTCGAGGCGGAGCACATGGCGGCAGGGTATAATTTGATTGTCATAGATTGCAATTTGGAGGTGCCCCATGAATGCCCCCGACGCGCTCCAAAACATCCGCTCAAAACACCCCGTTGCATATGTGGTTCTCTATCTCTTTGTCGGCTGGGCATTACTGGTTGTCATCACCCATGCTATAGCCTTTGGAGCAGAACTGCTGATAGCCAGCTCGGACCAGCCCGTCGTCAAATGGGAAGCGACCGATGAGTGCACCGACGGAACACGAACCGTTTACTACAACAGCCCGTCCCTCTACCAAGAGTTCAAGGTCAAGATAAAGGACTCCAAGATTGTCGGTGCCGAACCAGGCGCTTTCTTGACAATCGGAGCAACCCTCGACGCCGAGCAAGTCGAGTACACGGACAGCCGCGCGACGTATCGTGTCGACCTCAGCACCCTAGGCCGACCGTCACGCATCTGCCTGCTCGAATGCGAGACACGCGGCACCACGCTACACATGTACGAAATACAGATGCGCCCGGACAAAAGAAAGTGATATATGGCCGAGTCGAAACAGACTAGGCATAGACTCGTCCGCCTTCGTAGGCAAAACGCAGGATGAGCGGGGCATTGTTGCGCACGAAATCATCGAGTTCTTTGAGGTTCGCTTCGCTAAAGCCCTCGTGTGACACCCAATTGAATGCCGGCAAGATACACTCCGCCGTGTCAAAACCCCAATCGCGCGGGCGCTCCACAACAACCTTCACCGTGTTGTCCTCCCGGACTTCGGAATACGAAACCTGCGTATCGTCCTCAAGGCGGACATATTCCCACATCATAAGCTCGCTCCGTTCAAAGGGTTCTCTTCTTGAGCAGTATACCCGCCTGCGCAGCTACTCCACCGGCTTGAAGATGGTGGACTGGCCGAAGACGCTGCGGATGAGGGCTTTGGCCTCGTCCTCGGTCTGCGGGATGTTCGGGGCTGCGCCCTGATGGCCGAAGGGGCTGCCCGCACCGGGGTTGGACTCCCAGGGAGCCGCGGGGGCGTCGTCGCTTGTGGGGGCCGCGGATGCCGCCGCGGCGGGCTTGGGCGCGGACGCCGCACCCGGCACGTCGAACGGAGGCAGATCGTCCCCGCTCGCATCGCCAGCGAAGCCGCCGACCATGGCGTCATCGTAGGGCACCTGCTCGGATTCCCACGGTGCAGACTGCGCAGACGGCTGAGCCTTGGGAGCGGACGCGCGCTCGGGCGCTCGGGGTGCGGGCTCGGTCGGGAGCTTGCCCGTGGCAGGAGCGCCAGCGGGGTTGTCGGAGCGCAGCCAGGGGGCTTTGCCCAGGTCGGATGACTTGGGCGCAGGCGCGGCGGCGGGCTTGGGCGCGGGGACCGGAGCAGCCTGTTTGGGCGCAGCGGGTTCAGGCGCCGACGGGGTCGGTGCCGCTACCGGTGCCGCTTTTGGCTGCGTCGCGCTGACGTTCGAGGATGCAGGGGCCGCCGAGGACACGGGTTGCGGGTCCGCAGATGCCGCAGCCCGTGCAGATGGAGAATGCTCCTCATGTTGAGGAGCCAGCGTGCCACCTCCATCCAGGACGTAGTCGACGGTGCGACGACCGAAGACCGCACTGACTGTCGGCAGGACCACCGACTGCGTGTCGGCACGTCCGAGCATCTTGATGGCAAAGGTCGAGCCCGCGGGGAACGAGACCGTGAGCTTGGAGCCGTCGTCTGCTGTGGCGCGGGCATTGAGCAAAAGCCCTGCGTAGGAGGCCTGACGAGCCTTGACGCGTTCGACGACCTCGGCCCATTTGCGCTGGAGCTCACCGGCATCCTCGACCGCGGGGGTCTCGGCGGCACCAGCGGCAGCAACCTGGGCGGCGGTGTTGGGCTGGGGCTTAGGTGCCGGAGCGGTGGCAGGCGCGGGGGCTGCAACGGGCTGAGGCGTCGGAGCCGGCGCAGACTGAGGTGCAGACGCTGCAGGCTTGGAAGCCGACACGGACGCAGAACGGGGCGCAGGCTGAGCCGCCGGAGCGGCAGCACCACGGTCCCAAGGCATACCGCCCTGGCGCGCGGACGTATCAGCGGTAGTAGCAGATGCCGCCGGAGTAGCGGCTCGGGCACCCGAGATCAGCGTCGGCTGCTGGGCAGCAGCGGGTACGGATGCTGCAGGCGCGGTGGCCTGAGCAGCAGCCACGCTCGCCGGCACGGCGCCGTTGGCAACCATGGCCTCCAGACGCGCCACGCGCTCGGCCAATGCCTCAATCGTTAAATCAGCCTCGGGACGTGCCAGACGCGTACAGGCGATCTCGAGCACCAGGCGCACGTCGCTCGCGCCCCTCATCTCCAGTGCGGCATCGTCGAGCACCGTCAGCACGCGGGCCAGGCGGTCGGCAGGATGCTCGCCAAAGGCAGCGGCCTCGGCAGCAAGCGCCTCGGCCTGCTCGGAGCCGCCCTCAAACAGCTCGGCACGGGCACCGGCAACGCAGGCAACGTACACGTCACGCACATGCGCTACCAGGTCGCGCGTCAGCTCCAGCAGGTCGTTTCTTTCCTCGACCTGCGCACGGATCAGTCCATAGAGCTCGGCAACATCGCGATCGGCAATAGCGCGGGAAAACTCGCCCAGAATCTGGTCCGAAACCTCGCCTAAAAGCGAGCGGGCATCGTCCGCATGCACAGAACCGTTGCCAAAAACGCTCAGCTGCTCCAGCGTGGAGAGCGCGTCGCGCATGCCGCCCTTGGCATGGCGCGCCACGATGGCGAGCGCCTCGTCGTCGTAATCGAAGCCCTCCTGCTCGCATACGTATGCCAGGCGATGCTCAATATCCTCGTTGCCGATGCGATGGAAATCGAAACGCTGGCAGCGCGAGAGGATGGTCTCCAGAATCTTTTGCGGGTCGGTGGTGCACAGCACAAAGATCACGTGTGCCGGCGGCTCCTCAAGCGTCTTGAGCAGCGCGTTGAACGCCGCCGTCGTGAGCATGTGGACCTCGTCGATGATATAGATCTTGTACTTGCCGCGCACCGGGGCAAAGTTGACGGAGTTGATGATCTCCTCGCGCACGTTGTCCACGCCGGTACGGCTTGCGGCATCGAGCTCGTAGACATCGGGGTGGTTGCCCTCGGCAATGAGCTCGCACTCCTCGCAAGTACCGTCGGGCATGCAGCCGCTTGCACCCTCGGCGCGCGCCGCCTCGGCATTGCGGCACAGCAGCGCCTTGGCAAGGATGCGCGCCATGGTGGTCTTGCCCGTGCCGCGCGGTCCGCAGAACAGGTAGGCGTGGGACAGGCGCCCCTCGGTGATGGCGTGCTCGAGCGTCGAGACGATATGCTGCTGGCCCACCACGGAGTCGAAGGTGAGCGGGCGATACTTTCGGTACAACGATTCCATGGGTGCTCCCCCGGGTATACTGAGACTTGTTGCCGCGACGGCCATGCGGTCGCACGGCATACTGCATTCATAATAACCCGTACGGCGAGCCCGCCGCGATAGGAGTCCAAAGAGCATGGCAGACGCAGAGAGCAACCTCATTCCCTCCGAAGCAGCCGACCAGGTCGAGGTCGCGCTTGAGGCGCAGGCCGCAGCCGACGACGGCATCCTGTACCTCAACGAGTACCAGTACGAAAACGACCTGGTCACCGACTTTGCACGCCTGGTCGCCTCGCCCAGGCGCCGTGGCTCCCTGTACGTCGCCGCCGTGATTGCCGCGCTCATCGGCATCGGCATGCTGGTGGCCGGCGGCAGCTGGATCAAGTTCGGCGTCGTGCTGATCGTGTTCGGCGCCTTTTTGGCCTGGTGGAGCAAGAACCTGCACCACACGCTCGCCCGCGACTTTATCGACGCCGTCGAGGCCGACGAGTCCATGGGTGGCCGCTATCGCCGCGTCGCCGCCAACGAGAACGGCCTGATGGTTTGGGGCAAGAGCGGCAAGTCGCAGTTCTTCCCGTTTGACAAGCTCGACCACGTACTCGACGGCGAGCGCATCTTTGTGGCCATGTTCGCCGACCAGGGCGTGACGATCCCCAAGGACACCTTCGTCCGTGGCGATGCCGAGCAGTTCGGTCCCTTCCTCAAGGCCCGCATCAACAAAAAACTCCGCATCGAGACCAAGAAGAAGAAAATGAAGGCCGAGAAGGCCGCCGCCGAGGCCAAGCAGGGCGACAAGCCCCAGGAGACCAAGGGCAAGCAGCGCAAGCAGAAGAAGAACAAGAAGAAGCACTAAGGCCAAGTCAGATAGGCCACCTCGCCCCGCTACCTTCACCATGCACCCGAGCGTGCTACACTAGCAGCATCTATGCCACCGCGAACGGCTCGGCTCCACGCCCGCCGCTCGCAAACGAACTTTAAACGCACGAGGGTTGGCCATGCCGCTTTTCTCGCAACATACCGCCCGATTCTCGCCGGACGTTCCTTTGGAGGGCACCAGCTCTCGCGAGCTGCTCAAGCGGTACCAGCCGCTCGAGACACTTGCGACCGGCGGTTTTGGCTCCATCGAGATTTGCCGCGACACGCACCTGCGTCGCCGCGTCGCCATTAAGCGCATCCCCCTTATCAACGGCGCCGGCATGCCCGCCAGCGACATCATGGATGTCCTGCGCGAGGCGCACACTGCCGCCATGCTTCAACATCCCAATATCGTGCAGGTCATCGACTTTACGCATGACACCGCCTATGCCTACCTGGTCATGGAGTATGTCGACGGTATGTCGCTGGCCGAGTTTTTGCATCGCGTGGACGGCCACTCGCTCACCTTTGACGAGGCCGCGGCCATTGCCGATGCCCTGGGCCAGGCGCTCACCTTCGCCCATAGCAATGGCGTACTCCACCTGGACATTAAGCCCGCCAACGTGCTCATCGACCACTCGGGCAATGTAAAGCTCACCGACTTTGGCATGGCGCGACTGTCGTCCGCCGGTGGCTTTGGCGGCTCGCGCGGCGGCACCATCGGCTACATGCCGCCCGAGCAGCTCGATATCGAGACCGGCACGGTCGACGAACGCGCCGATGTCTTTGCCCTTGCCTGCGTTATCTATGAGGGCTTGTGCGGCAGCGCTCCCTTTATGGCGGCCACGCCCGCCGACTCGCTCGACCGCATCATCGGCGGCGCCACCTATCCCAGCGAGCTGATACCACACTTTCCCCCGGGAGCCGAGGCCGCGCTCATGAGCGCGCTCTCCCCCATGCCGCAGGACCGCCCCAACAGCATCGAGGCATTTTGCGACCAACTCCTTGCCGGTCTGGGCAGCGTGCGCGAGGGCCGTCGCAGTCTGGAGCAAATGGTTGGCGAGCTTTCGGATGACGAGCAGGAGCTCGACGATATCGAGCCGTCGTACTACGAGGACGACGCCATCGAGGTCGACCCCGCGCTCGGCTGGGCGGGCACGCGCTGGAGCCATGCGCGCGACTACACCATGCACGCTATCTCGGCGCTAACGTGCGGCGCCTTTAGCTTTTTGCTGATGCAAACGGCCGGGGTCGCGGCGCTTCCCGGCCTGGTCATTGCGGCTATCGCGATCGGAGCGGCGGCTGGCCTGGCCCCCCAGATCGGCTCGGCCATCTCGGCTGTGGGCTTTTTGGTGCTCATGGCCAACGCCACCATGCAGGCGCAGGGCATCCTGTCGATGTTGCCCGTCGCGGTGATCTTTGCCGCCGCCATGTCCGGTTGGTGGATCGCCTGGGGTCGCACCGAGGCTGCCGCGAGCGCCGCGCTCACCTGTGCACTCGCGCTTGGCTGTCTGACTGGCAATACCTTCCTGGCAGCTGGGGTCGCCGCCGGCGTCGCGTCATTTTGGCTCGGCCCGGCAAGCGCCGCCGCGGCAACGGGCATGGGCGTGCTTTTTGCCCGTCTGGCGACGGTCGCGCTTTCAGCCGGAGGCGTGCTGGGGCTCGGTAACGTTGCCGCAGCGCTGGAAGACCCGCTCCTTTGGGCTGCCTTTGTGCTGGTCGCGACAACTGCCGCAGCGTCATCTGCGCTGCTCAATGCCCATGCCAAGCGTGCCGACCAGGGCTCAAACCTTGCCGCAATCGCCGCTATCGCCGTCACCGGCATCGGCTGCGCAGCGGCATCCTGTCTTGCACACCATATGGAAATTGCCAGCCTTGCAGCCGCGGTCGCCGCCAAGGCGGCGGTTGCGGGAACCCTATCCTCTATAATCGTTGGGATATGCCTATATTTGCTCGGATACCAAAGAACCTATACGGAGAGTGATCTTTCGTGAACTTCCTGAACATCTTCGAGGACCACGTGGCCGGCATCTTCGGTGCCACCCGTGCCCCGTTCTCCTTTAAGAAGCTTGCCAAGCAGGCCGCTCGCGACATGGAGGATCAGACTCTGGTGATCAACGGCGTCAACACGGCGCCGGCACTCTATACCATCCTGATCGCCGCCGACGACGATCCCATGCTCGCCCCGTTCTACCCCGAGCTTTCGCGCGAGGTCCGCGAGTTTGTGAAAGCGCAGGCCGAAAAGCGCCGCTATGTCTTTGTCGGCGAGCCCCTCGTGCGCTTTATGATCGATCCGCAGCTGCGCGCCGGCAAGTTCTCGGTCTTTGCCGAGAACGTCGATGCCCCCACGCTCGGCCGCCTGTACGAAGAAGAGCGCGCCTATCAAAACGGCCTGGGCCAGAACAACTCCGCGGCAAGCCGTGCCGCCGGCGCCCCGCGCGCCGGCCAGCAGCAGTTTGCTGCCCCGCAGCAGCAGCGCCCCGCTGCCATGCCCCAGCAGCAGCCGACGCCTCGCGCCGCCGCTCCCGACCCGCTTGCCGTGGCAGACCCCTTCGCGCTTAGCGTCCCCGACCCCGCCGCCGCACCCATCCCGGTGCCGCAGACCGTCTCGCGCGACGCGCTTGCCGGCATGGGCGGAGCCGCCGCGACCGGTGCCGCCGTGGGCCTAGGCGCCGCAGCCGGCATCGCCTCCAACATGGCGAGCACTCGCGCCCCGCAGCGCCCGCTTGCCCAGCTCGTCGACGTCGTGAGCGGCGAGAGCCATAGCATCACCTCCGCACAGGTAACCATCGGTCGCGAGCGCTCAGTTTCCGACATTGCCCTGCGCGACCCCAACGTGTCGCGCCGCCACGCCCAGCTCACCTTTACGGGCTCGGATTGGTCGATCGAGGACCTCAATTCCACCAACGGCACACTCGTCAACAACCGCCGCATTACGCGCTGCCCGCTGCGCAACGGCGATCTGCTGACGTTTGGCCTGAGCACCTTTGAATTTAGGGGATAGTCGCTTATGAACATCGATATCGTCCTTTTTGCAGGCCGCATCGTCCTGGTCGCCCTGCTCTATATCTTCCTGTTCGCCGTCATGAAGACCGGCGTGGGGCTTGTGCGCGGACAGCGCCGCGACTCGGCTATCTGGACGATCGATGTGGACAAGGGTCCGCGCGGTATCCGCGGCATCCACGTAGACATGCTCGGCCCCGTCATCGTCGGTCGCTCGCCGTCTTCGGACATCTGCATCAACGAACCATTCGTCTCGGCCTCGCATGCGCGCTTTTCGCTGCAGGGCCCGGCGCTCATCATCGAGGACCTCAACTCGCTTAACGGCACGCTCGTCAACGGCCGCCAGCTTGTGGAGCCCGCAACGCTGCGCGAGGGCGACGAAGTCCAGATTGGCGATGTGGTCATGAAGGTGAACCGTCGATGATCGACGAGGAGAACAAGTCCGCGACTATGACCGAGGCACCGGCTGCCGCCACAGCTGCGCCGGCCCACGCCGCTCCGGCGGGCTCCGCACCCGTGGAACCCGAGGACACCGTGTTCTCCCTGCCTCTTTCGCATGTAACGCATGATATTTCTGATCTCGCCGATAACGAAGACGAAGAGGATGCCGTAGCGGCGCCCATCGGCGCACATGCTGCGGAACAGCCCACAGCGCCCGAAGCAACCCCGGCGCCGGCTCACTTTGCAGAGCCCGTCGCCGCCGCAATCAACGAGAGTGCTGCGGTGTTTGCGGCACCCGAGCCCGCCGCGCCGGCGTTTCCCATAGCCCCGGCATCCGAGGTTGCGCCCGCGTCTACGCCGGCGCCCGAGCCTATAGACGTCAGCCCGCAAGACGACGAGTCGACCGCCCGCGTGTCCGAGGAGCTCGACTCCCCGGACACCGGCGATTCCGAATCAAACGCCGAGACCGACACCGTCTCTCCCGGTGACACAGCCGAGATCGACGTAGCCGCCGTTGAAGCCAAGCTCAAAGACCCCGGCTCGACCATGAGCTTTGAGCCCCTGACCGAGGAGCGCATCGAGACCGACTCGACCTATGATGCCGGCACCACCACGCAACTCATGTGGGGTGCCCGCTCCGACGTTGGCTGTGTGCGCCCGCACAATGAGGATTCCTACCTGGTGCAGTCGCCGCTCTTTTGCGTATGCGACGGCATGGGCGGTCACGCCGCCGGCGAGGTAGCCTCTTCCATCGCCGTCGAGACTATTGCCAAGACGGCCCCGCAGTCCGCCGACGCAGCACGCCTGGCCGCAGCCGTCGAGGCAGCCAACGCCGCCGTAATCGAGGCGGCCCTGAACGGCCTAGGCAAGCCCGGCATGGGCTGTACAGCCACTTGCGCCTATATCGAAAACGACACGCTCGCCATCGCCCACGTGGGCGACTCTCGCGCCTACCTGCTCCACGAGGGCACGCTCATCCGCGTGACCCGCGACCACTCCTACGTGGAGGAGCTCGTGGACGCCGGCGAGATCACGGCAGACGAGGCTCGCGTCCACCCCAACCGTTCGGTCATCACCCGTGCGCTGGGCTCAGACCCCGCCATGTATGCCGACCACTTCACTCTGCATATCGAGGAAGGCGACCGCCTGATCCTGTGCTCTGACGGCCTTTCGAGCATGATTCCCGATAGCGATATCGAGAACATCGCCACGCAGTCCTCAACCGCGCAAATCTGCGTCGACAACCTGGTGGACGCGGCGCTTGCCGCCGGCGGCCACGACAACGTGACCGTAGTAGTCGTTGACCTGGTTGACGATGGCGTTATGCGCGAGGCGCAACGCGTGCGTCGCCGCAACGTCACCATCGGCGTCGTCTTAGGTCTCGTCTTGGTGCTGGCGGCTGCCATCTGGGCCTACACGGGTGTCACCGGCTCGTACTACCTGGGTACCTACCAGGGCAATGTCGCCGTCTGGCGCGGCCTGCCCGGCAAGCCGCTCGGACTCAAGCTCCACTGGCTCGAGAGCGAAACCAGCATTAAGCTGTCCGACCTGCCCGAAGACACGCAAAACCGCCTCAAGGCGGGCATTCCGCAAACAAGTGTCGACGATGCGCAGGACACGATATCCAAGTACCGCCACCAGATCGATGAAGAGCAGACCCGCCAGGTGATCGACGCGCAAACGATTCGCGACAACACCAATCAGGGATCGACCTCCGAATCAGATTCCGAGAAAACCGCCGAACAGTCCGCCGAGGCCGAAGCCTCCGAAAAGAACTAGAAAGGGAGTGCCGCTTATGAGTCGCCGCAACACCGAGCTGCTCTTGCTCATCGCCTCGGCGTTCCCCGTCATCCTGCTGTATGCGATGTACGTGCTCACCGCGGGCGCCGCCATCTCCTTTGAGACGCTCGCGGTGCCGATCGGCCTCTTTGCCGCCTTCGCCGCGGCACATATCGCCGTGCGCATCTTGGCGCCCGGCGCCGACCCCGCCATCCTACCCATCGTATTTATACTTTCGGGCATCGGCATCACGTTCGTGACACGCCTCGCCCCCGCTCTCGCCATCTCACAGCTCATCATCCTGTTTGTCTCGGTGGCGCTCATGGTGGGAACGCTCGCGTTGGTTAAGAACCTCGACGTGGTCATGCGCTACAAGTACACCTTTGGCATTATCGGCATCATTCTGCTGATGCTGCCCATCTTTATCGGCACCACGATCTCGGGCTCCAAGCTGTGGATTCGCATCGCAGGCTTTACCATCCAGCCCGGCGAGTTCGCCAAGGTCTTTATCGTGCTGTTCCTGGCCGGCTACTTGGCCGAGAACCGCGAGCTGCTCTCCATCTCCAACCGCAAGATCCTGGGCTTTAAGATCCCTCGCCTGCGACTGCTGCTGCCGCTGTTTGCCGTGTGGGGTGTGTGCCTGCTCGTCGTCGTCTTCGAACGCGATCTGGGTTCGGCCGTGCTGTTCTACACCATCTTCTTGCTGATGCTCTACGTTGCCACGGGACGATTCTCGTATGTCGTCATCGGCCTTGCGCTCTTAGCTGTCGGAGCCGTGGGCGCCTACAAGTTCCTATCGCACGTTCAGGTGCGTTTCCAGGTTTGGGTCGATCCTTTTAAGGACGCCCAGGGCCAGGGCTACCAGATCGTCCAGTCGCTCTTCTCGCTTGCCGATGGCGGCCTGGTCGGTGTTGGCATCGGCAACGGCATGGCCAACAACATCCCTGTCGTCGAGTCCGACTTTATCTTCTCGGCTATCGGCGAGGAGATGGGCCTTTTGGGCGGCGGCGCCGTGCTCATCCTGTTTATGCTCTTTGCCGTGCGTGGCCTCACCACGGCTGCCCGCGCTAAATCCGACCTCGCTGCCTTTAGCGCCACGGGCCTTACGGCCGCCATCAGCTTCCAGGCCTTCTTGATCGTTGGCGGCGTAACCCGCCTGATCCCGCTGACCGGCGTCACCCTGCCCTTTATGAGCCAGGGCGGCTCCTCGCTGCTGGCGAGCTTTATCATCGTCGCGCTCCTGCTGCGCGCCGGTGACGAGGCGACCGGACGCGAGGCCGAGCTTACCGGCACCGGCACTATGGCCGCCATCACCGATGATCAGGTCGCATCTGCCGCCGCCCCGACGGGCACGCGCTTTGCCACCTCGTCTTCCTACGGCAGCGGCAGCCATTCCGTCGGCTCGCGCATGCGCCGTCGCCTGCTCGACACGCCTGAATCCGGTGTGCTCGGCCGCGTTGCGCTCGCCAACCGTCTAACCCGTGCGGTGCTCGCCTTTACGGCGCTATTCGCCATCCTTATCGGCAACCTCACCTATGTCCAGGTCATCAAGGCCAAGGACTATCAGGACATGCCGACCAACAACCACACCATCGCCCGCTCCAAGTACATCCAGCGCGGTTCCATCATCACGTCCGACGGCGTGACGCTGGCCGAGTCGCTGCAGCAGGAGGACGGCACCTACGTACGCTCCTACCCCAACGGTAACCTGGCAGCGCACGTGGTTGGCTACGTGAGCCAGCAGTATGGCACCACCGCCATCGAGAGCGTCATGAACGACACGCTCACCGGTTCTAAGGACTACTCCAGCTGGAACAACGCCATCGCGTCGCTCGCGGGCCAGACCCAGCCGGGCAACACCGCCAAGCTCACCATCGACTCGCGCATCCAGACGGCGGCCGAGCAGGCACTCAAGGGCTTTAAGGGCGCTGTAGTGGTCATCGACCCGCGTACCGGCGCGGTGCTCGCATGTGCCAGCTCGCCCACCTACGACAACACCAACATCGACGCCCTACTGCAGGCTGGCGGCGGCGAGGACGGCTCTATGTACAATCGCGCCATGGACGCGCTGTACACGCCGGGCTCCACGTTTAAGGTCGTTACGCTTTCCGCGGCACTCGAGACCGGCACCGCCAGCCTTACCAGCACCTACCAGGCGCCCGGCTCCATGGACATCGGCAACGCACCGGTCACCAACTATGCCAACGAGAGCTACGGCACCATCAGCCTGCAGCAGGCCTTTGCCGTGTCCTCCAACGTCGTCTTTGGCCAGGTGGCAAACGAAGTTGGCGCAAACACGCTCGTGCAGTTTGCCAACGCCTTTGGCTACGGCCAAAAGCTCGGCCAGGACCTGACCTCCGCGGCCTCCATCATGGCAGACCCGTCGCTCATGACCGAGTGGGAGACCGCTTGGGCCGGCGCCGGCCAGCCTGTCGGCATGGACCACACGCCCGGCCCGCAGACCACCGTCATGCAAAACGCCGTGATTGCCGCCGCCATCGCTAACAGTGGCGTGGTCATGGACCCGTACTTTGTAGCCCAGGTACTCGCCCCGGACGGAACTGTGGTCAAGACCACGCAGTCCCGCTCGCTGGGTCAGGCCGTCAGCTCCGCCACGGCCGACCAGGTCAAGCAGGCCATGCTCGCCGTCGTCCAGTCCGGTACCGGCACCGATGCCCAGGTCCCCGGCGTCAAGGTCGCCGGCAAGACCGGCTCGGCCGAGACCGGCGGCACCAACGTCAACTCGATGTTCGTTGGCTTTGCACCTTACGATTCACCCACGGTCGCCATCTCGGTGGCCTTGGAGGATTACGACAAACACGACGTCAAGGCGGCCAAGATTGCCGGCATCGTCCTGACCGCGGCGCTCGCCGCACAGGGAGCGTGATGCCCATGATCGAATCGGACACCCGAGGCGCGCCGCGGCCGAAGAGTTAGCGGCAACGCGCCACACGGCCCCAGCGGCCACATCGTAGGTACTACACACATCGTTGAGCGAATAGTTATGTTAGGAGCAGGAATGGAACAGAGGGTCCTCGGGGGAAGATACCTCCTCAAGGATAAGGTGGGGACAGGCGGCATGGCGACCGTCTTCCGTGCGCAGGACCAGGTCCTCGACCGCACGGTAGCCGTCAAGATCATGCTGCCGCAGTATGCTGGCGACGCAACCTTCGCCGCACGCTTTAAGCAGGAGGCCCAGGCAGCAGCCGGTCTCTCCTCCCCCTATATCGTGGGCGTCTACGATTGGGGCAAGGACGGCGACACCTATTACATCGTCATGGAGTACCTGCGCGGCACCGACCTTAAGAGCGGCATCAAGAGCCACGGCGCCCTCGACCCCAAGAAGGTCGCCCAGATCGGCTCGCAGATCAGCTCCGCGCTTTCGGTCGCCCACAAGCACGAGATCATCCACCGCGACATCAAGCCGCAGAACATCATGGTGCTGCCCGACGGCAACATCAAGGTGATGGACTTTGGCATCGCGCGCGCCAAGAACAGCCACCTCACGCAAGACAACAACGTGCTGGGAACCGCCCACTACGTCAGTCCCGAGCAGACCCGTGGTCAGGACCTCGGCCCCACCTCGGATATCTACTCGCTGGGCGTCGTGATGTACGAGTGCGCCACCGGCCGCGTGCCCTTTGACGGTGATGACGCCATCTCAGTCGCACTCAAGCAGGTCAACGAGCTGCCTATTCCGCCGAGCCAGATCAACTCCGGTGTCGACGCCGACCTTGAGCGTATCATCCTCAAGTGCATGGAGAAGGACCCGGCAAACCGCTTCCAGACCGCCGACGAGCTGCGTCAGGTGCTCAACAGCTACCTGTCGGGCCGTGCCGTCAACATCTCGGAGCCCACGCGCATCATCGGTGCACCCGGTGAACTGGGCGCCACCAAGACTCGCGAGCTTTCCGATCAGACGCGCGCCATGGTACGTCCCGTCTCGGGCGTGAGCGGCCAGAATACCGCCCGTAGCTCGGTTTCGGGCTCCACCGGCTCCTACGAGGTCGAAAAGCCCAAATCCAACAAGAACAAGATCATCGCCGCCGTGGTGGCAGCCGTTGCCGTCATCGGTATCGTGGTGGCCTTTGCCACAGGACTCTTTGGCGGCGAGCAGGTCACCGTGCCCGATGTGCTGGGCAAGGACCAGCAGACTGCCGTCGAGCAGATCAAGGAAGCCGGCCTCGAGGTCGGCACCATCGACCAAAGCTACAACGACGATATCGACGAGGGCAAGGTCGCCGAGCAGACGCCCAACGGCAAAACCAAGAAGGCCAAGGGCACCAAGGTGAACCTGGTAATCTCCAAGGGCCCCAAGCCCTCCGAGAAGGTTGAGGTTCCCCGGCTTGTCGGCCTGACCAAGGACCAGGCAGAAGCCGCGCTGGCAAGCGTTGGCCTGAAGGGCAACGCCTCCGAGGAGGCCAACGAGGCCGATGAGGGCCAGGTCTTTGAGCAGGGCACCGAACCCGGTAAGGAAGTCGAGAAGGGCACGACCATCTCGTACAAGGTCTCCAGCGGTCCTGACACCACCTCCGTCCCCGATCTGACCGACATGACCGAGGCCCAGGCGCGCAACGCCCTCGATATGGCAGGCTTTGGCGTCGACGTGAGCTACCAGGAGAACGATTCGGTTACCGAGGGCACCGTGATTAGCTGGAACCCCAGCGGCAAGCAGAAGCCTGGCGCCACGATTACCGTCGTCATTGCCAAGAAGTCCGGCAAGGCCAGCGTTCCGGGCAACCTGTACGGCAAGAGCATCTCCGCGGCCGTCACCGCGCTCAACAACGCCGGGTTCTACAACATCGCATTCTGCGATCAGAACGGCAACCCCGTGAGCGGCAATGAAAACGCCACCGTTACGGGCGTCTCCCCCACCGGCAAGCAGTCTACCGACAGCACGATCACGTTGACGGTTTCGATTTCTGGCTCTGGTACTGATTCAGGCGACGATTCCGGTACGACCAACTAGTCATCAAGACGTTGCCCACAGCGGCTGCTGACGTAAATACATTCGCTCAATTGCGCCCGTTTGCTCCCCCTGCAAACGGGCGCTTTCTTCATCTGAAGTAGCGAAAACCACGGTATACCTTTAAACCAGAAGAGCCCGGCACCGTGGTGGTACCGGGCTCGGCAAATCTCTGGTGCCCCCGGGCGGATTCGAAAACTCCCCCCGCGGGGAAATGAGTGACGCGGGTGTCGACGGTCCGAATCCGGCCCTTAGACCAGAAGAGCCCGGCACCGTGGTGGTACCGGGCTCGGCAAATCTCTGGTGCCCCCGGGCGGATTCGAAAACTCCCCCCGCGGGGAAATGAGTGACGCGGGTGTCGACGGTCCGAATCCGGCCCTTAGACCAGAAGAGCCCGGCACCGTGGTGGTACCGGGCTCGGCAAATCTCTGGTGCCCC